>JAYTLW010000104.1:0-14227 GCA_043729025.1 Methylobacter sp.
AATACCAATCCCAATAAGTTGTTGTTTGAATCCCCTCAACCTAACCTTCTCCCGCTGGAGAAGGGATAGCATGTGAACTTATTGGGATTGGTATAAGTTTTGTCATGCGTAGGGTGCGCTGTGCGTACCTTTACATCCAAGTGCGCACAAGCCTTTGATTAATGGGCGACTGAAGTCGCCCCTACAGAGCATCACCTCGGCAGTTCCGATGCTCCCATCAGGAACTCATCCACGGCGCGGGCGGCTTGCCTGCCTTCGCGTATCGCCCAGACTACCAGCGATTGCCCGCGCCGCCCGTCGCCTGCGGCAAATACTTTATCGACCGAGGTGCGATACTGCTTGTCGGTGGCTTTGATATTATTGCGTTCCAGGTCAACGCCAAGCTCCTGCAACAAGCCTTCGTGTACCGGGTGCACAAAACCAGTGGCTATTAACACAAGTTCTGCGTCCAGGGTGAATGCGCTGCCCGGTTTTTCGCTCATTTTCCACTGTCCGCCCTCCGCCTTCCACTCCACTTCGACCGCATTCAAATGGGTGATTTTGCCGTCTATGCCGGTAACGCTTTGGGTGTTGACACTCCAGTAGCGTTTTTTGATGCCTTCATTATGTGAAGACGTGGTGCGCAGCTTGTTGGGCCACAGCGGCCAGGTCAGCGCTTTGTTTTCTTTTTCGGGCGGTTGCGGCATGATTTCTAGCTGCACCACGGAGGCCGCGCCCTGACGGATGGAGGTGCCTATGCAATCGGAACCGGTATCGCCGCCGCCGATCACCACGACATGTTTGCCGGTCGCGGTAATGGCGCTGTCTTCGGCTATGGTGTCGCCTGCGTTGCGTTTGTTTTGTTGACGCAAAAAATCCATCGCAAAATGAACGCCCGTAAAATCATTGCGTCCTTCAACATCCAGATCACGCGGCTGTTCCGAGCCTACTGCTAAAACCACGGCATCGTAGTCGGCGAGTATTTTCTGTGCGGAAATGTCGGCGCCGATATGGCTGTTGGGTCTGAAGCTGACGCCCTCCGCCTGCATTTGCGCAATGCGTCTATCGATATGGTTTTTTTCCATCTTGAAATCGGGTATGCCATAGCGCAACAAGCCGCCGATACGGTCATTCTTTTCGTAGACTACGATTTCATGTCCGACGCGCGCCAGCTGTTGAGCGCAGGCCAATCCCGCAGGGCCCGAACCGATCACTGCCACGCGTTTCCCGGTGCGAAGTTCCGGGATTTGCGGTTTTACCCAGCCCATGTCCCAGCCTTTGTCGATAATGGCGCATTCTATCGATTTAATGGTTACCGGCTGATCCTGCAAATTGAGTGTGCAAGCCGCTTCGCAGGGCGCAGGGCAAATGCGTCCGGTAAACTCGGGAAAATTGTTGGTGCTGTGTAAAATTTCCAGCGCCTGTTGCCAATCCCCTTGATAAACCTCGTCATTCCAATCCGGGATAATATTATTGACCGGACAGCCTTGGTGACAAAAAGGAATGCCGCAATCCATGCATCGCGAACCCTGCTGGGCCACTTCGGCATCGCTGGGAGTTAGCGTAAATTCTCGATAATGCTGGACGCGATCGCTCGGCGCAGTGGTGTGCCGTTCGGTGCGATCCAGTTCCATAAACCCGGTCGGTTTACCCATCTTTAATACCTTCTACTTAAAACGATTATGCAGCCGCAGATGCTAGATCTGCTTGTTCTGCCTGAATTTGTTCGAGCGCTGCACGGTAATCGACCGGCATGACTTTAACAAACTGCGGCAGATAATCCTGCCAATGATCCAGAATATGCCGGGCTCTGGCGCTATTGGTATAACGCTTATGGTTTTCGATTAAATGCCTTAGGCGTTGCGCGTCGTGACGGGTCATGTCGGACATCAAGTGTACCCGGCCATGAGTTTCCATATCGCCGCCCTGGTGGGCAATGGCTTCCAGTCGGTCATCTTCCTTGAGCAGGGGTTCGAGTTCTACCATGGCCATATTGCAGCGCTTTTCGAAGCCGCCTTGTTCATCCAGCACATAAGCCACACCGCCGGACATGCCCGCCGCAAAATTGCGACCGGTGGATCCCAGCACCACGACGACGCCGCCGGTCATGTATTCGCAGCCATGATCGCCCACGCCTTCGACAACTGCGATAGCGCCTGAGTTGCGCACCGCAAAGCGTTCACCGGCGACACCGCTGAAATAACATTCACCGTTGGTGGCGCCGTACAACACGGTGTTGCCGACGATAATGTTTTCGGCAGGATCGATAGGGCAGTCTTTCGGCTGGTAAATGGCGATACGCCCGCCGCTCATGCCTTTGGCTACATAATCATTGCCTTCGCCTTCAAGGTCGATGCTGATGCCTTGCGCCAAAAACGCGCCGAAACTTTGCCCGGCAGTGCCTTTGACATGAATAGCAATAGTGTCTTCAGGCAAGCCTTTATGCCCGTAACGTTTGGCCACTTCGCCGGACAGCATCGCGCCGAAGGTGCGGTTAATATTGCGGATAGGGGTATGGATGACAACCGGCTGACTGTGTTCCAGAGCCGCTTTCGCCCCGGCGATCAAGGTATGATCCAAGGCATGGGTCAGGCCGTGATCCTGGTTTTCGTGGCGATAAACGAGGGTGCCGGGAGCTACGACGGGTTTATAGAAAACTCGGCTAAAGTCCAATCCTTGGGTTTTCCAATGGTTCAGCGAGCGCTGCGTGTCCAGTTTGTCCGAGCGTCCGATCATGTCATTAAAGTTGCGGAAACCCAGTTTCGCCATCCATTGCCGCACATCTTCCGCGACCATGAAGAAATAATTGACCACATGCTCCGGTTGTCCAGTGAAGCGCTTGCGCAGTTCCGGATCTTGCGTCGCCACGCCGACCGGGCAGGTGTTCAAATGGCATTTGCGCATCATCAAGCAACCCGACACGATCAAGGGCGCGGTGGCAAAGCCAAATTCATCCGCGCCCAATAAGGCGCCGATAATCACATCGCGCCCGGTGCGCAAACCGCCGTCGACCTGTACCGCGATGCGCCCGCGCAGTTTGTTGAGCACCAGCGTCTGGTGGGTTTCCGCCAGGCCGATTTCCCAAGGCAAACCGGCGTGTTTGATCGAGGTCAAGGGGCTTGCGCCGGTGCCGCCATCATAACCGGCTATGGTGACATGATCGGCGTGGGCCTTGGAAACGCCTGCCGCAACGGTGCCGACGCCGACTTCGGAGACCAGCTTGACGCTGATTCGGGCGACCGGATTGACGTTTTTCAAGTCATGGATCAGCTGCGCCAAATCTTCAATCGAATAAATATCGTGATGCGGCGGCGGTGAAATCAAGCCTACGCCGCGCGTGGAATGACGCACCTTGGCGATAACCGCGTCGACTTTATGACCGGGCAGCTGTCCGCCTTCGCCGGGTTTTGCGCCCTGGCTGATTTTTATCTGAATGTCGTCGGCATTGACCAGATATTCGGTGGTGACGCCAAAACGCCCGGAAGCGACTTGTTTAATCGCAGAGCGCATCGAATCGCCGTTGGCCAAGGGTTTGAAGCGTTCCGGCAGTTCGCCGCCTTCACCGGTATTGGATTTGCCGCCGATGCGGTTCATCGCGATGGCCAGATTGGTATGCGCCTCGTAAGAAATCGAACCGAATGACATAGCGCCGGTTGCAAAGCGCTTGACGATGTCGGCCGCAGATTCCACTTCATCCAAAGGCACAGGCTTTGCCTCTTCCTTGAACGACATCAAGCCGCGCAAGGTCAGCAAAGATTCGTTCTGTTCGTCGATCAGACGGCAAAATTCGGCATATTTTTCATAGCTGTTGCTGCGCGTTGCATGTTGCAAAGTGCTGATGGTTGCAGGCGTCCAGGTATGCGCTTCGCCGCGTAAACGGTAGGCGTATTCCCCGCCCACATCCAGGGCAGTGCGATATAAGGGCGAATTGCCAAAGGCAAGCCGATGACGGCTGCCGGTTTCTTCGCTGATTTCGTCTAAACCGACGCCTTCGACGGTGCTGGTGGTGCCGGTGAAATAGCGCTCCAGAAAGGGTTCCGACAAGCCGATCGCATTAAAGATTTGCGCGCCGCAATACGACTGATACGTGGAAATGCCCATTTTGGACATGACTTTCAGCAAGCCTTTGGAGACCGCTTTGATATAGCGCTTGTGCGCTTCATATTCGCTAAGGTCGGGAAGCACCGCACAAAGCCCGGACAGCGTGTCAAAGGCCAGATAAGGATTAACCGCTTCCGCGCCGTAAGCGGCCAGCAAGGCAAAATGATGGACTTCGCGCGCTTCGCCGGTTTCGACGACCAGGCCTACTTTGGTGCGCAGGCCTTCGCGGGTCAGGTAATGATGCACGGCGGAAGTTGCGAGCAAGGCAGGGATGGCGATATGCGCCATATCCAGGTCGCGGTCGGATAGCGCCAGGATGTTGTTGCCTGCTTCGACAGCCTGTTTGGCGGCAAGACACAGTTTGTCGAGCGCCGCTTCCATGCCGCTGGCGCCCAAATCGGAGGGATAGCATAGCGTCAGGGTTTTGGTCTTGAAAATGCCGCCGGTGCGGGTTTCGATGCGGCGGATTTTTTCCAGATCCTGATTGGTCAAAATAGGCTGTTCGACTTCCAGGCGCATGTGGGTTCCGCCTTCGTCCAGGCCCAATAAATTGGGGCGCGGGCCGATCAGCGACACCAGCGACATCACCAATTCTTCGCGTATCGGGTCGATGGCCGGATTGGTGACTTGGGCGAAACCTTGCTTGAAATAATCGTACAACAAGCGCGAGCGCTGCGATAGCACCGCCAATGCCGCATCGATGCCCATCGAACTGATCGGCTCCTGTCCGGTTTGGGCAATCGGCTTCAGGATAACTTCGATATCTTCACGGGTATAACCGAAGGCTTGCTGCCTGTTTAAAAGCGTGTGCGCATCCGGAGCCATGGCGGAAATTTCGGGCGGCAGATCGGCCAGCAAAATTTGCGTTTTGGACAGCCATTCGGCATAAGGGTGACAGGATGCCAAATGGGTTTTCAATTCCGCGTCATCGATAATACGGCCTTGTTCGGTGTCGATCAGCAGCATTTTACCCGGCTGCAGGCGCCACTTTTTGATGATCTTGTGCTGGGGAATATCCAACACGCCCATTTCCGACGCCATAATCACGAAATCGTCATCGGTGACCAGATAACGCGCCGGGCGCAGGCCGTTGCGATCCAGGGTCGCGCCGATTTGACGGCCGTCGGTAAAGGCAATGGCCGCCGGGCCATCCCAAGGTTCCATCAGGGCGGCGTTATATTCATAAAACGCGCGCAGTTTTTCGTCCATCAGGACATTGCCGGCCCAGGCTTCGGGAATCAGCAGCATCATCGCATGGGCGAGCGTGTAACCGCCGGCCACCAGCAATTCCAGCGCATTGTCGAAACAGGCGGAATCCGATTGCGCTTCGTCGATCAAAGGCCACAGTTTGTGCATGTCCTCGCCCAATACCTTGGAGGCGATGGAATGACGGCGCGCCGCCATGCCGTTAACATTGCCGCGCAAGGTGTTGATTTCGCCGTTATGGGCGGTAAACCGGAACGGATGCGCCAAATCCCAGGTCGGGAAGGTGTTGGTGGAAAAACGCTGATGCACCAAGGCTAAGGCGCTGTCCATGCGCTTATCGTTCAACTCCGGGTAAAACGAGCCGACCTGATCCGCCAGCAACATGCCTTTGTAAACGATGGTGCGTGACGAAAGGGAGGGTATATAAAAAGAGTGACCATGATCCAGCTTTAAGTCGTGGACGGCGTTTTCAACTTGCTTGCGAATCACAAACAGCTTGCGCTCGAATGCGTCCTGGTCAGCGCAATTTGATCCGCGACCGATAAAAATCTGTCGAATAAAGGGTTCTACTGCTTTTACCGACTCGCCGAGGCTCCGATTATCGACAGGCACATTGCGCCAACCCAAAAATACGGCTTGTTCGCGGGCGATAATGTCGGTTAATAAGTTTTCGCAAATGGCACGATTGGCGGCGTGGCTAGGTAAAAACACCATGCCAACGGCGTAATTTCCGGCTGCCGGGAGGGCAATGCCTAAAGTGTCGCACTCGGCGCGCATGAATGCATCGGGCATTTGAATCAAAATGCCTGCGCCGTCGCCCGCATGGATGTCGGCGCCGACCGCGCCACGGTGGGTCAGGTTTTTAAGTAATTCTAAACCCTGACTGACGATTGCATGGCTTTTTTGACCCTTAATATGAACGATGAAACCTACTCCGCATGCATCATGTTCATGGCGTGGATCGTATAAACCCTGTCTGGTCGGTAGCGTACTTTGACTCATGGTCACCTCAAAAAAATATTACAAAAGGGTGGCTATCCTTTAACGCCGAGAACCCTCGTTGCGCACCTGCTCTGATATTTTCATCAAAAGCCACGGTGCGGCAAAACCAGGCAATTTTACGGAAAACAGGCTATTTTGTCACGCAGTCTTTTAGCGGCTGGCTATGCAAACAAGGAATGCACGGCTTACGGACTCCGGGTGAGCCTAGATCTTTTGTGATGTCGTGCGGGAGGTATTTTGCCTGTTATCGAAATAGATGTGGTATCTTTCTGCTTGGTTTTTGATGGCATTGAATCTCTCTTTAAATTCTTATAGATGGACTTTGTTTTTAAGAGGCATTGCAATTGTTTTAAGCGTATTCACGTTTTGATTGGTTAAATATGAAAGAAAATTTCGATGTGCTAATAGTCGGCGGGGGTATGGTCGGGGCTGCTGTGGCCTGTAGTCTCGGCGGGAGTTCATTGACCGTGGCGGTGATAGAGAGCCAGCCGCCGCAGGCTTTCGCCGCAGATCAGCCGCATGATTTAAGGGTGTCAGCGCTGAGCATCGCCTCCAAAAACATACTTGAAGCCGTGGGCGCCTGGGATGGCGTGGTTAAGCGCAGGCTATGCCCGTTTCGCAGGATGCGGGTTTGGGAAACGGCGGGCGATACCGAGTTTTGCAGTGACGATATTGATTATCCTGAATTGGGCTATATCGTTGAAAACAGGGTGACACAGCTGGCCTTATTGGAACGTTTGCAAGATTTTGACAACATCGAACTGATGTGTCCGGCGACCATTAATAAAATCAACTATTGTCTCGGCAAACCACCCGAAGTGGAGCTGGCTGACGGCCGGGTATTGTCGGCAACCGTGTTGGTGGCAGCCGATGGCGGCCAGTCCAGAGTCAGGCAAACAGTGGGTTTGGGTGTAACCAGTTGGGATTACAACCAGCATGCGCTGGTGATTTATATTGAAACCGCTTACGGGCAGCAGGATATAACTTGGCAGCGCTTTGTGCCCAGTGGGCCGCAGGCATTTTTGCCGCTAACCGGACATTACGGTTCCATAGTTTGGTATAACTCGCCGGACGAGGTGCGCCGGTTGCAAGCATTGCCCAACGCCGATTTGCTGCGCGAATTGGTCGCAACTTTTCCTGATTGCCTGGGCAAGGTGAATGCCGTTCTGGGTACGGCGAGCTTTCCGTTGAAACGCCAGCATGCGCAAAGCTATGTTAAACCCGGTGTGGTTCTGGTCGGCGATGCGGCGCATATGATCAATCCCTTGGCGGGGCAGGGGGTTAATATCGGTCTGCTGGATGCGGCAGCCTTGGGCGAAGTATTGATAGATGCCAGCAAGCAAGGCCTTGAGCTGGGCGATCTGGCGGTGTTAAGACGCTACGAAAAAATGCGCCGCAATGAAAATCTGAAAATGATGACCTTAATGGATGTTTTTTACCGGGTGTTCAGCAATCAGGTGTTACCTGTCAAGTTTTTACGCAACTTGGGATTGGGCTTGGCCGAGCGAATTTTACCCGCCAAACATAAAGTGATGCGCAGTGCGATGGGTTTGGACGGTAATTTACCTAAACTTGCGCGCGGCGAGCCGATTATTTAATAAGGTACTTGAATAGGCAGGCGGCAGCAGTTGATTTGTATAACTTAATTTTTTGTACTAGTATTGTCATTATGTCGTTTTCATAGTGAGAGTATAGGATTATGGATCGTAGACTTTATCAAAGAATTCCAGTCCAGGTACCTGCTATCGCCACTACCGAAGCAGGGGTGCGCATTAAGGTGGTTGCGGTGGAGGTATCCAACCTTGGGCTCTGTGTCGAGTGCAACAACAAACAACGGGACATGATTACGCCGAGAGGATGTTTTGTTCACGAAGGCAGGCCGGTTTCCGTGTTTGTTGATTTGAACCTGACTACTTTGGATGGGCTGTCATCCAAAGTAGTCGCGCGCTGCCAAGTGGTTTTTTCTCGGCGCATGTCCAGGGATCAATGCAAAATCGGACTGCGCTATGCCGATATTGAGAATAGCGACCATGAGCAGCTGGTTCGGTTTATTCAGAATACCCTCAATCATCAACCCTGCCATAGTTAGAGACTATTATTCGAGTTGGACTTCTCAGGCATTCTTGATGCATGATCCTTTACCCTAAAAACCGCAGTTGAGCATTCCAAAATCACGTTCGCCCTGAGCCCTTCGGCTGCGCTCAGTAGTAAAGTGGCTACCCAGAATGCCAATTCCGTGTGGGCATTTGACGGCACTCTGCCGCCCAAATTGCTGATGGCTCGTTATGGCGAATCCCTTTTGTTCCGCCATTACAACGCACTGCCGATCAATGTTGCGGCAAATAGCGGTTTCGGCAAGAACACGATCACTACCCATGAGCATAACGGCCATAATCCGTCCGAAAGCGACGGTTTCATGCACGCTTATTTTTATCCCGGCCAGTTCATGTTAACCCTAGTGGGCAGCTCAGCTTGGGTTGCCCACTAGGGTTATACCAATCCCAATAAGTTCCCTTCTCCCGCTGGAGAAGGGATAGCATGTGAACTTATTGGGATTGGTATTATTCGTGGGGGGAGGACTGTTTCCCCAACATCGCCCTGGCCGATCAATTCGGCAAAACCTTCCATTTTCACGCCAGGCTATTTACTGGCATCTGCTTCCCTGTTAACACTCATTTGTTCCAGACCAATTCGTCTGAAGCTCACAGCAAACAACTGTATAAGTCATGCCGCTGCCGTCGGCTATGTGAGCTGGCGCCTATAGGTATTTGTAAGTAAGCATTTACACGAATTACTTTTTAAGTTCGAACTCGATAGTCTAATAATCACTGGTTAGTGCTTTATGATGATCGGTTCAAAGATTTTGCCGATTCTAAGTACTTGATAAGTATTTTGAGCATTTTAGTTAGGTTGTTCAGGTAATTAGTTGGCATAGGAAACATCTGTTTTTTGCCGGAAGTGTCCATGCTTAACAAAGCAAGACTAAATTTAAATAAGCACATTTGCGCTTAACGCGCTTTCCAGTTCAAACCATAAAATCGTAAGGGGCATATAACTTAGGGAGTATATAACATGGTCAAGGTACATAACTTTTATGATAGAAAAACGGCTGAAAAACGCTGTAACAACCTGACCGATAAAGTTGAAATACATGCGTTCAGGTCATCCTACAGGCGTCACAGAATGACATTTTGCATGCAGGCTTCCAGTTTGGCCGTTGCAATAGCGGTATTGGTCGTCTGTTTAATGACGGCGGCGCCGGCCTATGCGAAGATCAACATCCCGACGGATATGACGGCCAGCCCGTTGTGCGTTTCTGGGCAATGCGCTACACCCTTCACGGCCAAGCTGTTGATGTTTGAGGAATTCGGCTTGCAGACTTTGCCCAGTCCCCATAGCGGATCATCAACATCAGGATTGCCGGTTCCTGCCAATTGCCAGAGCACACCGGACGGACAAGTTTTGGACGGCTTTCTTAAGCAACAAATTCAACCCTTTCCCACTCGGCTTGCAAATGATGTTTTATCTAATGCTTGGGCTTCCAAGATTAAGGGCTGTGGTTTGTTACCTGGAAATACGCAAGGGGTAACCGAAGGCCGCCCATCCGGCGAACAGTTTGCCCATCAGCGCTGGGACGAGTTTTTTCCGCAGGTTTATTTTCAAAGCGCCACGTCCGGAGCGCGGATCAACGGCGGCCTGCGGGACAATTACCAGAGGCACAAATACAACATCGGGGAGTTTAAATCCGGCGGACTTTACTATCTGACTCATGGCACGACAGCGGGTATAGAAGTGAAAATTCATCCCGCGTTGCCTGCCCAGAATGCCAATTCTGTGTGGACATTTGACGGAGATTTTCCGCCCAAGCTGCTGATGGCGCGTTATGGGGAACCGCTGTTGTTCCGCCATTACAACGCCTTGCCGATCGATGTTGCGGCAAATAACGGTTTCGGCTCGCATCACCTTAGTACCCATGAACATAACGGCCATCAACCCGCAGAAAGCGACGGTTACGCCCATGCCTTTTCGTATCCCGGCGAGTTCTACGATTACCACTGGCCGATGATTTTGGCCGGACATGACAGCATCAATATCGGCGCTTTGGATCCAAGGGCCGGCGCCCCGGACGGTAACGGCGGTATCCATACCATAGCCGGTGACTGGCGTGAAACCATGAGCACTCATTGGTTCCACGACCATATGCTGGATTTTACCGCGCAGAATGTCTATAAGGGCAGCGCCGCGATGATGAATTATTACAGCGCCCTGGATCGCGGCCGGGAGCCTAAGGATATGCAGGAAGCCGGTGGCGATCCTTCCAAGTCGGGTTACGGTTGCAATTACGCCGATCCTGACCCGGCTCACCCCAGCCCTTACAATGTGAACTTGTGCTTGCCGAGCGGTTCGGGACTCGATTGGGGTAACCGTGATTATGACGTTAATCTGTTGGTTGCTGACAAAGCTTGGGATAAGAACGGTCAGCTTAAATTCAATATCTTTAATACCGATGGTTTTTTGGGCGACCGCATCACAGTCAACTGGGTATACAAGCCTTATATCGATGTCCGCGCCCGCCGCTATCGTTTTCGTATCTTGAACGGTAGCGTCTCGCGTTATTTCAAGATCGCCATCGTGGACGCAGCCGGTAACAAAATACCTTATTACATGATCGCCAACGACGGCAATATCATGCAGCATGCGATACCCTTCCCCAATAGCCAGTCTCCCGAGGCCTTACCCGAGCAGGGCATAGCCGAGCGCTACGACATCATCGTCGATTTCAAAGGTATGGCGCCGGGCACAAAATTGTATATGGTCAATGTGCTGGAGCATGAAAAAGGCAGAGGGCCCAGTCGGATAATACCCCTGGCGGATGTGCTGAACGGGAAATATAAAGCCAATGGCAAAGACGGCGACCCTGGAGTTGGAAAATTCCTTGAGTTTCGGGTGCAGAACTATGCTGGCGTGGATCTTAGTTTAAATCCTGTGGATTACATGGAAGGCAAGAAACAAATGATTCCATTGAATAGACCGACTGCTCAGGAACTTAAAGCCGCCGTGCACAGAACCTTTGAGTTTGGCAGATCCAACGGCACCGATGCCCAGCCCTGGACTATCAAGACCGATGGTGGAATCGGTTTGCAAGCCGATCCCCATAGATTGTCAGCGGCGCCCGTCATGGGTAAAACCGAGATCTGGCATATCAAGGGCAATACCGGCTGGAGTCATCCGGTGCATGTGCACTTTGAAGAGGGCCAGATTCTTTACCGGGGCGGCATAGCGCCGCCGCCTTGGGAAAAATATGCCCGCAAAGATGTGTACCGTGTAGGGCCGCTGCCAGACAGTACTATCAGTGTCGATATAGCGATCCGCTTTCGGGAGTTTGCCGGCACCTATATGGAACATTGCCACAATACCCAACATGAGGATAAAGCCATGCTGTTGCGCTGGGATATTCTGCATCCCGGTCAAACCCTAGCGGTGCCTACGCCGATGCCGGAGTGGGATGGTGTGGCTTACGATCCCAGCATTGTTTTGCCGACTTATAAAATCGGTGATGTGAAGGCAAAGCAGGCATTTATTTTGCCTAAATAGTTAAGGGAGTCTGGAAAGATGCTTACACATAGCGCCATGGGTTATTTGCAAAGCTTGATGTTCATCGGCGCTATGTTAACCCTTGTGGGTAGTTTAGCTTGGGCTGCCCCTCAGGGTTCTCCATGGGGGGCGGATTACTTCCCTAATGTCGCTTTGGTGGATCAGGATGGTAAAAACGTCCGTTTTTACGATGATTTGATCAAAGATAAAATCGTCGCCATTAATTTCATCTACACCCACTGCGGCGATACCTGTCCGCTGGAGACGGCCAGTTTACGCCAAGTGCAACGGTTGTTGGCTGATCGCGTCGGGAAAGATATTTTCTTTTATTCGATCAGCATCGATCCTGAACACGACACCCCCAAGGTGCTCAAAGCCTATGCAGAAAATTTTAGAATTGGATCGGGCTGGCGTTTTCTGACCGGAAGCCAAGCCGACATCACCTTGCTGCGAAAAAAACTGGGCTTATTCAGAGATGATGTGGCGCCCGACAAACTCAGCGAACATAACACCAGTTTTATGATCGGCAACGAACGCACGGGACAGTGGATGAAGCGCTCGCCTTTCGACGAACCCAAGGTTTTGGCATGGCTACTGGGCCGCTCCTTGAGCAACTTCAAGGAGGAAAAAAAGCCGGAACTGACCGGTTATGCGGCTGCCCAACAAATACCCAAGATGAGTCTGGGCGAAGATCTGTTTCGCTCCCGTTGCGATTCTTGTCATAGCTTAGGCAGCGAGGACGGATTAGGGCCGGGGCTTAACGATGTCACTCGGCGTCGCGATAGGACATGGCTGGCCCGCTGGTTAAAAGCGCCCGATAAATTGCTGGCCGAGCGCGACCCCATTGCGCTTAAGCTTTTCAAGCGATATAAAAAAATGCTGATGCCTAACTTGAGGCTTAGCGATAACGATGTGGAAGCCCTGATTAGTTATATGGAAGCAAGTGACAAAGTTGTGGGTAAGACGCCTTAAACAATCCAACGCTTCAATAATAATGACCTTCGACACGCCAGACTATCCTGACTGGCGTCCATCTTGTTTAATCTTAGGCGATTTCCGAAGTAAATATTACCCAATCAGGATAGGCTGTCTTCTTTAGTTACCTACTGAGTACAATCATGCAATCCATTCCTAAGCCCGTCCTATTGCCCTTAAGTGCATCTCAAATCGAGGATTTGAAGTTGGCGAGTACTAAAATGTCTGGTGCAGAACGCAGGGCTTTTCAGGCGATCATGACCTTAAAATATTGCACAGGTCATGCCCGATTAGCGGAGAGAATATTTGGTTGGGGTCGTTATACCGTTCAGTTAGGACTTAATGAGCAACGCACCGGAATTATTTGCCATGGGGCGCAAGCGGCTTACGGCGGTGATAAGTTGTGGGAAGAAAAACATGCTGAGGTCGCCCACGCCCTATGGGCAATGGCGGAATCTTACAGCCAGCAAGATCCGACTTTCCATACTTCGCTGTTATACACGCGACTGACAGCAGCGAAAGCTTTGGAGCAGTTGACTGCCCAAGGCTTCCAAAAAGATCAGCTGCCATCACCCAGTACTATGGCGGAGGTTTTGAATCGCAATGGTTACCGACTACGTAAGGTGGTCAAGGCCAAGCCGCAAAAGAAACTTCCAGAAACAGATGCCATCTTTGACAACATCCATGAAAAAGATGGAAAAACCTTGGAAGACGAGGATTCTGTGGGCAATAGACAGGTCAAGCGTCTCAGTATCGACTGTAAAGCTACAGTCAATATCGGCGATTACTCACGGGGTGGAAAGACGCGTGGTGACCACCGTGCTGCTGACCATGATATGGGGTGTAAGGAAAAATACGTCCCCTTTGGCATCATAGATGAGAACGAAGGGGCGTTATATCTGACCTTCGGAAGCTCCTTCAAGACCAGCGATTTCATCGTAGACAGCTTGATGAGTTGGTGGAAAAACACCGGCGCGCAAGATCGTGCCACAATCGCGCATGTCCAGATAAAGGTTGATAATGGCCCAGAAAGCAGTGGTGTGCGCACGCAGTTCCTTAAGCGCATTGTCGACTTTGCGGACCACACCAGAAAAATAGTTCAGCTGCTCTACTATCCGCCTTACCACAGCAAGTACAATCCAATTGAGCGCTGCTGGGGTATTTTGGAGCAGCATTGGAATGGTACGAAGTTGGTAACCGTAGATACTATGCTGGAATGGGCAAAAAGCATGACTTGGAAGGGAATAAAGCCAGTAGTCAAATTAAGCAAAACGATTTATCAAAAAGGAATTTCACTGTCTAAGAAAACGATGTTAGCGATTGAAGCCAGACTGGAACGTAACCCAATCTTGCCCAAATGGGACATTAT
>JAYTLW010000105.1:0-5335 GCA_043729025.1 Methylobacter sp.
ATTGGATTGCTTATCAATAAGGTAGAGTTTGGCGTCGATATTCATGCCAAGTTACAGGTTTAACCCACTACCCTTTTATAGAGTGCCATTTATGATGGCGGCAAGGAGCGCAGCCAATACGTTTTATGTAGGCTAAAACGACTAAGAACAGCTTGCGGCAAGCCCAGATGTAGCGCGCCCAGCTTGAATCCCAGCCATTTCAACCCGGTGCGCAGCACTGCCGAGGGTATCAACCAGGGAGCGTGTCCGATCAAATAACGCATTTCCGAGAGCACATAACGCAAGCCCTCGCCGGACGCTCCGCCAAAGGTCTGTTGCAGCCACGCAGTAGAGGTATGGAACACGCCGATGTCGAAATAACGCTTAAATTCGTCCTGAAAACTGTAATCATGTGAGTGGAACACTTGGGCATCGGCGCAATAAGCGATTTTCCAGTCGGACAGCAGCATCTTCCCGGCTACATAGGTGTCTTCATTCATGATGGTGTCGGCGGGGAAGCCGCCGACCTGCATCAATGCGTCTCGCCGATAGGCAGAAAAAGAATTGGATATAAACACCGTTTTGATGCCGAAGCGGCTTCGGTCTTCCAGGCACCGCAGCTGGCTTACTACCGGGTAATTGAACAGCCGGGCGTGGGCGGCTATAGCGCCTGCGTCCCGATGAGGGAGCTGGCGCCCGTAGGCCGCGCCGACCTGTTCGTCGTCAAACGCCGCGAGCAGCTTTTCAATCGCATCGGCATCGGCCAATAAGGCATCCTGAGTCAGGAACACGATTATATCCGCCGCCACCAACCTGTTCACGCCGAACTGGCGCGTGCCGCCATGATTAAACGCGGGCTTTGGAATCACCTGCACCTCGAAGCCCTGAGCGCGTGCCAAGGCTACGGTGTTATCGCAGGACGACGAGTCGATCACCAACAGGTAATCCGGTTTTCGGGTTTGTTGTTTAAAGGCTTTAAGCCAGGACTGCCACAAGCTTCCGGCATTCAAAGTGGGTACGATAAGGCCGACCTTACTCATACGAGGACTCCTCGACCAGTTGCTGTGGCAGCTTATGATCGTCTCTGTTCAATACCTGCCAGACCCGTTCCCCTAGTTTGATCGGATCGAGCTGTTGTTCGACATAGTGTCGGCCATTCCACGACATCCGCCCCCACTCCCAGCCCTCCAGCGCTTGGGCTTTGCGCAGCACTGCGCAGACGGAAGCCTCGGTTCTATCGAAAACAAAACCCGCTCCCAACGATTCCAGATGATCCCAGGCCAAGCCTTTGGCGACCAATACCGGGCGACCTGTGGCCATGGCTTCGGCCACCACATTGCCGAAATTCTCGCGCATGCCGCCGGCTGCTTCCAAGCCCGAAGGCAATACCAGAAAATGGCTGGATGCCAACAACTTCATCACCTCGTCACGCACCAGGTAACCGCAATAACTGATGGCGCCTTGGGCCTGTTCGACCAGGGCCTGAAATTCTTCGAAATAAGCGCCGTCTACGCTACGTCCGGCGATCACCAGCCGATCTTCGGGACGCCTAACTTTCAACCAGGCTCTGATAAAGGCATTGATGCCTTTTTCTTGCTGAACATGTCCTAAAAAGCACAGCTTCATGCCTGTCCCGACCGGATATTTAGCCACTTTAAAATCGCCGCTGTCGATGCCGTTAGCAACCAGCAGGATGCGGGCGTCTTCACCAAGCACGTTGCGTACGCCTTCGGCCTCGGTGTCGCTGGTGCAATGCACGGCGATAGCGCGGCGCAGGGTAGGGAATGTCAACCAGCGATAATACAGCCATTTGTGAGGTTTCTGCCTCCGTATCAGATCGACATGCTCGGGCATCAAGCCCCCATGCACGGCGACCATGAACGGGCGACGCAGCAGGGTGCAAAATACCGCCGCCAAGGTAGACGGCCACGTTGCGATGCCGTGGATGTATACCACCTTCGAACGCAGGCATAACTTAAACAGCTCAGGAACGGCGCCCAGTCCAAAGCCCCAACGCCGAAATCCATAGCAACGATAGAGCCTAACGTCCACCTGATCGCCAAGTTGCACCTGCTCGGGCCGCAGCCTTCCGGAAATCGACTCGTCGGATGCAACCAAGACCATTTTATGCCCTTGTTCCGCCCAGGCCTTGGTCAAAACCCCGGCGGTGACGGATACCCCGCCGTAACCTTTGGCCGGGGGTATATGTGTGGTAACGATGCCTACTTTCATATTATTTCTCCTGAATCTGTCTGCGAATAAATTAAAATAATTTAGCTTTGGCTAGTAGTCCGCCAAAGATAAAATGACGGTTAAGATGTAGGTGCGAATTTATTCGCACTGTGCGGATAAATCCGCACCTACGCCATATATCTCGCGCTACCCGTCAAAACTTCATTGGCGCACTACTAGGATGAGGGGATCAAATAAAGCACTTCCCTTATTTTTATTCTCCTCACCCCAACCCTCTCCAACAGGAGAGGGAGATTTTTTCTTTACCTTAACGTTATTGCCCATAGCGACCGGCTGTTTTTCTCTCATTTTGTGTCACCTTCCATAGGCCAAAAACCCGCGCCAAATACCGATCAGGTTATAAAAAGAATAGGCCAATTTTTTCGGGTTCAATAACACTAAAGCCAGCATCATTTTCAGGATCGGAGCGACAAACATCTTGCGTACGATGTAATACAGAATGAAGGCATCCTGCTGATTGGCGAATTTTCTGATGTAAGCCCCTATCCCCGTGGAATACATCAGCATTCTTCCGGTTCCCAGTTTGTAGTGGTCTTTATCCGGATGATAAATTTTTATATCCGGATTATAAAACGCGGTGCTGCCGGCCCGCAGCAAACGATACAACAGCTCAAAACCCTCGGCGCCCGAATATTTGGAACCGATCCCGAAGTCGTGATCCAGGTAGAACTGCTTGTCATCCAGTCTTTTTTTATCAAAAAACTGCGTAAACTCAACGCCCATCATGCTAAAGCGCGAAAAATACCGGGCTTTATGACTGTTGACGCCTATGCTGAATCCGCTGGATGACACATCATAGGAACCGGCGACCAGGATGGACAAGTCTTTGCGCCGTTTAAACTCGGCGACTACTTTTTTCAGCACGTCTCTTTCATAAGCGCAATCGTCATCGGGAAACGCGATGATTCTTCCCTGGGCCAAACCTATGCCGTAGTCTCTGGCCCGGGCATTACCTGTAAAATCGACTTTCACATGCTTCACATCGAGGCAAGCCTTGAACGGTTCGACGATCTCGTCGATTTTACCGTCCCGGTTTTGATCGATGATGATCAACTCGAAGTCTTTATACGACTGTACACTTACAGACTTTAAAAAATCGGCCAATTCCCAGTCTCTTCCCAATGTAGCCAAAACCAGCGAAATTTTCATAGTGTTCACCTTGCCGAAATACCGGCTTTTGCTTGCAGATAGATTGTCGCCTCATACCACGTAAACATCAGCGCAAACTCTAAGCCTGCAACGCCGTCCAAAAAACCACCTCGAAATACAAAGTGGTATAAAAACCGGGCGATTATCCTGAGCCAGGATCGGCCCAATAATACGCTTAAGCGCCCGCGTGTCGTCATTACCGCATCGGTCGTCGGTTGAAGCTGCACCTCTTGCGCAGCCTTATCGACATGTTTATGCATCCATTCGATGATCTCGCCATGATAAAAATAATGTTCATAAGGAATGTCCGAATAACCGATTCGGCAGGTATTGATCACAGCTTCGCCATGCCCGGTGTGATTGCGGACAAAGCGGGCCGTAGCCCTTCGCACCAGTCTGGGATGATAAATGGGATAACCGGGCGCGTGATTTAGGCGCTTGCCGCGCAAATAAAGTATCGAGGGCACCATCAGCACATCAAGGGTATCGTCGTTTGGCATGTTCGCTTCAAACCAGTCATAAAATGCCTGGGGATAGATTTCATCGGCATCGACGAACAATATCCAGGGCGTATTGATAGCGCATTGTTTGATCGCAAAATTGCGTTGCTCGGCAAAGCCGGGCCAGGGATTGCTAAAAACGGCGCAATTTCGGCTCACGGCGATGGCAACCGTATTATCGGCGCTGCCCGAGTCCACTATCACGATGGGATAGGCTTCGGGAATAGCGGCCAGACAACGCGGCAGATTGGCTTGCTCGTTTTTGGTCAAAATAACAATGGTTAACATAATGACTTGTTTAAATTTGTTGTAACTATTCAGCGTAAAACGTAGGTCGGATTACGACTGCATGGACAGGAAATGATCCAGTCATTTCTCTGCATTCCCCACATCCCTGTGGGTTATGCAGGAGATAGAGCAATGCTGGAACGATTGCCAAAGCTTTAACCGTAACCCGACGTGTCGGCTACTTCTTGACCGCATACAAATTGATGTAGATGCCCAGCCCGAAGCGATGCATCAATCCGGCAAACGGAATCTGCAAAAACTTCGCCCAACTGTCAACAACCGCAGCCGGCTTGCCTTTCAGTTTCAGTCTTTTGGATAACGCGTTGAAAGGAATCCGGGTAATTTGCTCCACCCTAACAACCCGAAAGCCGTTACGCTCCATCAAGGCTCTCAGCCCATGCTCGGTAAAGTAATTGACATGCTCCGGCACCCATAAACAAGCGTTATCCTTGGTGCCCAGCAGCTTGACTAAAAACGACGCGTAATTAGGCACCGCGCAAGCCAAAACGCCGCCCGACGCCAGCAGCTCCGACACTTTGCCGATCGCCTGATCCGGCTCAAGCAGATGTTCCAATACCTGCGACATCATCACCATGCCAAACGGCTCGACCGGTTGGTAATCTTCAAACATCATGTCCAGCGGCTCATCGCCATTCATATTCCTGAACACCTCGTTTTCGTATTTTCCGGGATTGATGCTGACCGTCCGATAGCCCAGTTTTCTGAGCGCCTGCGTGTAAAAACCAAAGCCTGAACCTATATCCAGCGCCTGACTATTACCCGAACTGTTGAACTGCCCGGCCAGCTGACTCATGCGCTCGGCGTCCACCTTGCAGTTAGGGAACTCGGCCTCCCTGGTCAACACCTCTTCCAGCGTTATCGACTGGGTCAGCGCTTGGCCCGAGAATTGATAAATGGCTTGCAGCCACTGCACATGAGGAGGACGGTTTAAGAACCCGGTGCCGCAGCATTCGCAGCGGTAAATATGAAACTCCTTGTGGTTGGCGCTTTCGGTGTAATGAAACGTTTTCTGCCGCCAATAGCTTATTTTCTCCGCCTTACAGGCGACACATTCGCGTAAAATATCGCCATAGATATCCGAAACTGCTGTTGCATAGGTCATAGTATTCCCCTTTTATTGTTCTTTGATGAGCTGTAGGTTTTAA
>JAYTLW010000106.1:0-14706 GCA_043729025.1 Methylobacter sp.
TCTACGGGCCAAGCCAAGCCGATAAGCAAATCTTTAAACCAGTTTCAGCTGGAAATCGCCACACTGGAACAACACTGGGGCGAGCTTTTGGGCGATGCAACAGCCTTGGCGACGGTCAGCCATCAGCATATTTATGGTTTACTGTTTCGGGTGTTATGGCCGCTCGCGGCAGGGCGCTGTTTTCATAGTCAGGCTTATATCAACCCTGAATCCCTGGTCAATGCTATGCAACGAGGGCCAGCTTACTGGATTGCCAGTCCGGCGCATTTAAAGCGCTTGGATCAGTATTCGCCCTGGGCGGGCATAGCCGAGTTAAAGGCGGTTTTCAGTTCCGGCGGTGCGCTCCCTGAGAGCGCCGCACGGCAGATATATAACGATGGCGGGCAGGCGGTGATTGAAATTTACGGCAGTTCGGAAACCGGCGGTATCGCCTGGCGGAGACAGTGTAAATCAGCCGCCTGGACATTATTTTCCGGCATGAGCTTAAGTTGCATCGATGGCAACTGGTTGCTGCAATCGCCTTATTTGGAAATCCCCCCTAGCCCCCCTTTTTCAAAGGGGGGGAATGAGAAATATTCCTTCGTAGAAATACAGGAGTTGCTCCTTTTAACAAGGACTAATCTCCCTTTTTCAAAGAAGGGGAATGAGGAACCTTCCTTTGTGGTAAAGAAGACATCCCCCCCCTTAGAAAAAGGGGGGGCAGGGGGGGGATTTAAACTGGACGATCACATCACTGTGCTGGCTGATGGCCTGTTTACGCTGCACGGCAGGTCGGATCGCATTGTCAAAATAGAAGAAAAACGCCTGTCCCTGGTCGATTTGGAACAGCGCTTGATGGCTTTGCCGTGGATAAAGGATGCCAATGTGCGGGTGATTACTCAAAGCCGGGATGTGGTCGCGGTGGTTGCGGTGTTAACTAGGCATGGCTTGGAACGGTTGGCAGCTCAGGGCAGAAACGGTCTGATCAGGCAGTTGCGTAAAGCGCTGGATCCCTGGTTTGAGCCCGTAGTGTTGCCCAGAAAATGGTTGTTTGTAAATACCATACCGTTAACGCCCCAGGGCAAAATAGAACAGCGGCTGTTAACCGGCTTGCTGGACTTTGACAGCCGAAAATTTCCTCAGGCGCTCAGTCTTGAAATAACTGCTGAAGATGCCCAATTGGGTCTTAAGGTGCCCGAAGATTTGCTTTACTTTCCCGATCACTTTGCGCATTACCCGATCTTGCCGGGCGTGGTGCAGCTGGCTTGGGTGGAACATTTCTGCAAGCTGTTCTTTTATATTGATAAGCCGTTTTCGTGCATGGAGGCGGTTAAATTCATGCAGGTCATCCCTCCCGGCGAGCAACTAACCTTGACTCTGAACTGGAAAGCAGCAGCGGGGAAACTGTGTTTTAAATTCAGCTCGGAGCGCGGCGTGCTTAGCTCAGGGCGCATGATTTATCAGGGTCACGCATGAAAACCTGCATCATCATTCCGGTTTACAACCACGAGGTCGCTATTGTTCAAGTGCTGGCCCAATTAAAAAACGTCGGCCTGCCAACTTTACTGGTTAATGACGGCAGCTCGGAGCAGTGTTCCAAGATTCTTGAAGAGTGTGCCGAACAGCAATCGGCTTGGCTGATGTTAATCAACCGCCCGGAAAACGGCGGCAAAGGCGCGGCGCTGTTGGACGGTTTTAAGGCGGCTAAGGCTTTGGGATACAGCCATGCGCTACAGATTGATGCCGACGGACAGCATGATCTTAACGACATTCCGGCATTTCTTAAAGCCGGGAAACAGCATCCGGCCGCGCTGATTCTGGGGCAGCCGGTATTTGACTCTAGCGCGCCTAAAGGCCGGTTGTTAGGTCGGCGCTTGACCAATTTTTGGATAGCAATAAACACCTTATCCCATGCGATAGCCGACGGCATGTGCGGCTTTCGCCTGTATCCCTTGGCGGCAGTGGCCGAATTAATCGGCGCCACGCAGTTGGCTCGGCGCATGGCTTTTGATATTGACATCGTGGTGCGCTTGTACTGGCAGGGTGTGGAGGTTATCAACAGTCCCACACATGTGCAGTATCCTCAACACGGCGTGTCGCATTTTAAGTTATGGCAAGATAACCTGTCGATCTCGAAAACCCATGCCAGACTGTTTTTTGGCATGTTGAGACGCTTTTGGCAATTGCTGGGCAGGCGCGGGTGGTGAATAAAACGCAGCATTGGTCAGACATGGGCGAATGGAGCTTGATCTGGGGCATGCGATTTTTGCTGCGCGTTTACCGGTGGTTTGGGCGCGGCTTGTTGCAATGGTTTTTATACCCGGTGGTGAGTTATTACTGGCTGGTCAATAAGCCGGGCAGGGCGGCCAGCCAGGCCTATCTAAAGCGTGTTTCAGGGTTTTTGCCGGAAGCCACTTTAAGCGGCAATCTTTGGAACAGCTACCGTCACTTCATTAGCTTTGCCAACGCCATTATCGATAAATTGGCGGCCTGGGGCGGCGCGTTGTCGCTGACAGACGTTGATTATAAGGGACGCGATGATTTGCTAGCAGAACTCAACACAGGCCGGGGCGCTGTCTTGTTAGGCTCGCATCTGGGCAACCTTGAAGTCTGTCGCGTACTTGCCGACCTGGATGAGTCGATCCGCATTAACGTGCTGGTGCACACCGAACATGCTGAAAAATTCAATCGTTTGTTAAGGCAAACCAACAAGAACAGCGGTTTAAACCTGATTCAGGTAACCGATATCAACGCCGCCACGGCGATGCTGTTAAGCGATAAAATTGATAACGGCGAACTGATCATTATCACCGCCGACCGAACCCCGGTTAGCTCGCATCCGCGTGTCAGCCGGGTCAGTTTTCTGGGCGCCGATGCATTGTTTCCGCAAGGCCCGTTTATCCTGGCTTCATTGCTTAAGTGCCCTGTATACACGTTGTTTTGCCTAAAACAACAGGGCAAGCAGGTCGTCTATTTCGATCATTTCAGCGATGGCTTAACGTTTGCCAGAAAAACCCGCGAGCTAGCCTTGCAGCACACGATACAAAGTTATGCGCGGCGTTTGGAACATTACTGCTTAATAGAACCCTTGCAATGGTTTAACTTTTTCGATTTTTGGCGGCTGGATGAATAGTAAAAATACCGTGGTTTTTGACGGTCGGCCGCTGACCATTGAAGCTGTTTGCCTGATCGCCAACCGACAAGCGCAGGTCGAGCTAAGTCGACAGCCGGAATTCATCGAGCGCATAGACAAAGGCGCCCGGTTTATCGATACCTTATTAAAAGAGGAAGGCTTTGTTTACGGCGTAACCACGGGTTACGGCGAGTCCTGCATGGTGTCCATTCCGCTGCATCTGGTCGAGCAACTGCCCAAACAGCTTTACATCTTCCACGGCTGCGGGCTGGGCGATCATTTCGACGCCCAGCAATGCCGGGCCATACTGGCGGCGCGCTTGACCAGTTTGGCGCGGGGTTACTCTGGGGTGCGCTACACGTTATTACAGCAGCTGGCCGAACTATTAATTCAAGATATTTTGCCTATGATCCCGCAGGAAGGCTCGGTCGGCGCCAGCGGCGATTTGACGCCCTTATCCTATGTCGCCGCCGCTCTGGCCGGTGAGCGTGACGTGCTTTATCAGGGGCAGCGGCTGGCCGCGCAAAGCGTTTTTGCCCAGCTCAATATCGAAGCGTTGACCTTAAAACCCAAAGAAGGCTTGGCGATTATGAACGGTACGGCGGCCATGACCGGCATCGCCTGTCTGGCTTATCAACGCGCCGAGTATTTATCCCGCTTGACCACGCGCATCACCAGTCTGGCGTCGATTGCCTTAAACGGCAATGCCTACCACTTTGACGAGAAACTGTTTTCGGTTAAACCGCATCCCGGACAAAACCTTGTCGCCGAGCGGCTGCGTTCGGATTTGCAATTGCAGCACAGTGCGCCGCGTAACGACACCCGCTTGCAGGATCGCTATTCCCTGCGCTGCGCTCCGCATATCATCGGAGTGCTGGAAGATTCATTGCCCTGGCTGCGGCAGTTTATCGAAACCGAATTAAACAGCGCCAACGACAACCCGATCATCGATGCCGAAGGTGAACATGTCCTGCATGGCGGCCATTTTTACGGCGGCCATATTGCCTTTGCGATGGATGCTTTAAAAACCGCCGTCGCCAATCTGGCCGATTTAATGGATCGGCAAATGGCGCAGTTGATGGATCCCAAATTCAATCATGGCTTAGCCGCAAATCTTTCCGGCGCCACCGGTGAGCAAGCCTTGTTGAGCCATGGCTTCAAGGCCCTGCAAATCGCCGTATCCGCCTGGACCGCAGAAGCCCTTAAACTGACCATGCCCGCCAGCGTCTTTTCCCGTTCCACCGAATGTCACAATCAGGACAAAGTCAGCATGGGCACGATTGCCGCCCGAGACTGCATACGCATTCTGGAGCTGAGCGAGCAGGTTGCGGTGGCTGTGTTGCTTGCAGTGGTTCAGGGTGTTGAGTTGCGGGGTAATGTGGATGCGTTAAGCCTGGCTTTGCAAAACACCGTCAGGCAACTGCGCGAGCATAGCCCGTTTTTAAACGCTGACCGGGCCTTGGAACAAGAGCTGCGTTTATGTCTGGAGTTGATGCGCAAACAGCATTGGGATTTGTATGATTAAAGGCATTCATCACACTTCAATCGATCTACAAATCCCCTTCCATGATGTCGACATGATGGAGGTAGTCTGGCATGGGCATTACGTAAAATATTTTGAAATCGCCCGCTGCGCGCTGCTGGAAAAAATCGATTACAACTATCCGCAAATGCGCAATTCCGGCTACGCATGGCCGGTCATCGACTTAGGCATACGTTATGCGAGACCTTCGGTGTTCGGGCAGATCATTACGATAAGAGCACAAATCGTCGAATGGGAAAACCGCTTGAAAATAAATTACCTGATCACCGATAAATGTTCAGGTTTAAGACTGACCAAAGGCCATAGCGTGCAGGTGGCGGTAAACCTAGCAACTGGGGAAATGTGCTTGGCGTCGCCTGTGGTATTGTTTGAAAAGCTCGGTCTGGAGGCTTCTTGATTTTAAAAAAGGTGCTGTTGCTGTATTTATTGGCATTCGGCCAAGGTGTCGCAGACGAAGCTGTATTGGCTGAGATCGCTGCACGATTGGCAAAAACACCCATTACCCAAGGCGATTTTCAACAACAAAAACACTTGAAGGTTTTACACAAGCCGTTAATTTCCACGGGCTCGTTTACTTACCACCAAAGCAAGGGCGTAATCTGGCTTACCCTGACCCCGGTTGTTTCATTACTGCGGGTCAATGAGTCGCGGCTGTTGACAGGGCAGGGCGAGCAAGCTTTGCCGGCGGCTTTCGGCAAGGTCTTTAAGGCTATGTTGGGCGGCGATTTAGCGCAGTTATCCGATGGCTTTGAAATAAGCGGAAGCGATCAAAAAACAGCTTGGCAGCTAACATTAACGCCCAAGGATGCGTTGCTGAAGCTTATCATCAGCACCATGAAGCTATCGGGCGACACCGAGTTGCGTGAGCTGGAAATACGCGAAACCGGCGGCAATCTTACCCATATTGTCTTTATTAACATCACCCACCCCGAACAATTAACTCCTGAACAAGCAGCCGATTTTGAACATTTATCACCCTAAGTTAAGCGCCGGGCTTTGGCTGTTGGGCATGCTGGTTATCTGTGTGCTCGGCAGCCAGGCCTTAACTAAAGACTGGCTGGAAACCAGTTTTTTAGCATTATTGCCCACCAGCGAACAGCAACCGGAAGTCGCCAAAGCCATCCAGCAACGTAATCAGTCAATAAACCGCAAAGTGATCTGGCTGGCGGGGGCTGAGACTTCACATGAAGCTATAGGCCATGCCCAAAAGCTTAAGCAGCACTTGGAACAAAGCCGACTGTTTAACAAGGTGGTGTTAGAGTTTCCCCAGCAGCAATACAAGGAGCAATATCAGCAGCTCTTTCCTTATCGCTATCAGCTGTTGGATAGCCAAACCCAGGCTTTGCTGGCGACTGATCCCGAGGCCTTAATCCGGCAAAACCTGGAGATACTCAACAGCCCCATCGGACAGATGCAGGCCGCCGATCTGGAGCGCGATCCGGTGTTGATTTTCGGCCGTTATTTTAACGCGCAAAATCCTATCAAGTTGAATCTGGAACAGGGCATCGTCGTGTTGTCCGATCAGTATCAATATTGGGCCTTGTTATTGACCGATTTGCAGGATGAAAAGTTGCAGCTGGAAAAATTGGAAACTTTGTCGATCCTGGTTAACAGCGCAACTGAGCAAGTCAAAGCGGCCGACGGCGAGCTGCTGGTTTCAGGTATGCCTTTGTTCACGGCGCAGGGTGCCGAATCAGCCAAACAGGAAATTTCCACGGTGGGCATAGGTTCGAGTCTTGGCATCATTGTGTTGCTGTGGCTCACTTTTCGCAGCGTCAGGCCCTTGTTGTTGTCGGCACTGGCCATAGGCAGCGGCCTTATTGCTGCGTGGGTTATTTGCGTTTTATTTTTCGGTAAAATACATATGCTTACCCTGGTGTTCGGCGCCAGTTTAATCGGCGTTGCCGACGACTATGCGCAACATTTTTTGTGCGACAGTTTGGGCGAGCCGGACTGGAATCCTAAAAAAGGTCTGAAATTTATTTTGCCGGGGCTTACTTTGGGCTTATTAAGCAATTTGTTAAGTTATGCAGGATTAGGCTTTTCGCCGTTTCCCGGCTTGCAGGAAGTAGCGTTGTTTTCCGCCATGGGTTTGTTGGTCGCCTGGCTGACGGTGGTGCTGTTGTTTCCGTTACTGTTAACCGGGTTCACATTCGATCATCAGCCGGGCATACTTAAACTGACCGGCTATTGGGAGCAACGTTGGCCGCTTTGGCTATTAAAAAACCGGCTGACTTTAAGTTTATTGATGCTTTTTTTGATAGCGGGCGGTCTCTGGAAGCTGACGCCGCAGGATGATGTGCGCTTGTTGCAATCGGTGCCAGTCGAGTTAACACGTACTGCCGATAAAATCCGGTCTTTATTTCCTATGAGTCCGGACAGTCAGTTTTTTCTGGTGTCGGGGCAAGATCAAGTCGGCTGGCATCACAATGAACAAAGACTGCTGCAAAGTCTGGACGTATTAAAACAGCAAAAGGCGCTGAATAATTATGAAGGATTGAGCCAGTATTGGCCTGATGAAAACCAACAGCTGCAAAATTACCGGCTGTTAAAGCATAAATTATACGATTCAGGCCTGCTAAAGCATTACATGACAGAACTCGGTTTTGACCGAAAGGCTGTCAGTGCCGAGCTTAGACAATTTGCAAAGGCGGAACACAACCCGCTGACCTTGCCCGAATGGCTGAGGGCTGCCGATGAAACCAAACAGCAGTTGTGGCTGGGCTGCGATGAGGGTCGCTGTCTCAGCACGGTGACCTTAACCGGTATCGCCGATATTGGCGCATTAAAGGCGTTGCAAGCGTTGCCGGGCGTTATTTGGGTGGATCAGGTCGAGTCTATATCGTCGCTGTTTGCGCGTTACCGGGTTCGGGCCAGCATCTTGTTGGCGATTGCTGTTAGTCTGGCCTTGGCCGGTTTGGGTTTTAACTTCGGTTGGCGTAATGCCTTAACCATCATGTCGGTGCCGGTAGTATCGCTTGCCGTGTCGTTAGCCATGTTGGGCTGGTTCGGCCAGTTATTCAGTTTGTTCAACCTGTTTGCGCTGTTGTTGGTGTTAGGCATAGGCGTTGATTACGGCTTGTTTTTTTTTATGGCAGGTACCAGGCGGGCCAGCACTTCGTTGGGGGTTACACTGTCGGCATTGACGACCTTGCTGGCGTTCGGTTTATTGGCGATCAGTTCCACAGAGATCGTGCATGCCTTCGGTTTTACGGTAACTGCCGGTATTATAACGGCGCTGATCTGCGCGCCATTGGTTGGGCTAAGCAATTATAAAAATCAACATGACAAATAATAAAAATATCATCATCATCGGCGCCGGGCCTTCCGGAAGCATTGCCTCCGCCTTACTGCAAAACCGGGGCTTTCAAGTGACCATTCTGGAGCGCCAGCTGTTTCCGCGTTTCAGTATCGGCGAGAGTCTGTTGCCGCAATGCATGGAAGTTATCAAACAGGCCGGGATGATGGACGCAGTCGTCGCCGCCGGGTTTCAGTATAAAAACGGCGCGTCTTTCGTATGGAAAAACCTGCAAACCGAGTTTTCTTTTGAAGACAAATTCAGCCCCGGCATGGGCACCACCTTCCAGGTGCAGCGCGGCCGATTTGACAAGCTGCTGGCCGAGGAAGCGCTGCGCATGGGTGTTGAAATACAGTGGCAAATGGAGGTGATAGCGGCCGATTTTACGGCTCATCGACCGGAGCTTAAGGTGCGTAATCATCAGGGCGAGGTGAAAAACTATAGCACCGACTTTGTGCTGGATGCATCAGGTTTCGGGCGGGTATTGCCCAAGTTGCTGGATCTGGAAGCGCCGTCCGGATTTCCGGTCAGACAAGCTTTATTCGGGCATATTGAAGATCGCATCGAAGACCAGCGATTCGACAGAAACAAAATCCGCATCACCGTGCATCCCGAACATAAAGATGTCTGGTATTGGCTGATTCCGTTCAGCAACGGCCGCAGCAGCGTCGGCGTGGTTGCGGAACCTGCTTTTTTTCAAGGCTGGGACGATAACAATCAGGCCTTACAGGACATTATCGAACAGGATCCGAGCTTGAGCGCAGTGCTTGAGAACGCGGTGTTTGATGAAACCATCAATACCCTGAGAGGTTATTCCGCCAATGTAAAAAGCCTGTACGGCAATGGCTACGCATTGCTGGGTAATGCCGGGGAGTTTTTGGATCCGGTGTTTTCATCGGGCGTTACTATCGCGATGAAATCGGCGTCCTTGGCGGCGGATATTTTAACCCGGCAATTTAATCATGAAACCGTGGACTGGGAGCAGGATTACGCCGCGCCCTTGCAACGCGGCGTCAACACCTTCCGGGTGTTTGTCGACGCCTGGTATGACGGCCGCTTTCAGGACGTCATTTTTCACCCCGGGCAGCAGCCCGAAGTGAAGGCGATGATCAGCTCGATACTGGCCGGTTATGCCTGGGATGAAAATAATCCCTACGTCAAAAATGCCCGATCCAGGCTGGATACTCTGGTTGAGTTATGCCGATAAGGATTTTCACTGCTTTTCTCGTTCCCGCGCGCTGCGTGGGAATGCATTCGAGGCGCGCTGCGCCAAATAACCGAGCTAATGGAAGGAGGCGCATGGTTCGCGGCTCACACCTTAAGTTATGCCGATAAGGATTTTAATGGCTTTGTTTTGGCTTATAACCGGCTGTGCGCTGATACAGTCCGAGCAGGTTGGGGATAACCCTAAGTCGATGCCGATAGCCCAGCCTTTAGGCCCGGCCAGGCGGATAGTGCAACAAATAACCGCGGTGTGGGCCGACGGCCAAGAATCCTTGCTTGCGGTTCTGGAACTGGATGCGCAACATATTGCGATGGCCGGACTCAGTAACGACGGCTTGAGTCTGTTCAATTTGACTTATGATGGCCGCACCGTGGTGTCCGATAAAAGTCCGTTATTGCCGGAGTCGGTCAAGCCTGAATTTATCCTTGCCGATCTGCAATTGGTTTATTGGCCGATAGACCTGTTGCAAAAAAATCTTCCGGCCGGATGGCGCTTGGAACAGAACGATAAAAAACGCTTGCTGACTGTCAGGAATAACAAACAAATTGAAGTCAATTATTTATCCCCGGATCCGGTCTGGCCTAAAATCGTTGAACTGGTTAATTTTCACTACCATTACCGCCTGCACATCAAAACCTTAAGCTATGACCCTTTACCTGAATGATTTAGGCCTGTTGTGTGCGATCGGCAATAGCAAGGCCGAAGTATTCAAGCGCTTGCTGGCCGGTGATCGGTTGGGCTTGGCGTTTAGCGATGAATTTGGAACTGTGGTCGGCGCTGTTAATGCACAACTTCCTGAAATCCCGGAGCGCTACGGCATTTACAACTGTCGGAATAATCGCCTGCTGCTGGCGGCATTAAGCCAGATCGAAGCGACGGTGAAGGAAATGATCGCCCTGCACGGCTCGGAGCGTATCGGTATTGTATTGGGCACCAGCACTTCCGGGGTGCGCAATACCGAGCTGGCCTTGGCTTACAGGGCCGAACACGGCGTGTTGCCGGATCAGTTTCATTATAAACAGCAGCAAATGGGCGCAGGAGCGGATTTTTTGGCCGATTTTCTGGGCATTCAAGGCCCGGCTTACACCATTTCTACGGCTTGCTCTTCCAGCGGCAAGGCGTTTGCCTCGGCGCGGCGGTTAATCAGGCTGGGTTTATGCGATGCAGTGATCGTGGGCGGAGCGGATAGCTTGTGCGGTTTGACGATTAACGGCTTTGCGGCGCTGGAATCGGTCAGTACTGGATTGAGTAAGCCGTTTGGTTTGCACCGCGACGGCATCAATATCGGCGAAGCGGCCAGTCTTTTTGTGCTGAGCAGGGAACCGGGCCCGGTGATATTGCAAGGCATAGGAGCCACCAGCGATGCCTATCATTTTGCGGCCCCGGATCCTGATGGAAGCGAGGTGATTAAAGCCATGCAACTGGCGCTGGAGGATGCGGGTATCACAGCGAAAGTCGTCGATTATATCAATCTGCACGGCACGGCCACGGTTTTGAATGATGCGATGGAAAGCAAAGCCGTCCATGCCTTATTCGGTTCAACGGTGGCGGCCAGTTCCAGCAAGGGCATGAGCGGACATACCCTGGGCGCCGCCGCCGCACTGGAATTGGCTTTTTGTTGGCTGTTATTGACCCATGCCGACCAGCAAGGTAGCTTGATCGCCAATATTAACGATGATTTTCCGGATACGGCGTTGCCCGAGTTAAATTTGGTGAAACAAGGCGGAGTCTTAGGGCGAAGCATCAACACCTGTTTAAGCAATTCGTTCGCCTTTGGCGGCAATAATTTGTCTATAGTGGTGGGGCGGGCATGAACGATGTAGCCGCGCTGATTCCGCATAGCGGCAGTATGGTGTTGCTGGATCGAATCGTAGCCTATGACGAGCAGGGTTTGACGGCTGAACTTAAGATTCGCGGCGATGGTTTGTTCGGTGACGATCAAAGCGTTCCTGCCTGGGTCGGTATCGAGTACATGGCCCAAACCATAGCGGCCTATGCCGGGATGATGGCAAAGCAGGTCGATGAGCCTATACGCTTGGGTTTCCTGCTGGGAACCCGGCGCTATACCAGCAATGTGGCGGCATTTAAAGTCGGTTCACTACTAACGATACGGGTGAAAAAAATTATGCAGGATGATAACTTAGGCGTTTTCGATTGTCTCTGTCTGGGAGCGGGTGTAGAAGTCACGGCCAAGCTTAATGTTTATCAACCCCCGTTAAGTCATTTTTGATAAAGTCCTTCGACAGGCTCAGGACGAACGATGTGTGTCGATTCATAAATTTCATTAAACAACACACGAGCCTACTATGAATAAAACTGTTTTAGTGACCGGCTCCAGTCGCGGCATCGGCAAAGCGATTGCGTTATATCTGGCTAATCAGGGCTATGATGTGGTTATCCATTGCCGTAGCCGACGTGCTCAGGCCGAGGAGGTTAAAGCTGAAATCGAGTATTTGGGTAGGCAAGCCCGGGTTTTGCAATTTGATCTTGCCGACCGCACACAATGCAGCGAGCAACTCAATCAGGATATTGAAGACTATGGCGTCTATTACGGCGTGGTGTGCAATGCCGGGATGACTGCCGATAACGCTTTTCCGTCGCTGACCGGCGAACAATGGGACAGCGTGATCCGCAGCAATCTGGATGGTTTTTACAATGTCTTGCAGCCGCTGGTGATGCCGATGGTCAGGCGGCGCGGCCCCGGACGCATCGTGACCTTGTCTTCGGTGTCCGGCTTGATCGGCAATCGCGGTCAGGTCAATTACAGCGCGGCAAAAGCCGGTATTATCGGTGCGACAAAGGCGCTGGCTTTGGAGCTGGCCAAACGCAATATCACCGTCAATTGCGTGGCGCCGGGTCTTATCGAGACCGATATGGTCAGCGAATTACCGCTTGATGACATCAAAAAAATGATACCGGCGCGGAGATTAGGCAGCGCCAAAGAAGTCGCCGCCGTGGTGGCGTTTTTACTATCCGAAGACGCAGCTTATATTACCCGGCAGGTCATTTCGGTAAACGGTGGTGTATGTTGAAACGCGTAGTGGTGAGCGGTATGGCGGGAATTTCGCCGATAGGTAACGACTGGAGCCAAGTTGCCGAACGTCTTAAAAACAAGTCCACAGGCATACAATTCATGCAGGACTGGGAAAAATACCAGGGCCTCAATACCCGCTTGGGGGCGCCCGCCGATTTTACCAAGCCCGACCATTATTCACGCAAGCAGGTTCGCAGCATGGGGCGTATCGCCCTGATGGCCACTTACGCAACCGAGTTGGCGCTGACTGACGCCGGTTTGTTGCATGACGTTTGTCTTAAAGATGGGCAGACGGGCATAGCCTACGGCAGCTCTTCGGGCAGTCCCGATGCGATCGCCGACTTTGGCCACATGCTGATCAATCAGACCACCGACGGATTAAACGCCACTTCGTATATCAGGATGATGGGTCATACCACGCCGGTTAATATCGGCCTGTTCTTCGGCATCAACGGCCGAATTTATACCACATCCAGTGCCTGCACCTCGGGCAGTCAGGGCATCGGCTATGCTTATGAGGCGATAAAATTCGGTCGGCAGCGGCGCATGGTGGCCGGCGGCGCGGAAGAGCTCTCCGCCTCCCAGGCCGCAGTATTTGATATTCTGTTTGCAACCAGCCTCAGCAATGAGACGCCTGATAAAAGCCCCCGGCCTTTTGATCGTGATCGGGACGGTTTGGTTATCGGCGAGGGTGCCGGCACTCTGATACTGGAAGAACTGGAACAGGCATTGGCGCGCGGAGCTTCTATTCATGCCGAAGTGGTGGGTTTTGGCACTAACTCGGACGGCTTGCATGTCACCCAGCCTAACAGCGACAGCATGCAAGTCGCCATGCGTCTGGCTTTGCAGGATGCTAATCTGGACGCATCCGCCATCGGTTACATCAGCGCGCACGGCACGGCGACTGGTCATGGCGATGTCGCCGAAAGTCATGCAACCTTCGCGGTGTTTGGCGGACACACTCCGATCAGCGCGTTGAAAAGCTATACCGGTCACACCCTGGGCGCCTGCGGAGCGTTGGAGGCCTGGGTGGCGATCAATATGATGAATGAAGGCTGGTTTCATGCCACGGCCAATCTTGACAACATTGACCCTGAATGTGCCCGGCTGGACTACATCAAAGAAGATGTCCGAAAATTGGCTTGCGATTATGTGATGAGCAACAATTTTGCCTTTGGCGGCATCAATACTTCTTTGATTTTTAAGCATTGGGATAGTTAATCACACTCACTCTGGAGAACTGCAATGATAAAAAATTAGGTTTAGCTTTGGCGGTGCTGGTCATGGTCGCTGGTTGTAGCACTACGGGTACGTTTAAAGTGCCGCCGGGCAGCGATTTGTATGTCTACAAAAGGCCGCAGCCGGTAGATGTCAAGGCCGACGGCAAGGTGACCACCAAGCCGTTTTTCTGGACGGCTGCGGGTGTGCCGCCGGATTCGGGCATACCTTACCGTTTGGAAAAAGACGGTAAGGTGCTCAAAGAAGGCAGGCTGAGGGCGAAGTTCCGCGTGGTTTCAATATTCTGGCCGCCGGCAGCGCTTATCTACTGGCCTATGGGCTTTAACCCGAATATCACCTACGATTTGGTGAATGATAAGCAAGAATAGGACGCTAGTTTTACAAGGCCGGGTTATCCACATTTTCTGTGGATAACTCTGTGTGTAAACTGAAAATAAGGATTCTAACTGCTCACTTCTAAAGCTTTTTTGTTAGATCGGGCAGAGTGTGGTCAGTGTGTTGCTGCGTGTAATTCGTGTATTACTAATCAATATGTTAGAAATTATTCCAACAACTTTTTTTACGTTGGAGTGATGTTTTTAAGCTACCCGACTGAAATAAAGCCAGCTTATATGCGCATGTGGAAAAGTTTGGGGACTGGAGTTGTTGTCAAGCTTTATTTGTTGAAATATCGGGTGCCCTATCGTTCAGGCAACAGGCCGAATTGATGGTCTTAAAATGCGTGATCGGCGTTTGAACTATTCAATAACAAGAGTCTTCATGCCGCCTCAAAAAATCCTGTATTAAAGTGTTTGAATGGCTGGCGGGGGGCGACTGGTCAAGGTCGCCCGGATAGCTTTACTATAGTCCCGCGCCATATGCTGCTGGCAGAGAGCCTAACCGTCTAGGAGACTGCCGCAGTAGCGGCTAAGGCAGTTGAATAATCAGGGGGATAGCGGGTCTTGCGTCGTTAATGCTTCAATTGCGTCTGCCATTTTTACCGGCAGTCGTATCTTCAAATTTAACTTTTAAAGGCTTTCCGCAATAAAGATTGCCGTCCAATGCGGCTATTGCAGCTCTTGCTTCATGGCCTTCCATGCCGATAAAGCCGAAGCCCCGGCATTTTCCGCTAAATATATCGGAAACAAGCTGAATGGAGCGGACTTTGCCGTATTCAGAAAATAAAGCCTGTACAGTTTCTTCAGTGGCTTCGCTAGGTAAGTTTCCTACAAAAATTCGTTTCAAAAGACATGTCCTAAATTAGGGGGTGAGTTGA
>JAYTLW010000107.1:0-22530 GCA_043729025.1 Methylobacter sp.
GACGCGTGGCCCGCGCGGTTCCTGGGTAGATTGCTTGAGCTGCAGGGTGACTTGCAGCCTAGATGAATGACTGTTCTCGACAGAACCCGGCTTACAGGCCGACTCTTTCTTCCTTTTTATGCTCAATATTCGCTACACCTCTAAAATCACCACTGCCTGGTAATTACTGCGGCAGCATCCTTGATTTAGATTTCAATGCAAAAGCTAGCAATTTTCGATAGCTTTACACTTAAAGTACTTTCTCACTAATACTTCGCACTTTATTGATAAAGAATGGGAATTATTTTGCCATTTTTTATGTGCTTAGAGTCGATCCCGATGGTGATGTAAGTCACTGTCAAAAAAGATTAAATCATTCTTGACTAGGGTGTATTTGAAATCTATAGTGGACATAAGTGGAGAAAAGTGGGAAAAAAGGGTTTTTTAAATTCCGAGGTATATTTTGTTTCGAGGCATCAGTTCAATCAATTTAGACGGCAAAGGGCGTCTTGCAATTCCTACCCGCTACCGGGAAGAGTTACAGGATTGTTGCGAGTGCCAAATGGTTGTGACGGTCGCTGTCAATGAGCGATGTGTTGGTGAGCAGGGCTGTTTGTGGCTGTACCCGATGCCTGAATGGGAAAAGCTAGAACAAACGATCAGTAAATTACCTACCTTGAATAAAATGGCCGGCAAGTTAAGGCGGTTTGTTATCGGTAATGCATCTGAATGTGAAATGGATGGTCAGGGGCGTTTGTTGTTACCCGAAAAATTGAGAACGTTTGCAACTATAGACAAGAAAGTTGTCCTGATCGGTCAGCTGAATAAATTTGAACTCTGGAATGAAGACGCCTGGGCAGCCAAGGAAAGCGAATGGTTGGATGGCGATGATAATGAAGGCTTGGAAGACTTAGGCTCCTTATCCTTTTAATGCCGGAGGCTAGTTAGTGGAACATTTGCCCGTTATGTTTGCAGAAGCGTTGCAGCAGTTGGCCATTAAAAAAGACGGCATCTATCTGGATTGCACTTTTGGTCGAGGTGGGCATAGTCAGGGAATTTTAAATCTATTGGGCTCAGACGGCAGATTAATAGCTTTTGATCGGGATCTTGACGCAATTAACTCGGATTTAGCCCAGGCCATGCTTGAAGATAAACGCTTTAAGCTAAAACAGTGTTGTTTTTCTGAGCTGGAAAATAGCATCGCGAGTGAAAGTTTATCAGAAAAAGTCGATGGTATTTTATTGGACTTGGGCGTGTCGTCGCCGCAACTGGATAATCCTGACAGAGGCTTTAGTTTTTTACGCGACGGGCCATTGGATATGCGGATGGATAGCACCGCAGGTATTACGGCCGAACAGTGGTTGGCCGACGTGGACGAAAAACAGCTGGTAAAGGTTTTATTTGAATACGGCGAGGAACGATTTGCGCGGCGTATAGCTCATGCGATTATCGAACAACGAGTTGAATCACCTATTACCACAACCAGAGAGCTGGCAAAGCTTATTGAAGGCGTAGTGCCGATAAGAGAGAAACACAAACACCCGGCAACCCGCAGTTTTCAGGCAATACGTATAGAAATTAATAGTGAGTTGGATGAGCTGAAAGCTGTTTTGGAACAATCAGTGCGGATATTGAAACCGGGCGGGCGATTGGTGGTTATTTCATTTCATTCATTGGAAGACCGAATCGTCAAACGTTTTATCAGGGCTGAGTCCGGCGCCAAATATAACCCGGGCAAATTGCCCATTAAAGAAATCGATATCGCTAAGGGTATGTTGAAAAAAACTGCTAAGGCGCTGAAAGCTGGGCAGCTGGAAATTGCTCAAAATGCCAGGGCGCGAAGCGCAGTCATGCGAGTAGCTGAGCGAGTTTCAGTATTACTTCATGCTGATTTTAGCTCCTGACCTGAGCTTCATGGACAGAGTAAATGCCGCAAGACTGCCGGAAGCAGTCCCGACCAAACAGTCGTAAATGGCAACGAGTCGTTATTTAGGGGTAGGCGGACTGGTATTGGTACTGCTGATATCTGCCCTGTCCGTCATTTACAGTAAATACTACTCACGATTAATGTTTATTGAGATCCAAAAGCAGGAAAGAGCGTTAGATCAGTATGAAGTGGAATGGGGTCAGCTGCAACTGGAGCTGACGACTTTGGCAGAACAGAATCGAGTAGAGCAAGTGGCTCGGGATCAATTGAGACTGGTTATGCCGTCACGGGAAAAAATTATTTATATAAAACCGTAAATGATACATTTTCAAGGCGGAAATAGGACAACTAAGCTGATCGGCAATTTTACAGGTCGGCCGTATCGGTTCCCTACCGATAGCGACACTTCCGGCATCCATGGCAGTCGAAGAAAAATAGTCGTCATCTTTATAATGGTTAGTATGGCGGCGCTGGTTGGCCGGGCTGTCGATTTACAGGTGCTGAATAAACAGTTCCTTAAAGATCAGGGCGATATGCGTCATGTCAGTGATGTGGAGGTAGAGGCATATCGAGGCATGATAAAAGACAGAAATGGTGCGCCGCTGGCGATCAGTACCCCTGTCGAGTCTATTTGGATGAATCCGCAAGAGATCGAACCGGCAAAAGAAAATGAAATCAGGCAAATCGAAAAATTGTTAAATTTGCCGAAGGGAAAAGTCAGTAAGCTGATGACGGGTGATGCGCACAGGCAGTTTGCGTATATTGCGCGCCAAGTTAGTCCAGTGGTTGCCGATCAGGTAAAGGCGTTGAAGCTTGCAGGCATTTATTTCGAGCGGGAATTCAAGCGTTTTTACCCTGCCGGAGAGGTTACTGCGCACTTGGTCGGATTTACCGATATTGACGATGTGGGTCAGGCGGGGCTTGAATCAGGCTATCAAAAATCATTAAAAGGAATTTCAGGCAGCAAGCGAGTCATCAGGGACGGACAGCGTCGAATTATCGAAGATGTAGAAAATATAAAAGAGCCGGTGGCCGGTAAGAACCTGGAGTTAAGCATCGATCAACGCATTCAGTATCTGGCGTATCGGGAATTGCAGTTGGCAGTTAACCTTAACAAGGCAAAATCAGCGGCGCTGGTGGTATTGGATGCAAAGAGCGGGGAAATTCTGGCGGCAGTCAATCAGCCGTCCTTTAACCCGAATACCAGAAAGAGTTTAAAGGAAAGTCTGTACCGGAATAGATCGTTAACCGATGTATTCGAGCCGGGGTCGACGGTCAAACCGTTTGTGGTTGCAGCCGCTTTGAACGGCGGTTATGTCAAGCCAAATGAGGTTTTTGAGACCCATGGATTTTATCAGGTCGGAAATCATCTGGTTAAGGATGTGCATAATTATGGCACCCTCGATTTGACAGGCGTACTGAAGAAATCCAGCAATGTTGCGGTAAGTCAGATGGCGCTGAGAATGCCGCCGGAATATTTTTGGGGGATTTACCATAAGTTGGGTTTTGGTGTTGCAGCCGACTCCGGCTTTCCTGGAGAAGCCAGTGGCAGCTTGCTTGATTATCAAAGCTGGCATGAATTTGACAGGGCGACATTGTCATTCGGCTATGGCGTGAGCACATCGGCATTGCAGCTGGCAAGAGCCTACACAGCTTTGGCGGATGACGGTATTTTGCACTCGGTTAGCTTGTTAAAACGGGATGAAGATGTTGATCAGAAACGGGTTTTTTCAGTCAAGACAGCCAGAAGGGTCAGAGCCATGCTGGAGACCGTATTGATGAAAGACGGTACCGCATACGAAGCCAGGGTCGACGGTTACAGCGCAGCCGGTAAAACCGGGACGGTAAAAAAAGCCGGTGCGGGTGGGTATGTCGAGAAAAGTTATTTTTCCGTTTTTGCAGGCATGGCCCCGGCCAAGAATCCGCGCTTGATTATCGTCGTCATGGTTGATGAGCCTTCTGCCGGCCAATATTACGGCGGGATAGTCTCGGCCCCGGTGTTTTCCAAAGTGATGACCGGAGCCTTGAGGGTGCTGGAGGTTGCCCCCGACCAGCAGGATAACATGCCTATCTTGTTGACGCGGCAAGGTTCGTAACATGGCGAGTGCCGACAACCGCATGGACGCAAGAGCTACGGCCCCGGGGGTAGTGGAGCAACGCATGGAGCGGTTGCCGAGGTTGAAAGGCTTATTAAACGGCTTGGCCTTGTGTTCGGATCAAGACGATAGGCTGGTTAATGGTTTGGCTTTGGATAGTCGGGCAGTAGTTGACGGCGATGTATTTGTTGCTTTGGTCGGCGCCAAACAGCATGGCTTGGCGCATGTTGAACAGGCCATCATTAATGGCGCTTGTGCGGTAATTTTCGACCCGGCCGGAGATGGTCGGCAGTTGGCAGACCTTGTAGGGGCGAATTCATTCGCAACAGGGCTGCAAATGCCGATGATTGCCGTGGAAAACCTTAGCTTAAAGCTGGGTGAGTTGGCCGCGCGTTTTTATGGCGACCCATCCAGGTATATGACGGTTATCGGCATCACCGGCACTAACGGCAAAACCTCTTGCAGCCAGTTTTTGAGTCAGATGCTGGAAGACTGCGGGATTATAGGAACACTCGGCTGGGGCAAGTGGGGCGCGCTTTGCAAGACGCAAAACACCACGCCCGATGCCCTGGCGATTCAGCACATATTGTCTGAATTATTAAAGGATAAAATAAGCACGGTGGCGATGGAAGTTTCCTCGCATGGTATAGGGCAAGGCCGGGTCAACGGGGTAAGGTTTACGGGCGCAGTATTTACCAATATCAGCCGCGATCATCTGGATTACCACGGCACTATGGACGCTTATGTGCTGGCCAAGCTGGCGTTATTGACAAAACCGGGTTTGACTTTCGTGGTGGAGAATTTGGATGATGTATACAGCGAGCAAATTATTGCCGCCTGTCCTAAATCGCTGCCAATATGGCATTTTAGTGTTAAGGGAAAAAAATCCGATTCAGGCGAGTGCGTTTATGCTGAAAACATACGGCATAAAATCCAGGGCATCGAGTTTGATGTGCGCTGGCAGGATCAGTGCCGACGAGTCAACGTGCCGCTATACGGCGATTTTAATGTAGAGAATGTACTGGCCGTTTTGACCGTTATGCTGGCAATGGGGATTTCGATGGACGAGGCTATTACAAGACTAAGCGGGATTAAGCCGGTTATAGGACGTATGGAACGTTTTGGAGCGGACAATGATCCATTGGTTTTTGTCGATTATGCGCATACCCCCGATGCTTTGGACAAGGTCTTATCCAGCTTGCGCAAGCATTGCAATGAGGCTTTATGGGTGGTTTTCGGCTGCGGCGGCAACAGAGACAAGGGCAAGCGTGCACAAATGGGAGAAATTGCAGAACGTTGGGCGGATCATGTCGTCATTACCGATGACAACCCACGTTATGAAAGCGGAGAGGATATAGTCAACGATATTTTAACAGGTTGCAGTTCGACTGCCAGGGATGGTGGAAGTGTCGCAAGCGGTAGGGAACCGATGCGACCGACTACTGCCAGGGAGGGTGGCCGCGACTGCTCCCGGCAGTCGTCGGCATTTACTCCTTCCATGGAGATCCAAAGTGTCGCAAGCGGTACGGAACCGGTGCGACAAGCTAAGGTCGAAGTCATTCAAAACAGAGAGCGGGCGATACAAAAAGTAATAACAAGCGCGGCCAAGAATGATTGCATCGTGATTGCGGGTAAAGGCCATGAGCAATATCAAGAAATTAACGGTGTACAACTACCCTTTTGCGATAGGCAGGTGGTGATGGATGCTTTAGACAGACGCAAGGTTCAAGGTTCAAGGTGCAAGGAGATCGATGAATATGATGCTGAGTGAAATTGCAGCGTGTGTGCAGGGGGAATGGGTCGGTAAAGATGTTGTCATCTCGTCGGTCAGCATAGACACGCGAGCGATAAAACCGGGGCAGCTTTATGTGGCGATTAAAGGCCCTCACTATGACGGCAATGATTTTGTTAATAAGGCAGAGCAAGCCGGGGCCGTGGCAGCCATTGTGCATAAAGGCGTTACAGCGGCCATCCCGCATATCGTTGTTGACGATACGCGCTTGGCATTGGCTGAACTGGCTGGCGCCTGGCGAAAAAAAGCCTCGGTGTCGGTCGTAGGCATTACCGGCAGCAACGGTAAGACCACCGTTAAGGAGATGGTGGCGGCGATATTAAGCGTTAATGGCAACACGCTATTTACACAAGGCAACTTGAATAATGACATTGGTGTGCCCTTAACCCTGTTGCGTTTGAATAAACAACACCGGTATGCGGTCATCGAGATGGGCGCGAATCATTCGGGTGAAATTGAATATACCAGCCGCTATGCGCAGGCCGATGTTGTAATCATTACCAATGTGGGCGCCGCGCATATCGAAGGTTTCGGCAGTGTCGCCGGTGTCGCCAAAGCGAAAGGAGAGATCATTCAGACGCTTAAAGATAGTGGCGTGGCTGTAATTAATCGCGATGATGATTATTTCGACTACTGGAAGTCGGTGGCCGGAACTAGAAAGACCGTGTCGTTCGGAATGGATGAGCGGGCCGAGGTGAAAGCTCATACTGTGAAAACAGAAATTAGTGATCATGCCTTCGCCACTACCTTTGAACTAGAGACAACAGCCGGCGCGTCGACGGTAAAGCTTAAGCTGGCGGGTAGGCATAATGTCGTCAACGCACTGGCTGCGACTGCGGCATGCTTGGCTTTAGATATTGATTTGCAACAGATAAAACAGGGGCTGGAAAGCGTAAAACCGGTCACAGGACGCTTGCAGCCGCTGGTAAGTCGTTTAGGCAATATCGTGATAGATGATACTTATAACGCCAATTCAGCCTCGCTGAAAGCGGGCCTGGATGTGTTGGCTAACTGTGCGGGTAAGCATTGGCTGGTGTTAGGAGCTTTTGGTGAATTAGGGCCTGAGAGTCCCAACATACATGAAGAAATGGGAGAACTAATTAAATCGAGTAATGTTGTGCGCCTCCTCGCTATAGGCGCCGATGCCCGAAATACAGTAAAGGTTTTTGGCAAAGGCGCCACTTTTTTCGATACCCAAGATGATTTGATTGCAGCCTTAAAGCAGGATCTCAAAGGTGATGAAGCGATTCTAATTAAAGGGTCAAGGGCTCAGCGCATGGAAAATGTAGTGGCTGCACTGGTTGATGATTTCAGGATATAAAGAATGTTACTTTATTTTGCAGATTATTTGATGACTTTTGACGGCGGTTTCAGGGTATTTCATTACCTGACTTTTCGCGCCATTCTGGGAGCCTTAACCTCGCTGATGATTTCGTTTGTTGTCGGGCCGGCCATGATCAGAAAATTAAGCCGCAACAAGATCGGGCAAAGTATCCGCGAGCTGGGCCCGCAATCCCATTATGAGAAGGCAGGTACACCTACCATGGGCGGCGCCTTGATACTGGTCGCCATCGCTTTTAGCACCTTGTTGTGGGCAGATCTGGGCAACCGCTATATCTGGGTGATTTTACTGGTGACCTTAGGTTACGGCATCATCGGTTTTATCGACGATTATAGGAAAGTCATCAAGGGCAATAGTGACGGTTTGTCGGCTAAAGCCAAATATTTAGGACAATCGGTCATAGGGTTAACCGCAGCGGTGTTTTTGTACAAAACCGCACTACTGCCGGCAGAAACGCAATTGATAGTCCCGTTTTTTAAAGACTTCATGTTGGAGTTGGGCTGGATGTATGTGGTTCTGACCTATTTTGTGATAGTGGGAACCAGCAATGCCGTCAACTTGACCGATGGCTTGGATGGGCTGGCGATTATGCCGACCGTGATGGTGGCTTCCGGACTGGGGATTTTTGCGTATTTATCAGGGCATGTGACTTTTTCCGAATATCTGGCGATACCCTATTTGCCTAATGCCGGGGAACTGATCGTATTTTGCGCGGCTTTGATCGGCGCCGGTTTGGGCTTTTTATGGTTTAACGCCTATCCGGCCATGGTGTTTATGGGCGATGTCGGCGCGCTGGCGCTGGGTGCGGCTTTAGGCGTGTTGGCGGTGCTGGTCAGGCAGGAAATCGTGTTGATGATTATGGGCGGAGTCTTTGTCATGGAAACGCTGTCGGTCATTATTCAGGTGGCCTCGTTTAAAATGACCGGGAAACGCGTATTCCGTATGGCGCCGATACACCATCATTTCGAATTAAAAGGCTGGCCGGAGCCTCGTGTTATCGTGCGCTTCTGGATTATTACCGTCATCCTGGTGCTGATTGGCTTGGCTACTTTGAAACTGAGATAAGAAATGGATAAAGCCCCCACTCTTGCTTATGTTCCTCGCCTGCGTCCTGAAGTCGTAGCGCCTGTTCCTGCCCCTTACTTATACCCAGTAGGCAATGCAAAGACTACAGCTTTACTAAAAAAGAAATTTGCTTTGGATCCGCAAACTGCCAAGGTTTTAGTCGTGGGTCTTGGCGATACAGGCATTTCGGTTGCGCATTTTCTGCAAGGTTTAAAATTTAACTTCGCGATCATCGATAATCGCGACAAACCACCGATGATGGATGAGTGTTTTCAGCAAATGCCCGATACACCGGTGTTTACCGGGGGATTCGATGAGGCGGCGTTTAAGGTGGCGACGCATTTGGTGGTCAGCCCCGGCGTATCGCTGAACGAGGAGGCGATCATTAAAACCATAGCCAACGGCGCGAAAATAGTCAGCGATATAGACCTGTTCGCCTGTTCTGTCGATGCGCCCATTGTTGCGATCAGCGGCTCCAATGGCAAAAGCACGGTAACCACCCTGCTGGGTGAAATGGCCAAAGCGACGGGGCTGGACGTAGGCGTAGGCGGAAATTTGGGCACGCCGGCCTTGGATTTACTGGCCTTAAACGCACAACTGTATGTGTTGGAACTGTCAAGTTTTCAATTGGAACGCACTTCGGCCTTGAATGCAGTGGCTGCGACCGTGCTCAATATCAGCGCCGACCATCTGGACAGGCATGGCGACATAGTTGAATACGCACGGGAAAAACAAAGAATATTTAGAGGTGAGGGCGTCATGGTCATCAATATCGATGACCCGGTGGTTCATGCCATGCAGGACGACAGCAGAAAGGTAGTGACCTTCTCGATTAATCAAAAAGCCGATTTCCACCTTGCCGTTGTGGGCGACACGGAATATTTGATGCACCATGAAACGTGTTTGATGCCGCTCGTCGACTTGCCGCTTGAAGGCAGGCATAACGCGGCCAATGCGCTGGCAGCATTAGCCTTGGGGTTTTCCGTGGGCTTGGATACGCAGATTATGTGCGAGATCTTACGAAACTTTAAAGGCTTAGACCACAGGATGCAGCATGTCGCAAAAATACGCGGCGTTAACTGGATTAACGATTCAAAAGCAACCAATATCGGCGCCTGTGTTGCAGCTTTAGAAGGCTATGCGCGCAAGGTGATACTGATTGCCGGAGGCGACGCGAAAGGCGCAGACATGGCCGAGTTGACGCCTGCAATCAAAGAAAACGCAAAAAGTGTGGTGTTGATGGGCAAGGATGCGGGTTTGATCAAGCAGGCCTTGAATGATTGCGTTCCGGTATATTCGGTCGGCAACATGGCGGAGGCAGTGAAGATTGCAGCAAGCCTTGCCGATGTCGGCGATAGTGTCTTGCTATCTCCTGCCTGCGCCAGCCTTGATCAATATAAAAACTATCAGGATCGGGGCGAAAAATTTACCAAAGCGGTATTGGCGCTGGTTGACCATTCATCATCGGCTAAGCGTGCCCCGCCGGTTGGACAGAATTCGTCGACTAAAAAGAGTGAGCGGAGTCGAAGGCTATGAAATCATCGCGAGCGCCGACAGCCCGGTTTCATTTTGATCCTGTATTGTTTTCCGTAAGTGCCGCATTATTGTTGATCGGTTATGTGATGGTGGCATCCGCATCGCTGCATTTGGGTATAAAGATGACCGGTGACGGGTTGTATTATCCGATCAGGCAGTTAATGCACATAGGTTTGGGGCTGATTTTCGGTGCGGGCGTGGCGACAGTTCCAATGCGGATCTGGGAACAGCTGGGCCCACAGCTGTTTATGGCGGGCTTGCTGCTGTTGATCATCGTGCTGATTCCGGGCCTGGGCGTAAAGGTTAACGGCAGTGTGCGTTGGTTGTCCATAGGCGGAATGAGGGTACAAGTATCCGAAGTGGTCAAGTTTTTTTCGGTCATCTATATGGCCAGGTATGTAACGCGATATCAGGAGTCGGTGCAAAATTCGGCTTTCGGTTTACTGAAACCTTTGGGGCTGTTTTCTGTGGCCAGCCTGTTGTTATTGCTGGAGCCGGATTTCGGTTCAGCCGTGGTTATTTTAATGATCGCCATGGGCATCATGTTTATAGCCGGTGCGAGATTATCGCAATTTATAGTGCTGCTGTCGGTCATTGGCGTACTGGCCATGTTGCTAATTTATTTTTCGCCTTATCGGTGGGTTCGCGTCACCAGTTTTATGGATCCCTGGGCCGATCCTTTGAAAACCGGATTTCAATTAGTCCAGGCGCTTATTTCATTCGGGCGCGGCGAATGGTTAGGCGTAGGCTTGGGTAGCGGTATACAAAAATTATTTTATTTACCCGAAGCACATACCGATTTTCTGTTCTCGGTGATAGCGGAAGAATTGGGTTTGCTGGGCGTGGTTACTGTGATCGGCTTATTTTCGTTGTTGATATGGCGCGCATTCGCTATAGGCATGGCCGCCGAACGGGCAGGACTATGGTTTTCGGCCTATATCGCCTACGGCTTGGGGATTTGGTTCGGCTTTCAGTCATTCGTCAACATGGGCGTTAATATGGGGATGTTGCCGACCAAAGGTCTAACCTTGCCGTTGATGAGTTATGGCGGGGGCAGCATGATAATCATGTGCTGTGCGGTTGCATTATTATTCCGGGTGCACAGTGAATGCCGGAGCCTTTCCCACGTGCGTGTGAACGAGAATGCCGATAATGTGGTGGGCGCGAACTTATTCGCGCGGCAGGATAAAAGTGTGGGAATAAATTCGCACTCGCCAACGGGCAGACGATATGGCTAAGCGTATCGTAATTATGGCTGGAGGAACCGGCGGGCACGTGTTTCCTGCGCTGGCGGTGGCGCTGTCGCTGCTCGAAAAAGGCTGGCAAGTCAGCTGGCTGGGTACGCAAAAGGGCCTGGAAGGCCGGGTGATTCCTGAGCAGGGTATAGAGATCGACTGGTTATCGGTAGCCGGAGTTCGGGGCAAAGGCGGATTGGCGAAAATAACCGCTGCATTATTATTATTCAAGGCCTGTAGTCAGGCATGGAAAATATTGCGGCAGCGCAAACCCGACGTGGTTTTGGGTATGGGCGGGTTTGTAGCGGGGCCCGGCGGGTTGATGGCAAAACTATTAGGCATACCGCTGGTCATTCACGAGCAAAATCGGGTGCCCGGCACCACCAATCGGTGGTTGGCGCGTATGGCCAATCAGGTGCTGGAAGCTTTTCCGGGCAGTTTTGATAACAAGCTTAATGCCCGATTTACCGGAAACCCCTTACGAAAACAGTTCGTGGAATATGCAGTGGACGCGAATAAATCCGCGCCTACAGCGAACCTAAATATATTAGTCGTCGGCGGCAGTCAAGGCGCACAGGTATTAAATGAAGTCGTGCCTGAAGCGCTTGCCGAGTGGGAGCGAATTCATTCGCGAATAAATTCGCTCCCACAAACATCGAATGCCTTGCATATAAAACACCAATGCGGTGCGGTAATGCAATCGCAGGTCGAGAGCCAGTATCAAGCCTTAGGCCTAAAGGCGGAAGTCAATGCCTTTATTGAAGACATGGTGTCGGCCTATCAGTGGGCAGATCTGGTAATTTGCAGATCCGGCGCAATGACCGTCAGCGAAGTGGCGGCTACCGGAATTCCCGCCATATTTATACCTTTGCCCAATGCGATAGACAACCATCAATGGGCTAATGCCCGATATTTAACCGACGCCGGTTCTGGGCTGATATTGATGCAAAAAGACTTGAATGCAACAACGCTGGCAGAGCATATAACAAAGTTACTTAAGCAATGGGAAGTCATGAGTAAGACTGCAAAACAATGCGCACGGTTGGATGCGACAGAAATCGTTGCCGGTGTTTGCATAGCCGAGGGAAGTAAGCCATGACCAATCGGCAGATGCCAACCCACGCATTAGGCAGTATCGACCGGATACATTTTGTCGGCATAGGCGGCACCGGCATGAGCGGCATTGCCGAAGTGTTGTCGAACCTGGGTTATCAAGTGTCGGGCTCGGATATCAAGGCCAGCGCGGTTACGGAAAGACTGGCCGCATTAGGCGTGATCATCAACATCGGGCATAAACGGGAAAATATAGCCGAGGTTGATGTGGTGGTGGCTTCCAGCGCCATAGATCGCAGTAATGATGAAATTGACGAAGCGTATCTGCAAAGAATACCGGTCATTCCGCGCGCGGAAATGCTGGCCGAGCTGATGCGTTTCAGGTTCGGCATCGCCGTTGCAGGAACCCACGGCAAAACCACGACCACCAGTTTGACCGCAAGTATCCTGGCCGAAGGCGGGCTGGATCCTACCTTTGTGATCGGCGGGCGCTTAAACAGCGCCGGCAGCAATGCCAAATTGGGTTTAGGACATTACTTGGTCGCCGAGGCCGATGAAAGCGACGCTTCGTTTTTATATTTGCAGCCGATGATGGCCATCGTCACCAATATTGATCAAGATCACATGGCGACCTATGAAGGCAGTTTTCAGCGATTAAAGGACACGTTTATTGAGTTCTTGCATCATCTGCCGTTTTACGGGTTGGCGGTGATGTGTCTGGATGATGAAGGCGTCAGGGCCATTTTGCCGGATATATCCAAGCCGGTTACGACTTACGGTGTCCATGAAGACGCCGATGTGCGCGCGGTGAACATTAAACAGCAGGGTATGCATACCTCTTTTGACGTGATACGCAGGGGCGACTATCCGCCGTTACAGGTGACCTTGAACATGCCCGGTTGGCATAACATGCTCAATGCGCTGGCGGCGATCAGCGTAGCCAGCAAACTGGCGGTCGATGATGCTGCGATTATCAAGAGTCTGAGTGCATTTAAAGGCATAGGCAGACGCTTTCAACTTAACGGCGATTTGCCGATGGGTACGGGCAAGCTGACACTGGTTGATGATTACGGTCATCATCCGCGTGAGATTGCAGCAACGCTTGAAGCCATGCATCAGGCTTGGCCGGATCGGCGTTCGGTCGTTGTGTTCCAGCCGCACCGGTACACCCGCACCCGGGATTTATTTGAAGATTTCGTGCATGTGTTGTCTACCGTCGACGTGTTGATTCTGATGGATGTTTATGCGGCAGGCGAAACTTCGATACCCGGTGCGGACGGCAGGGCATTGAGTCGGGCCATCCGAGTGCGCGGACAGGTTGATCCGGTATTTGTCGAGAACTGGGAGGAATTGCCGCAGATATTGGCAGGCATCGTAACAGCCGAGGATGTGGTTTTGACCATGGGCGCGGGCAATGTCGGACAGATTGCCGCGCAGTTACCGCAGTTGTTGGCAGAGAGCTTGCGAGGCAAGGTTTCCACACGAAATGACAATTGATATGAACGGCCAATTGCTAATGCATGAAAAACTGGCGAAGTACACCAGTTGGCGGGTCGGCGGCCCTGCTGACCGTTTGTACATGCCGCAAAACCGGCAGGATCTGATCGAGTTTATTAAGACGTTGCCGAAATCCGAACCGGTGTTCTGGATGGGCTTGGGCAGCAATTTACTGGTCAGAGATGGCGGTATACGCGGTACGGTGATTAACACCAAGGGGCGCTTAAAAAAGATGAATCTGTCCGATGAGGGTTTGGTTTATGTGGAATCCGGCGTTCCCTGCGCCCATGTGGCGCGGTTTTGCGGAGAACAAGGCTTGACCGGAGCAGAGTTTCTGGCGGGCATACCCGGAACCATGGGCGGCGCCTTGAAAATGAATGCCGGAGCCTTTGATGGAGTAACGTGGGCCATTGTTGACAGTGTCGACATGCTGGATGCGTCGGGCAAGGTAACTACTAGAAAGCCGCAGGATTTTAAGGTGAGCTACCGATCTGTGCAGGGCTTTGACAACGAATGGTTTTTATCCTGCGGATTAAGGTTGCAGCAAGGCGATACGGCAACGAGCCAGCAGAAAATCAAAGGTTTATTGCAGCAGCGGGGGGCAACGCAACCGACTCATCAACCCAGTTGCGGGTCGGTATTTAAAAACCCCCAAGGCGACTATGCGGCGCGTTTGATAGAGCAATGCGGATTAAAAGGCTATGCCATAGGCGGGGCTTGCGTGTCGGAAAAACATGCAAATTTCATAGTCAATACCGGCAATGCATCAGCGGCGGACATTGAAGCGCTTATTTATTATGTGCAGGATAAAGTTAAGCAACAGCAGGGGATAGTCTTGCAGACTGAAGTGTGTATGGTAGGTACAGCATTATGAAAGCAATAGCGATAAACAAACCGCAACAATTCGGCCGCGTCGCGGTCATGATGGGCGGTTCGGCGGCGGAAAGGGCGGTTTCGTTAAGAAGCGGAGCAGCCGTTTATGAGGCTTTAAAGCGTCAAGGCGTGGATGCGTATGCTATCGATGTGACGGGCAGCCCGATTGAAGTCTTGGCCGGGTTAAAGATCGACCGGGTGTTTAACATTATCCACGGGCGCGGCGGCGAAGATGGCGTGCTGCAAGGTGTTCTTGAGGTGCTGGGAATACCCTATACCGGTAGCGGAGTAATGGCCTCGGCTTTAACGATGGATAAGCTTCGAACCAAGCTGTGCTGGCAGGGTTACGGCCTGATCACGCCCAAGTGGTGTTTATTGGAAGATGCAGCCGATCTTGACCGCTGCATCGAAATGCTGGGCTTTCCTGTTATCGTAAAACCGGCGCAGGAAGGTTCAAGCATAGGCATGAGCAAGGCTAGCAACCGGGACGAATTGCAAAAAGCGTTTGAAGTGGCGGCCCAATATCGCTGTGACGTTTATGCAGAAGCCTGGGTTACCGGCAAGGAATATACCGTGGCGGTGCTTGATGGCGGGGCTTTACCGGCTATTCGCCTGGAAACCCCGCATGCATTTTATGATTATGAAGCCAAATATCAGGCGACGACTACTCAATATCATTGCCCTTGCGGATTGAGTCAGGATCAGGAGCAGTTTATAGGGGACTTGGCGGTAACCGCCTGCAAGGTTGTCGGCGTTAAAGGTTGGGCAAGAGTGGATATATTTATCGATGACTTGGGGCGGTACCAGTTGATTGAAGTCAACACCGTCCCCGGCATGACCGACCACAGCTTGGTGCCGATGGCAGCCAGACAAGCGGGCATCAATTTTGAGGAATTGGTTTGGCGTATTTTGGAAACCAGTTGCGGGTGATGATGGATGACCGGTAATTATTTAGCCACAGATCAACACGGATTAAATAGATTGCTTTTGCAGTTTATCAGCGAGTATCTGTGTCAATCTGTGGCTGAGCACTTATGACGGCTGTCGCAAAAACCTTGATGAGCGTATTACTGTTGGTAGGGCTGGTCTGGATGATCGGTTACGGCGTTAAGCGCATCCCGATTAAGTACGTGCGTACCGAAGGAGTTTTTCAATACCTCAGCAAGGATGAAATAAAAAATGCTTTGCAGCCCTGGGTGATGACCGGTTTTTTTGATGCCGACATGCAGGCGATGCATCAGGCCGTTGCAAAGTTGGTTTGGGTAGATACCGTTGCCGTTAAACGCGTCTGGCCCGATGCGATAGACATCAAAATACGCGAAAAAAAGCCCTATGTGCGCTGGGGACAACATAGCCTGGTTAGCATACTGGGTGAGATTATTACACCGAAAGATATAGAACAATTTAAGACTTTGCCCCTGTTGCAAGGGCCTGACTTGCAACAGGTGAAAACGCTGGAAATAATGAAAGGCGTTAACACCGCATTAGCCGATCAGTCCATGAAAATGGCGGAGTTTACGATTAATGATCGATGGGCATGGAAAATTAAATTAACAACAGGCTTGGAAATACTGTTGGGACGCAATGAACAGTTAAAGAAATTACAACGTTTTTTGAAAACCTTGGATGTACTAGGACAAGAACAGGTTGAAAAAATAGCAATCGTTGATTTGAGATACCCGAATGGATATGCGATTTCATGGAAACCCGGAACAGAAGAAATCGACTGGTCGCAACGATTCCCTAACGACCGCGACGCTTCTGCCCTCCATGGCAACCGGAAGACTGCGCCTATCCGCAACAAGATATAAATGATTAATCTTATAAAAGAGATACAGAGTAAACAAAATGGCGAAAAAAACAGAGCGTAATTTAATAGTCGGGCTGGACATCGGTACGTCCAAGGTCGCGGCTATAGTTGGCGAGCTCACCAGTGATGGCAATATAGAAATCATAGGCATAGGCTCGACACCCTCGCGCGGCCTAAAAAAGGGTGTAGTGGTCAATCTGGAGTCGACCGTGCAATCCATACAGCGCGCTATCGAGGAGGCGGAATTAATGGCGGGATGCCAGATTAAATCGGTTTATGCGGGCATTGCCGGCAGTCATATTCGCAGCCTCAATTCTCATGGCATCGTAGCCATCAAAGACAAGGAAGTGACTCAATATGATATAGACCGGGTGATAGATTCGGCCCGCGCCGTGGCGATTCCTGCGGATCAGAAAATTTTGCATATTTTGCCTCAGGAATTTGTGATCGATCTGCAGGAAGGCATCAAGGAACCTATCGGGATGTCGGGCATACGCTTGGAAGCTAAGGTTCACATGGTCACCGGTAGTGTCAGCGCCTCGCAAAATATCGTCAAGTGCATACGGCGCTGTGGTCTTGAAGTCGATGATATTGTGCTGGAGCAATTGGCGTCCTGTAATTCGGTGCTCACCGATGATGAAAAAGAATTGGGCGTTTGCCTAATTGATATAGGCGGCGGAACCACGGACATTGCGGTTTTTGTAGAAGGCGCGATAAAACATACGGCAGTGATTCCCATAGCGGGCGATCAGGTGACTAATGATATTGCCGTAGCGTTGCGCACACCGACGCTCAATGCCGAGGACATCAAGCGTAAATATGCCTGTGCCTTGACGCAGTTGGCGAATGTCGATGAAATTATAGAGGTGCCCAGCATCGGCGATAGAGCGCCGCGCAAGATTTCATCGCAAAATCTGGCCGAGATTATCGAGCCTCGCTATGAAGAATTAATGCTGCTGGTTCAGTCGGAACTCAGGCGTAGCGGCTATGAAGAATTAATCGCCGCCGGGATAGTGTTAACCGGCGGCAGTTCGAAAGTAAAAGGATTAATCGATTTGGCGGAAGAGATATTTCATATGCCGGTGCGTATGGGTGGGCCGCAAAATGTAACTGGGTTAACCGAGGTGGTAAAAAATCCGATTCACTCTACGGGAGTCGGCTTATTGATGTATGGGAAAGAACATCAGGGTATGAACAGGGGCATGAACTCTGACGGTCCCAGCGTGTTCTCAAGAATGAAAAGCTGGTTTCAGGGTAATTTTTGATAATTTTATTAAATAATTAAGGGGCAATGGTAATGAAATACGAATTAATGGATATGAGCAACGAACATGCAGTCATCAAAGTTATCGGCGTTGGCGGCGGCGGCGGTAATGCGGTCAGTCACATGGTTGGCAGTTTGGTTGATGGTGTTGAGTTTATTTGTGCAAATACCGATGCTCAGGCGCTCAGTAAGTTAAATATTAATACGATAATCCAGTTAGGTGTCGAATTAACCAAGGGTTTGGGCGCAGGTACCAATCCCGAAATCGGACGTATGGCGGCAGACGAAAACAAAGAACGCATCAGGGAAGTTTTACAAGGTGCCGACATGGTATTTCTGACGGCAGGAATGGGCGGCGGCACCGGTACCGGGGCGATTCCGGTCATTGCCGAAATTGCCAGAGGCATGGGAATTTTGACGGTTGCGGTCGTGACTAAACCGTTTGCATTCGAAGGCAAAAAGAAATTGGCGACTGCCGAACTGGGTATAGCGGAGCTGGAAAGGTTCGTAGACTCATTGATCATCATTCCCAATCAAAAATTATTGCCGGTATTGGGTAATGATGTGTCTTTGGTGAATGCATTCAAAGCGGCTAACGATGTGTTATTGGACGCCGTGCAGGGCATTACCGAGCTTATTGTGCATCCCGGTATGATTAACGTCGATTTTGCCGATGTCAGAACGGTCATGTCGGGTATGGGTGCAGCGATCATGGGTACAGGTTCGGCAAAAGGCGAATACCGGGCTCGTGAAGCGGCGGAGCAAGCCATTGCCTGTCCGTTGCTGGAAGATATTAATTTACAAGGCGCGCGCGGCATTTTGGTGAACATTTCCGCCGCTGACATGGGTATAGCTGAGTTCGATGAAGTGGGCAATATTGTTCACGAATTTGCTGCGGAGGATGCGGTCATCAAAATCGGCATGTCTATTAATCCTGAGTTGGGCGATGAGATTAAAGTGACTGTGGTGGCTACAGGTATGGGCTCACCCTCTCGGGTGGTTAAACTAGCACCCAAAGCGACAGTGGGCTACGTTAATCATAATGCGGCCGGCGAAGTCAGTTATGAAGGTCTGGATAAGCCCACTGTCATGCGTCAAAACAAAAGCGAAGGCAGAGAAACGCGTTTCGGGGCCCAGCCTAAAAAAGACATGGATTTAGATTATCTGGATATTCCGGCTTTTCTAAGGCGTCAAGCCGACTAGTCGGTGCCAAGCAACAATGGATTATTTGGTCATGGGTCTGATTGTGATAAAATCAGCAACTTCGCCGAAATCCAAACGGGTGCGGCATTAATTTATCGGGTTACGCTATGCTAATCCGACCTAGGTGTTATCTATCTTATGATTAAACAGCGAACTTTAAAAAACACGATCAGGGCAACGGGTGTAGGCCTGCATACGGGCGATAAAGTTTATTTGACTTTACGCCCGGCTGCCGTGAACACCGGAATAAGATTCCGCAGAGTCGATTTGGATATTCCGGTGACGATTGTGGCAACGCCGGAAAATGTAGGCGAAACCGTACTGTCAACCACGCTGGTTGCGGGTGATGTAAAAATATCGACCATTGAACATCTACTTTCGGCTTTTGCCGGATTAGGCATAGACAATGCGATTATCGATGTCAGCGCCGCAGAGGTTCCGATTATGGATGGCAGCGCCGGGCCTTTTGTATTTTTGCTTCAGTCTGCCGGGGTTGAAGAGCAGGACAGTCCGAAGCAGTACATCCGTATCAAGCGTAGCATCAGGGTTGAAGAGGGTGATAAATGGGCTACTTTCGAGCCATTTGAAGGATTCAAGGTTACTTTTACCATCGATTTTGAACATCCGGCATTTGAAGAGCATGTCAAAACTGCCACGATGGATTTTTCATCGACCACTTTTGTCAAGGAAGTAAGTCGAGCCAGAACCTTCGGTTTCATGAAAGATATTGACCGGCTACGGAAAAATAACTTAGCACTGGGAGGTAGTCTTGAAAATGCCATCGTGGTCGATGATGAAAAAGTGATCAATGAAGACGGTCTGCGTTATGCGGATGAATTTGTTAAGCATAAAATTCTTGATGCGATAGGCGACTTGTATCTCTTAGGGCACAGCCTGATTGGCTCATTTACCGGCTATAAATCGGGACATGGATTAAACAATAAATTACTGCGCGCCTTGTTAAATGATAAAGATGCTTGGGAAATGGTTAGCTTTGACAACGAAAAAAATGCCCCTATCTCTTTCATGCGTTCGGCTGAGTCACTCAGACCGGCGGCCTAAAGCCGATAGTTTTGCCAGCGTTGCGCTTAATCTTTGCAACGATTGCTGCAATTGCTGATCCGAGATTGTGAGGCTATGCTTATAGATGAGCGCTATTTTTTCTGCGGTAGGCATGTTCGGCATCCGTCGGGGCAGAGGTGTTGCAATCAATGACTCTGCTCTGACCTTGACCAGCATTATTGAGACCGATTCTCGGGTTACCGGGGCGATAGCTTTGAGTATCGGGCCGTTATAAAAACGTAGTTGTGTGGCCCAGGCAGCCGAATCGGTATAAACCAACAGTTTCTTGCCGTTAATAACACAGTGTAATAGATGGTCGGCCAGCGCGTCGGGTAATACACTTCGAATGCGTTGCAGCACCTGTTTTTGCTCCGCAATCTGGAAGTAAAAGTCAGCGATAGTGCGGTTTTGGAAGGACAATGCCGATTTGAAAGAAGCAGTTTTTTTAGCCATGAGTGTTGAAAAGTCTTCGCCGGAATAGGGATTTGTTTAAAGTAGCAAAATAGAGTGGTAGGGCGCGGTAAGGAAACAACCAGCCGTAATGGATGACCGGCGGCTAATATCACTGCGCAAACATCCATAAAGATAAAGCTAGAGAGTTGAATTCTAGGTTCTGTTGACGTTTCATTTCAACCATAAAAGCACCGATGAAAACGACAGCACCCCATGTAATTAATAGCCTTTTTTCATATCGAGTAGTAATTCTGCGATAGTGTTTGAGCCTGCCGAACATGCACTCAACCGCATGTCGCTCCTTATAATGCCAATAATCACAGTCAATTTCTTTTTTCGATTCGATTTAGGTGGGATAACGGCTTTTATTTTCCTGTTTTCCAACCACTCTCGCAACAAGTTTGTGTCGTAGGCCTTGTCCGCCAAAACGGCTGAGGCTTTAACGTTTTCTAACAAGGGTATTGCCGGTGCTTGAAAGCGGGGTTATTTAAGCAAGTCCTCTTAACGCGCTTTGATTTTTTAGTCTCTATTGGACGACGGCCATCTGTCTGTTACGACTGCGTTTTATGTTTGCGTCTGTTATCTATTAAACTCATACTACAAAGTTGTAGTGGGGTTATTTGGGAAATGTTATGAGTTTAGCTGATCAAGTTTATCAAACAATTAAACCTTTACCAGAGCCTATGGTGCAGGAGATTTTGGATTTTGCGCTGTTTTTGCGTCAGCGTGAAGAAAAGGCTGAATGGCAAAATTTTATGAATGCCCAGACTTGTTCGTTTGCAGACTGGGATAATGTTGAGGATGAGGTATGGAATAATGTACCAGCCATCTGATGTTGTGTTATTGCCATTTCCGTTTACCGATCTTTCCGCCAACAAAAAACGCCCTATTCTTATTCTGAAAGTACCTAATTTTCAGGGCGATTTTTTAGCAGTGCCAATAACTTCTCAATCAGGTTATGAAAATTCTCTAGCATTGCAGCAAGATGACTTCATACTCGGCTTTTTGCCCAAAATAAGTTACGTACGTCCAGATAAGTTGGTCACATTGAATGAATCGTTAGTGATTCAGAGGATCGGTAAGCTTTCTGATAGTGCTTTTGCACGAATTCATCATGCAGTTTGTTTGAATACAAATTGTAGTCATTAATCGCAAAGTAGCAGCATCGAATTGTCGGGTTACGCTACGCTAACCCGACGGGCTCCCTAAATCAAAGCAATTACAATTGCTCATGCGCGGCGTAACCCGCCAAATTTGGTGAACAGCGATATGACGGATTACGACGCACGGAAAATCCATATTTACCTTAAACTTCAATGGAATGTGCGTCTAATCCGCCCCACGACTCTGCGTACCTGCATGGCTCGAAGACGCCCCCACGGTCAAGGTCATGGCGCAAAGGTGATCGAAAATGCGGCATTATAGACATAGCAACGCGTGTTTGCATCCATTCTTAACCTTGCCAATTTAAAATAAAACGTGCGCAGACCCGCCGCAGGGAACGCGATGACTCGCGTTGAGGCGAGATTGAACGTATCGGTATTGCCTACCGAATTAGGGAGTAGAACCACGCCATGGCGGAGTCCTCCGGGGCCCTTCACATCGGGAACGGCATTGGCAGCCGTCACGATTTGACTGGCGAAATCGACGACGGCATAGGTGGTCGTATTAAAGCTTGAACAACTCATCGTGCCGTTGAAGGTCAGCAAACCCGCGCCCGCATTCGGCACATTGAAGGCGAAAGCACACACGATGGGTATCGGGTTACCAGGGCCAAAGGTGAAGCAGTACGCACCAGAGCCTGTTCCTCCAGGCACGGCGAGAGGACAAGGCGCTTGTGTCCGAATGACTGGCTGCGCCACGGCTAGCGTTGTGCACAGACTCCAGATCGCCACAGACAACAGCACTGTAGGATTAACCTGTTCATAGCACGTAAGCCCGGCAACTTCCCTGTCCACTCGGATTGTTGGTTATTGGTGGTCATTTCGTTCTCCCAGGAAAAGATCTGCAGAATTGCAGCTTTGTTGTGATATACATTAGTTAGTAGGCTACGCATTGCGTACCATTTCCAAGCGTTTGTGTTGGGTTACTCCAAAAAGGTACGCGATGCGTACCCTAGTGTGCCCAGCATGGGCTAGAACTTATTACCTGAAAGGAGGTAATCGGAGAGAGTAACGACAACCGTAGCGAAACGCAAGGGGGAAACCGTGAGGTTAGCCTGAAAGAAGCGCGTAGCAAATGCACGACCGTAGAGCCTGCCCTGAGCGTAGTCGTGAGGGAACACGAACAAGCAGTGCGGCAGGGTGTGGGCGATGAGTGTGCTAGGAGCCTGTCCGAGAATAG
>JAYTLW010000108.1:0-3810 GCA_043729025.1 Methylobacter sp.
GTTATCCATAGATGACATACATGCCTGTCTTGCAAGATTTACCGGCGAAATCGATCAAATTCCCCCGATGTATTCGGCTTTAAAGCTTAACGGTAAAAAGCTGTACGAGCTGGCGCGGGCCGGCATAAGCGTTGAGCGTAAAGCCAGGCGCATCACGATTTTAGAACTGAAGCTGCTGACGGATTCTCAAGACCTGGCTTCTGAACCCGATCTGTTGACGCTGGAGGTATTTTGTTCAAAAGGCACTTACATCCGCTCGCTGGCTGAAGACATCGGGCATGATTTAGGCTGCGGCGGAACGGTAAAGGCATTGCGCCGCCTGGAAGCGGGCCAATTCAATATTGAACAGGCCAAAACTATCGAACAATTGACGGCCATGGATCAGCAAAGCCTTTTTGAATGCCTGATTAATGCCGACAAACCGTTGGAAGCATTGCCTGCCGTGCAGTTGTCCGAGGTGCAGACAGTTTGCATAAAACAGGGCCAGTCCATCTTGTTCCCAAGCTCTAGCTTGGGAACAACGGTGCGCATGTATCATGACGCCGTATTTTTAGGCTTGGGGGAAATGTTAAGGGATGGTAAACTAACGCCGAAAAAGTTGTTCAATATGTAGCGGCGAAGCCCGGACAGGGCGAATAAATTCGCCCCTACAACAAAAAATACAGCTGTTTCTACACCCTATCGTGGAAACAGCGTACTTAAGGAGTCGCCGTAGGCGGCTTTATTTTTAATTTTTAACCTATATAGGGATTACAAATGCCATTTACAGCAGAACAAAAAAAAGCGGTCGTCGAAGCTTATCGTCAATCGGAAACCGATACCGGATCGCCTGAAGTACAGGTCGCTCTATTGACGGCGCATATCACTCATTTGACGCCGCATTTTGCCGAACACAAAAAAGACAACCATTCGCGTCGCGGCTTGTTGCGTATGGTTAATCAGCGTCGCAAATTGCTGGATTACCTGAAAAATAAAGACGTAACCCGCTACCGTACATTGATTGAACGTCTCGGTTTACGTAAATAACAGGACAAAGAAACGGTACAACCTTGTAAGTCGGGTTAGCGATAGCCTAACCCGACACAACAACTCCTCATTTCTCCATCTCTACGCAAAGGAACCTTCTAGTGAATCCTATCAGGAAAGAATTTCAGTACGGCGATCGACTCGTTAAATTAGAAACTGGTGAAATAGCCCGTCAAGCCGACGGCGCGGTGATGATCGATATTGATGGCACAACGCTGTTGGTCACCGTCGTCGGTAAAAAACAGGCAAGTGGTGGCGACTTTTTCCCGTTGACCGTCAACTATCAGGAAAAAGCTTATGCAGCCGGTAAAATACCCGGCGGTTTTTTTAAGAGAGAAGGCCGTCCCAGTGAAAAAGAGACCTTAACCTCTCGCCTGATTGACCGACCTATTCGCCCCCTTTTTCCGGAAGGTTACACCAACGAAGTCCAGATCATTGCAACCGTCGTATCCTTAAATCCTGAAGTTGATCCCGAAATCGCGGCTTTATTGGGCGCCTCCGCCGCCTTGGCAGTTTCGGGTTTGCCTTTTAACGGCCCGGTTGGAGCCGCCAGCATCGGTTATAAAGACGGTGAGTATCTATTAAATCCAAGCGCTGCCGCGTTAAAAGAATCGCAGCTGCAATTGGTGGTGGCCGGAACCGCGCATGCGGTGTTGATGGTTGAGTCTGAAGCTGACAATTTGTCGGAAGAAATCATGTTGGGCGCGGTATTATTCGGCCACCAAGAAATGCAGGTCGCCATTAATGCGATTAACGAATTTGCTGCCGCAGCGGGCGCAGGCGTCGTTGAGTGGGTCGCCCCCGAAGTCAACGCCGAACTTAAAAAAATGGTGACGGCAGAAGTTGAAGCCGGCATTAAAGCCGCTTATCAAGTCGCAGAAAAACTGGTCAGACAAGAGCAACTGAAAGAGATTAGAAATGCCGTGGTTGAAAAGCTGGTGGCAAATGGCGAGTATGCAGAAAGCGACATACGCGGCATTATTGAACATCTGGAATACAGCATCGTTCGCAACGCTATCCTTAACGAAGGCAAACGTATAGACGGACGCGCCTTAGACAAGATCAGGCCGATTACGGTGAGAACCGGCGTCTTGCCAAGAACCCACGGTTCGGCCTTGTTTACGCGCGGCGAAACTCAGGCCTTGGTTATCGCAACGCTCGGCACCCAACGCGATGCTCAAATCATCGATGCCTTGGCCGGTGAATATAAAGAACCGTTCATGTTGCATTACAATTTTCCTCCGTACAGCGTTGGCGAAACCGGATTTGTCGGCTCGCCCAAACGCCGCGAGATCGGCCATGGCCGCTTGGCGAAACGCGGCGTTGCCGCCGTGTTGCCCAATATGGAAGAATTTCCTTACACCATCCGCGTAGTTTCTGAAGTCACCGAATCCAACGGTTCAAGCTCGATGGCTTCGGTTTGCGGCAGCAGTTTGGCGTTAATGGATGCCGGTGTGCCGATCAAATCACCGGTTGCGGGCATCGCGATGGGGCTGATTAAAGAAGGCGACAGCTTCGCGGTATTATCAGACATCATGGGTGATGAAGATCATCTGGGCGACATGGACTTTAAAGTCGCAGGTTCCGTGGACGGCATCACCGCGCTGCAAATGGACATCAAAATAGACGGCATCACCGCAGAAATCATGAAGTCCGCTTTGGAGCAAGCAAAACACGGTCGCTTGCATATTCTGGGTGAGATGAATAAGGCCTTGTCCAGCACACGTGAAGAAATGTCCGATTTCGCGCCGCGTATTATCACCTTTAAAATCGATCCTGCCAAAATTCGCGAAGTTATCGGTAAAGGCGGCGCAACCATCCGTAGCATTACCGAGCAGACCGGCGCTAGCGTTGATTTGACCGATGATGGTGTGGTTAAAGTGGCGTCAGTTGATAAAGCGGCCGGTGAAGAAGCGCGTCGCCTGATCGAAGAAATTACTGCGGAAGTCGAAGTCGGTAAAGTCTACGAAGGCAAAGTGGTCAGATTAATGGATTTCGGCGCTTTTGTGACCATACTTCCCGGCAAAGATGGCTTGGTGCATATTTCACAAATTTCAGATGAACGCGTCGATAAAGTCAGCGACAAATTAAATGAAGGCGACGTGGTCAAAGTCAAAGTGCTTGAAATAGACCGTCAAGGCAGAGTCAGATTGAGCATGAAAGAAGTCGAAGCGGAATAGTCGCCCTTAACAACAAAGGGCTTTAAACAAAAAAAGGGCTGGTGATTAATCACTAGCCCTTTTTTTGTTTAAGCTGCGCCCATAATTCAATGCGTTCACGATTTTTACCCATCCATGATTTTTCCTTCGCCGTCCCGGTTTTCCGTGAACATGGACGGATTAATCCTTTGGTGAATTTAACAGCGGCTTGATAAAAATTATTTCAAAACGAAACGTATAGCATCCTGCGAGCAGGTTGTCGTTTCGCATAGGGCCAACACCGCAGTATTCGCATTAATCCCTGAAAATGTTTCGTTTGCCGCCGGTAACTCGGATTTCTGTAGTAGCGCTTTGACTTCAGCAATAGTTAGATCCGGCTTAAGTTCCAGCAACAAGGCAACAATGCCGGATACCTCGGCGGCCGCAATAGAGCTTCCGGAAATGAAATCGTAAGTGCCATGAGGCAAGGTCGTCAGTATTTTATCTCCCGGGGCGCTAAAGGTCTGAAACAGGGCGGTATGATCAGGCTTTATCAGATTAGGATCAGATTGCCTTAATGACTGCACCGAAATGACATTTTTCAAGGAAGCGGGGAATTTTTCATCTTCCTTGGCTAACCCTGTGT
>JAYTLW010000109.1:0-3997 GCA_043729025.1 Methylobacter sp.
CGTCATACCCGCCGGGAAGCGGGTATCCAGTGCCATGGATGGTAAGCTCAAATCCATCCATGGAGCCTGGATTCCGGCAATCCATGCCGGAATGACGATTCTGAAAACAGTAATCATATAATCTAACAAAGTAGAATTAGTAGGCTTCTTAGCGACTAAATAAAGCCTGATAAGCACGGGCCGATTGTTCCGGCTGATGGTCGAATACTCCGCCGATGACCGCTAATAAATCGGCGCCTGCTGCAAGTAACTGCGCGCCGTTTTCCGGCAGTATCCCGCCTATCGCAACGATGGGAATGGTAAGCGCCCGTTTTGCTTGCTGTAAGGTTTCAAGTTGCGCGGGCGCTGCCAAAGGTTTTGATGACGACGGAAAAAATCGTCCGAACGCCGCATAAGTTGCGCCTTGCGCCTGGGCGGTTAGGGCCAGTTCGACAAAGTTGTAGCAGGACACGCCGATAATCGCGTCTTTGCCCAAACGCTTTCTGGCCTGGACAATATCTCCGTCTTCCCGGCCAAGGTGTACGCCGTCGGCGCCGACTCGAGCCGCAAGTTCGATGTCGTCATTGATCAGCAACGGGACGTTATGCCGATGGCAGATTTTAACCAGCTCGCCGACAATAAACAGCGCATCAAGAGGATTTTTGTCCCGATATTGCACGATGGCTGCGCCGCCTTTAATCGCCGCTGCCACTTCGTTAATAATCGTATCGGGGGATTTATTGTTGGTCTGGGTGATCGCGTACAGTCCGCTGGTCGGGAAGGTCATGCGTCTTCATCCATCCAGAAAAACCGATTGGGAATATGTTGGCCTGCGCCCGGTTGGTACGCGGCATTTAATGCATTCCAGGTGTATTCCTGTGCTTCGCTGATCGCTTGCAAAGGCGCAAGTCCCTGCGCTATTAAAGCCGCAATAGCGGAAGCCAAGGTACAGCCGGAACCATGATAGCTGAACGGTAATCTGTCCCAGGTGTAGGTTTCCCAATGGCGATGGTCATGGTAGAGCCGATTGCTGACCGACGGCGTAGCTTCATGGCTTCCGGTAATCAGCACAGTGGCGCAGCCTTTATCCAGCAAGGCCAAGCCGCAGTCATCAAGGCCTATCAATCCTGCGAGTTTTCGGGCTTCCACGCTGTTCGGCGTCAACACGGTAGTACAGGGCAGCAGCAAGTCGACCATAACCGCTATGAGTCGGTCGTTGGACAGTTCTGCGCCGCCGCCCGCCGCCAGTACCGGATCCAAGACAACCGGAATTTGCGGGTGTTGTTTTAAGATCGTATGAATGGCGGCTGCGGTTTCATGATGGCCGATCAAGCCGATTTTAATAGCCTTAATCGACAGGTCAGCCAATAAGGTGTTGGCCTGACTGACAATAGCTTCCGGATTTTGCGGAATGAGCTTTTTTACATTCCGGGTGTCCTGCTCGGTTAAGGCCGTGATGACGCTGACGGCGTGACAGCGATGGCTGATCAAGGTCTCAATATCCGCCTGCACCCCGGCGCCTCCGCTGGGGTCATGGCCGGAAAATGAAAGTACGACGGGTCGGTTTGCGGTCATTGGTTGTAATTGTATTGTTGCTGTTGCTGCGGATAACCTTGTTGTTGCGGATAGCCTTGCTGCTGCGGGTTGCCCTGTTGTTGAACCGCCCCTTGCTGAGCTCCGGCATTTTTATTGGCAACTATGGCCAACTCCACCCGGCGATTCTGTCCGCGATTCGCCTCATTCACATTAGGCAGTTTCGGCATTCTTTCGCCCATGCCCTGCTGGGTGAGGCGCGAATAATTGACATTATGTTGGGCTAAATAACCCCCGACACTGGCGGCGCGTTGCTCAGACAGCTTTTGATTATAATTGTCGGCGCCGGTATCGTCGGTATGGCCGGTTATCGTGATCGTAGAATCCGGATATTGATTTAATACTTTTGCGACCGAATCCAAAGCGCTTTGCGCTTGGGGCGTTAAATTTGCCGAATCAAAGCCGAAGGTAATGCTGCTCGGCATGGTCAGGTTCAGGGTATTTTCCGCCGTTCTTTGCACCTCGATACCGGTGCCTTGCAAGGACTGCTGCATTTCTTCCTGCTGGTGATCCATATAAACGCCCACAGCCGCTCCGACTGCGCCACCGGCTAAAGCGCCCAATCCGGCATTCTTAAGATCGTTGCCGCCAAACAGAGTCCCCGCGCCCGCACCGACCGCCGCGCCCAACCCGCCGCCCATGGCTGCCTTGCTGAGACTGGATTGCCCGGTATAAGGATCGGTGACGCAAGCCGTCAACAGAACTGAACTGATACCCAGCATCAATAATTTTTTTTTCATAAGAATAACCTTGGGTTGGTTTGGATGGGACTTTTCGGAGTCGGTTTAAGCGCTCTTGGTTGAGAGACGGTATCGGCATTATATAACGCGATTGATAAATTTAAGCTGAATCGGGCCGATCGAATCATTTTCTACGCCGTTCAATGATGCTGTACAAAGCCATGCCGCCCCCCATCGCCGCAACAAACAGCCATGCTTTGGGTTGCCCTGAGGCCGCACTGACAATGGCAGGCCCCGGGCAAAATCCGGCAATCCCCCAGCCGACTCCAAAAGCCAGGCTGCCGATCAGCAAGCGCTTATCAAGTCGGGTCACGCTGGGCAGTTGCATAGGCGCTCCCAGCAAACTGCGCCGACGTTTTTTTGCGATAGCAAAGCCTCCGGATCCGATCAGGATAGCGCCGCCCATAACGAAGGCCAGCGACGGATCCCAAGCCCCGGCTAAATCCAGAAAGCCGATGACCTTGGCCGGATTGGTCATGCCGGAGACGATAAGACCCAAGCCGAATAGCAGTCCGACAAAAAACGCGTTAATAGTCAGCATCATTAAACTCCCAACAGATGGCGAGTCAGATAGACGGTGACAAAACCCGCCGTCATAAAGGTCAGCGTGGCCGCAATGGAGCGAATCGAGCCGCGGGAAATCCCGCAGACGCCGTGGCCGCTGGTGCATCCCGATGCATAGCGGGTGCCGATGCCGACCAGCAGACCAGCAACAATCAGCTCTACGGCTCCCGCTTCGATAGTCACGGCAGGCAGGCCGTAGGCGATTTTATACACGAAAGGCGCAGCGATCAGGCCGAGCACAAACATCACGCGCCAGAGCTTGTCTCCTTTGTTAGCCTGAAACAGGCCGCCCAAAATTCCGCTGATACCGGCAATCCGGCCATTGAATAACACTAACATCGCAGCGGCAAAACCGATCAACAAGCCTCCTGCGAGGCTGGCGATATAAGGGTTGTGGGTGAAATCGGATAAATTCATAGCGTTCTCTAATTTACAACGCATCAAAAAGGCTTAACCACTGCCAGAATGACGATGCCGACCAGAAACAACACCGGCACTTCATTCATCCAGCGATAAAAGACATGGCTGTGCCGGTTGCGGTCATGTTTAAAATCATTGAGCCATATCCCGCAGGCTGCGTGATAAACCAAGGTCAGCGCCAGCAGCGCCAGTTTTGCATGCAGCCAACCGGCATGGGCAAAAAAGGCCCAGCCGCCATCGACCAGCATCCAGATACCGAACAACAAGGTCGCCAGCATGCCCGGCGTCATGATGCCTAAGAACAGCTTGCGCTCCATCACCTTGAAACGCTTATTGCTGATCTGGTCATCGCTCATCGCGTGATAAACATACAGGCGCGGCAGGTAAAACAGACCGGCAAACCAGGTGACCATAAAAATCAGGTGTAACGCTTTTAACCAGAGCATGGCTTAGCCTTTAAGTAGTGATTCGATAGTTGTTTTCATTTTTGCCACGTCAAAAAGGCCGATTTGTTTTGTAACAACCGACCCGTCCGGGGCAATCAAAAATGTGCTGGGCGTAAACATCACGCCGCCGAAAGCCTGGGCGTGTTCAGAACTCAAATCCAGCGCCACAGGGTAGGGCAGTTGCCGATTTTTAGTCATATCGATGACGTGATTCGGCGGGTCGTAATACATGGTAACAGCAATCATCTCAAGCCC
>JAYTLW010000110.1:0-26468 GCA_043729025.1 Methylobacter sp.
GCCGTTCCGATAAACATGACATGACTCAGGTCGAATGCTACCGCCAGATAATTATCGCGGAAGCTTGAATTCTGCTCGGGATCCAGTACTTCCAATAAGGCTGAAGAGGGATCGCCATGAAATCCTGATCCGAGTTTGTCCATTTCATCCAGCATAAAGACCGGATTATAAGTGCCGGCCTTGCGGATGGACTGGATAATGTTGCCCGGCAGTGCGCCGATATAAGTCCGCCGGTGACCTCGGATCTCTGCTTCGTCATGCAGGCCTCCTAGGCTGGCATGCACAAATTCACGCCCGGTTGCACGGGCTATGCTGCGTCCCAATGAGGTTTTTCCAACCCCGGGTGGTCCGACAAAGCATAAAATTGGGCTCTTGCCATTCGGATTTAGCTTGCGCACGGCTAAAAATTCCAAAATGCGTTGTTTGATTTTGTCTAGGCCGTAATGATCTTCATTAAGGATTTCCCGAGCTTTTGCTATATCAATAATGCCTGGACTCGCGATAGACCAGGGCAGCTCCGTCAGCCAATCAAGGTAGGTACGAATCATCGAATATTCACCACTGGCATCCGGCATGTGCTGCAAGCGGCCTAGCTCCTTGCGTGCTTGTTTTTCGACTTCTTCAGGCATCTTGGCGGCACTGATCGCATTGCTGATTTCATCAATTTCGGCAGTATTTCCTTCCGCTTCACCCAATTCCTTCTGGATAGCCTTCATTTGCTCCCGCAAAACGAATTCGCGTTGTCGCTGGCCCATGGTTTCCTGGGTTTGTTCGTTAATCTTATTGGAAAGCTTTAAGACCTCGACCTGGTAGTTAAGTAATTCCAGAATCTTATCGATACGTTCCTGAATATCAAACAGCGCCAGTATCTCTTGTTTCTCTTCGGATTTTGAAATCAGGTAACTGGCAATCATGTCAGCCAGCATCGTCGGAGAGGCGATAACTCGAATAGCATTAACCAGCTCATCAGGCGCCTGTCGCGACTGAGCCAGCACCTCCAGCGCCTTTTGTTTCAGCGTTATGACGCGGGCTTCAACATCCTTGGTGCTCAATTCAGGCTCTTCGTAGCGTTCAATGCGGGCGACAAGAAACGGATAGCCAGGCAAAAACTCCTGCACACGAAAGCGTTGCACACCCTGACAAACGATATGATGCGTACCGTCAGCAGCCGTTAAATAACGTAAGATTTCTGCGACGGTGCCGACCGTATGCAGCTCATCAGGACTGGGTTCTTCATCTTTATCGCGTAACTGCATGATCAATCCGACCGGTTTTTCGTTACGCACCGCCTCTTGCACAGCGGCAATAGAGGCTTTACGGCCTATCACCAACGGAGAAACGTTTTGCGGGAAAAGCACGGTACCCCGCATAGGCACAATGATCAGCGCATCATTTGGAATAGCGGGGAATTGCAACGAAGTCTCCTGCTTTATAGCTGAAGAGGGCTCTTCTTTGTCCACCGCAGCCCCCAATAGTATATTTTTCAGATCCTTGATTTGCATAACAAGCCCTTATATTTTTAGCAGTGAAATTAACAAACAACCATTCACAAACTCACGTGTGCCGATTTCAAAACGTCCGGCGGGCAGTTCAATGCGCCGTTCAAATCGGCCATAGGGTATCTCCAACCGTCGAATATGCGCCTGGGCGCTGTCCGGCAGATGCCGCTGTCCCGTAATAATCAAATAGTCGTCTTCCAGTATGACGCTCACCTGTTCCGGGGCAGCACCCGGTAGGGCGATCACGATTTTGAATTCATAACGGGTTTCATAGACATCGACCGGCGGTTCCCAAGTAGGTCGTTTGACGTTCATAAGCACCGGTCTAAAGAACTGCCGATGCAGCCTATCAGCCCGATCCAGTATTTCGCAAGCTTCTGCCCACATCCAGGTTTCAAGTTCACGTAATGGCATAATGTGTTACTCCAGATTATTGCCGTTTAACTAAGCAAGTCCGCGAATAATGGCCTACCCTAATTGACGCCATACCCATTTGGCTTAATCAACGAAGACCTCTATATCATTCAATTTATTCCGCCGGTGTTGAATGGTGCTGACTATGATCCGGTATGACAGCGTTGCCATGATCGCTGGCCTGGGCATCAAACCATAGATGAAGTGCCTGAATATACTGGGAATATTCGGTTGAATAATGAATCTGTGCACCATTTTCCAATGCTTTATATTCAAATTTAATATCGTCTATTTCTGCCATTTTTAACTGGGCGAGACCCGGCATATCTGCTCCGTGTACACGTTCAGTCGTATAAAAATCACCTTTTCTGAAGTCATCGGCAAGTTTAAGCAGATGTGCCTGAATCAATTTTATCTGCTGGATATTGTCTGCAGATTTGGCGACAACATGCTGAACGCCGCCATGAACAGTTTTGGTGAATGTTTGCAGGGTTTGCTCTAAGGCATAGGGCGCCACTTGCTGTGCGCGTTGATGCGCTTCATCAATTGGCTTAGGGCCATCTTTTTCAACGGCTAGCACTGTTGTAGAAATAAGCAAAAGACCAGCCAGTAATAATGGATAATTTTTCATGAGCGTACTTCCCGTTTAGTTAAGAGCAAATGAAACCACTTTATTTGGAGCTACTGTTTTGATAGCAAAGTATTCCTTGTTTTTGAACAATAATAAATCCGTATGGCTACTTATAGACGTCGGCCTTAAAAGGTCGAACCTGATAAGGTCGGATGTGGATACAAAGCCGCTAACAGTATAGAGCGTGTCAGAACTGGTTTTTTGTGTCTTTCGTGGGCGGTAATTATCTTGATCTCAGTACAAATCCACCGGATCGACATCCAGCGACCAACGCACTTTTTTCGCCTGCTTGAGTTTTTCAATTTTCGGCATCAGCACATCGAGCAGTCCATGTAATTCCGGCCGTTTGTTGCTCTGAAACAGCAATTGATAGCGGTAAAGCCCCGCACGTCTGGCCATGGGCGCGGCAACCGGCCCTAAAATTTGGGTATGACCTTTGCGGTGTTGCTGCGCCAATTCGACCACTGCATCCAGAAACAGCTTCGGCACCTCGGTGTCGACAGCTTGCGCCCTTAATAAGGCCTGATAACTGAACGGTGGCAATGACGCCTCTTTGCGTTCAAGCAGCGCGGTTCTGGCAAAACTGTTATAGCCCTGAGAAATCAGTGTCGTTAATAATGGATGCTCCGGTTGTCGGGTTTGCATGATGACCCTGCCGGGCTTGTCCGCACGACCGGCGCGGCCTGAAACCTGCACAATCATTTGCGCCAGTTTTTCGGGGGCGTGAAAATCAATGCTGAACAGACCGCTGTCCACATCCAATATCGCCACCAGGGTCACATTGGGAAAATGATGGCCTTTTGCCAGCATTTGCGTACCCAGAATAATATCCACGGCGCCCTGATTGATTTGTTGCAAATAGTTTTCCAATGCGCCTTTGCGCTGCGTGGAATCCCGATCCAGTCGAACGATCACTTTATCGGCAAAGATTTCCACCAGTACTTTTTCCACCCGCTCGGTGCCCAGCCCCAGCGGCGTCAATTCCTCGGTTTTGCAGACGGGACACTGTTTAATCAAACGCTGTTCCTCGGCGCAATGATGACAACGCAGCAAACTCAGCTCAAAATGTATCACCAGATTGGCGTCGCAGCGCCTGCACCGCGCAACCCAGCCGCAACCATGGCAAATCAGCGTGGGCGCGAAGCCGCGCCGGTTTAAGAACAATAACACCTGTTCATTTTTTGCCAGGGTTTTGCGCATCTGCTCAATGAGCATTTCGGACAGCCCCTCCTGCATCTTCTTGTTCCTGATGTCCAGCAGCTGCAAGACCGGCGCCAGGGCATGGCCGGCCCGCTCCGGCAGATGCAGTAGGCGGTAACGCTTGTTGTCGACATTATGCAGGCTTTCCAGCGCAGGCGTCGCAGAGCCCAGCAATACCGGAACAGCTAACAGCTTGGCGCGCACCACGGCGACGTCGCGGGCAGAAAAGCGGAAGCCTTCCTGTTGTTTGAACGAAGCATCATGCTCCTCATCGAGAATAATAAGACCCGGAATTTTTATCGGCGTAAACAGGGCGGATCTCGTGCCCAATAAAATGGCGCATTCACCCCGCTGCATATTCAGCCAAGCGCCAGCCCGCTGCCGATCGGTTAATTTGGAATGTGAAACGGCGATGCTGACATTAAAGCGCTGCCTGAACCGCTCCTCAAGTTGGGGAGTCAAGGTGATTTCCGGCAACAGCACCAACACCTGCTGACCTTGTTCCAGCACCTTCTGGATAATCTGCATGTACACTTCGGTTTTGCCGCTGCCGGTCACGCCCTCCAGCAAAAAAACACCAAACTGTCCCAGACCCTCGCATACCGCAGTTACCGCGGCTTGCTGCGCCGGGTTGCAGTGCAGGGCAGGGGTTCTGATGATGGGATCGGCTCTTTGCGTCTTAAATTCTGCGACAGTAAGCTCTAGCAGTTGCCTGTCCAGCAACTGCTTAACCGATGCTCGCCAGTTTTGATTCCATGCCGAAAGTTCCGCTTCGGACAGGCTGTTAGGATGAGTCTGAAACTTTTCCAGTACGCTTTTTTGTTTGGGCGTCCGCCGCAATAACTCGCTAGCCGTAGCCTTGCCCTGAATAGTCAGTTCATAGCGTTTTTCTGTATGAATTACGGTTGATTTGCCTTGGCGTAAGGTCACAGGAAATGCAGCGCTAAAAACTTCGCCCAAGGGGTGATGGTAATATCGACTCGCCCAATGCAGCAAAGACAGGTCTTTTGTCGATAATAACGGTTTTTCGTCCAGTATCCGTTCGACGCGTTTTAGTTTACCGATGTCTAGTTCGCTGTGCTGAACGCACTCGACCAGAAAGGCAATTTTTTTAGCCTTGCCGAAAGGCACCTCCAAACGAATACCCGGTTTAATAAGTGTCGAATCAAATTGTTCCGGCGCCAGATAATCGAATAGCCGGTAAACAGGCAGCGCCACTGCAACCCTGAAAATCAGCTCTTTTCCGCTTTGCAACTTAGCCATAGTATTTGAATTTTTTTTGATGTTTTAAGGCTAAGTAACTCTATGAATTAAACTATTCGAGTTACCCACAAAAGCTGTGGATAACTCTGTGGAAAAATAGTTTTTAAGCATCCTTACTAACGGTTTTTATTACGATTTTGTTAAATTGGACAGATTTAAGACGGCAAATTTTTTTATTATTTTTCAATTATTTAGATAATAAGACCGGGTAATACAAGGCCTACGTAGTCGCTTGACTTGAAACTTTTAGTTCCTGTGCTACTGATATTTTCGCCTGTGTAAAAGTCATCGATAAACTGCTTATCGAGGCTTGATAAATTTGATCGTCATCCGGTCGCTTTCGCCGATAGCCAGATAGCGTTTTTTATTTTTATCCTTGAGTTTTAAAGTCGGCGGTAAAGTCCAGACGCCAGCCGGATAATTTTTGCCATCTTTGCTGTTGGCATTGATATTCGATTTACCAAGAAATTCAAAGCCCGCGTTTCTTCCCAGCGCAATCACATAGTCCTCGCTGACGTAGCCTGAGACGGCGTGCGGGTCTTGCGGTTTTAAGCTTGAATTTCTATGCTCCACGATACCTAAAATTCCACCGGGCTTTAATGCCTTGTACATGGCATTAAATACCGTTGCGGCCTGGTCGTTTTTCATCCAATTATGGACATTACGAAACGTTAAAACCCGGTCGGCTGAAGCCTCGGGTGCTATCTGCAAAAATTTTGGCGGCTGCAATACGGTTAATTCAACTTTGCCGTAAACTTTCGGCTGCTTTTTTAGCTTTTTAGCAAATGCATGCAGGCTCTTTTTAAAATAAGCTTGGTCGGCATCGGCTGAAAAATGCGCGACGTACAGTTTGCCGTGATCCTTTAGCAAAGGCGCAAGAATTTCCGTATACCAGCCTTCGCCCGGCCAGATTTCGACGACCGTCATGCTATCCTTAACGTCAAAAAATTCCAAAGTTTGCTGCGGATGCCGGTATTTATCCCTGTGCTTATGCTCTACAGAGCGCTGCTTACCGGCGATAGCCTGATGCAAGGAGCTGGATTTTGCCAGCGCTGATGAACAACTGCTTACCAGAAAAAGCGCCAATAAAATATGTTTCATGCTCTATTCCAAAGATTTTTGTAGTAGGGATAATTTATGCCGATGACGGCAGTTTCACTGTTTGTTCCAGGGTCAACTACTTTCGGCTCTTGAGTAGCCCGCAAGAAATATCCTCCTGTCAAAATTGCCACAGATTCACAGATTAAACTTATTTATAATCTGCGAATCTGTGGCGGTTTATTTTTTAATGAAAACTAAAATTCATAGCCGCCTACCGATCCGGCGCTTTAACAAGGCAAATTTGCAGCAGGCTTAATGTCGCCAGCATTAAAAAGGCGAGCAAAGTCCATGCCGGCATACTGAAGCCCAACAAAGTCCAGTCCACTTTGGCGCAATCCCCGGTGCCGCTGAGCATTAACTTGATTGTTTCAAACAAGGGGAAGTTTTGCAGCACATAGTCCAGACCGGGGCCGCATTCCGGCACCTGATCAGGCGGCAAGTGCTGTATCCAGACATGCCTAGTTGAAATCGCCGCGCCGCACAAGGCCGTGGCCGCGCCAATAATGGCATAAATTTTCACCCTGTTTTGCCCTGGATTGTGGATCGCGGCGCTTAAAAACACCAGACCGGTCAGCAAAATAGCAATCCGCTGGGAAATGCACAGGGGGCAGGGATCTAAGCCCTCGACAAATTGGAAATAAGCGCCCATTGCCAGCAAAAAAACACAGCCTAAAAAACCCAGAAAAAACCAGATCCTCGAATTAAACGCTAACAATTTCAACATGATTAATAGCCTTTTTTAATGTTTGTAAATACTCAATTGGGTATTTTGTTGCCTCAGATTCGCAGATTATAAAACCTGTGCTGAGCGCTGTCGAAGGATGACTCTTTTTGTTACTTTTGAATATGTCATAAGTTTAATCTGTGAATCTGTGGCGTTTTATTTTCGCTGCTAAAGTCTTACGAAGTATTACTTACCCCCTTTGTACATGCCATCCAGTACCAGTGTGTTCGGGCTGACAATGCCGATAACCCGGTTATTTTCAATGACCGGCGCCCTGACCAGATTATAGTTGGCGAATAAGCGCGAGCAATAGCGGATGTCCATATCGGGATGCACCGAAATTACCGGTTTGCTCATGATTTCATAGACATTAACCCGATCCGGCGCCCGGTCTTTAGCCAGCACATGGCGGGCGATGTCGCCGGAATTAATCAAGCCGTATTCGTCGTCTTCATGGCGTTTATTGACGATAAGCACCGAGGTTTTAAGGGCTTTCATCTTGTTCAGGGCATCGCCTACGGTGGCGATGCCGTCGATGGTGCCGAAGTCGGTTTTCATCACATCTTTGACACGGATTACAATGCGTGGCTCTATCATATTTTATCCTCGAGTTCCTGGGTTAATTTTTCGACCTGATGCATGACGCCGACAGCGTCTTCAACATCGATTTGTATGGCAATGCCGGTGCCGGGTTTGCTGTCGAATTGCGCGGCCTTGGCGATGGCTTCCAGTATGTGCCGGCTGAGATGCTCTTCGACCAGCAACAGCAGCACATCGCGCTGAGTCTCCAAGGTCAGGCCAAAAAAAGTTTTCGATTGTTTCATGCCTTCGCCGCGAGCATTATTGACCACGGTTGCGCCTTTAGCACCGTTTTCACGCGCGGTCTCAAGCACCAGGTCAGTCTTGTCATCTTCGACAAATACGATAATTAATTTGAAATGCATGGTTGTCCTCAGGGTTTGGGTGAAAGACTGCTTTTGCTAAGCCATTGCGCAATTTGGGCATAGCCCAACACGGCGATGATCGGGAATAAACTGGCGAAGGCGATCAAGCCGAAGCCGTCCAGTAAGGGGTTCCGACCGGGTATGGTAGAGGCCAGACCCAGACCCAGTGCGGTAACCAACGGCACGGTAACCGTAGACGTCGTCACCCCGCCCGAGTCATAAGCCAAACCGATGATCAGTTTGGGCGCAAACAGGGTTTGTATTAGCACGACGACATAGCCTGCAACAATATAATAATAAAGCTCGGTGCCGGTCACAATCCGGTAAGCGCCCAGCGCAATGCCGAAAGCGACGCCTATGGAAACCGCGATGCGCAGTCCCAGCGCCTGGATAGCGCCACCGGAAATCTGTTCGGCTTTCCAGGCAACCGCCAGTAAAGACGGTTCGGCCAGCGTGGTCGCAAAACCGATGCTGGCGGCAAACACATACACCCAATAATAGGCTTGCCAACTTACATTCTGTTCGCCGGGATTAATACCTAAAAACTCCGGCGTAGTCAGCTGGGCTGCCATCAGCTTCCCCAACGGGAACAGCGCCATTTCCAGGCCTTTCAGAAAAAACGCAATGCCGAGCAAAACATAGATAAACCCGATCAGCATTTTTTTTGGATGCGCCAGGGGTCTGCGAATAACCAGTATCTGAAAACCGATAATAATAGCGGCAATCGGCAAAATATCCTTGCAGGTCGATAACAATGCCAGCGCAAACTGGCTGATCCAGGCTATCATCTCAGCATTCCGTAGGCCATGACGAAGATCATCGGCGTTAATGAGGCAAAGGCGATCAGCCCAAAACCGTCAACCATCGGATTGCGTCCTTTAATGGCTGTAGCTAGGCCGACGCCCAGCGCAGTGACCAGCGGAACGGTAATCGTCGAAGTGGTAACGCCGCCGGAATCGTAGGCAATGCCGATGATTTCAGGCGGGGCAAAAGGCGTCATCACAATCACCCCGCAATAACCGCCGATAATCAGGTAATACAAAGGCCAGCCCCGGATAATCCGTAATACGCCGACCAAAATTGCAAAACCGACCGACAGCGCAACGGTAATGCGTAAGCCCAACGCATAACTGTCTTTAGCCTGCTCGGTTTGTTCGATAATTCCGGCAGAAGCTGCAATATTGGCCGCTTCCTGAGCAACGGCGATCAGCGCAGGTTCCGCCACCGTGGTGCCAAAACCCAAACAAAAGGCAAAAACTAGCAGCCAGAACAAACTGCCTTTGCGGGCGAACGCATAAGCCATCGACTCGCCTATCGGGAACAGGCTTTGCTCGAGTCCCCGAACAAACAGGGTAAGCCCCAGAATAACAAAGACAGTGCCGGCGAGTACACTGCCGACATCGGGAATAGGCTGACGGATAATAAAAACCTGAAATATCAAAACAACCGCGAGGATAGGCGCCAAGTCCAGAAAACTGCCGAACAGTTGTTTAATAAACGGCTTGTTAAACATTAAAACGCTTTGTCCGACTTGAGTTCGCCACTCTCAACATTGCTCAACCACTCTTTTAAAAGATTTAATTTCCCTTGCAGGCCCCATTACCACCAGAACATCTCCCGCATCCAAGCAGTGTTCTTTCTCGCCGATTGCAAAATGCAATTGATCGCCTAATTCTCTATCCACAACACCGATCAGTATCAGATTATGCTTTTCATTCAACTTTAAGTCACTGGTTTTAGTATTTTCCAAGCAGGAGCCTTTAGGGATTTCTATTTGCGCCATATTTAAATCATACCGACCGAAAACGGTATTATCCAGAATATTGGTAATATCCGGCTTGGTTAACATTTCGTGAGTTTTTCTACCGCAAATTTCATAAGGGTCAATGATTTTATTAGCGCCTGCGGCTAATAATTTTTCAGCCGATTCCGGGTCGTCTACAATGGCGACTATGTTAATATTTTTATCAAGCGCCCGCGCCGAAATAGTTAAAAATACATTATCGAAATCCCTGGGATAAAAACAAAACAGGGTATCGACATCAACACCAATACCAATGGATCTGAGCGCATCATCATTGCGAAAATCAATGACTTTGGTATCAAAGCCTTTTTCTGCAACCAGAGCCGCTTCGGCATCGTCTTTGCCGATAAAAACAATGCTGTATTGCTCCTGATTCAATCGGCTCATCGCTTCCAAAGACATGACGCTGTAGCCAAATACCGCAATGCGCTTCATCGTTTTTTTCCTCTTTTTAACCGGCTTTTTTCAATCTGATCGCGAAAATAGTCAATAGCGTACTCCCTGCCTATAACGACCAATAAATCACCCTCACGCAATACAAAGTGCGACTCAGGATTAAAATAAAAATGCTGATTTTTTATTGGGTAACTGTTTTTATGTTTTTGGTGCGCCGGATTGGCACTGATAATACCCAGCAGCATTAATTTCCTTTGTTCAAAGTCAATCTCGGCTAAGTTCATCCCTTCGATGAATGAACCGGGGTGCACACATAATGTTTCCATGATGATATGGCTTTCCTCGCGGATGATGCCCAAAATCGCCTCAAAAGCCACCGGCTGGCCGATATATTCGGCGACCACCATGCCTGCTATTTCAAACGGCTGAATCACATTGCTGGCACCGGCCTGATAGAGTTTTTTGACGTTATCCTGATTGTTAGCGCGGGAAATAATCCTGACATCCGGGTTTAAATGACGACTGGTCAGCGTGATATAAACATTGATCACATCATCGCCGGTCGTGCAGATAACCGCCGTTGCGCCGTTATTAATACCCGCTTTCTGGATCACGCCATTCTTGCTCGCATCCTCATGAATTACCAGATAACCCAGCCGCTTTGCTTTCAAGACGTTAGATTCCCTGGTATCAATGATAACAAAATGCAGTCGGTCTTTTTTCAGCTGTGCGGCAATATGCTGCCCCACCCGGCCAAATCCGCAAATGATAACAAAGCTGTCGAAGCGGTTCAGATCGGCGTAAGTGCTGCTTTCACGCAATTCGTCCATTTCCTCGTTAAATGCCGCAACAATGATGGAAATAAGAAAAGACAAGACGCCGAGGCCAATCAGAATCAAGGCCATCGCAACGATCCGCCCGCCGGTAGTCTGCGGCGTAATATCGCCATAACCGACGGTTGCAACCGTCACAATCGCCCAGTAAAAAGCATCGAACAGGTTTTTAACCTGCCCGCCATTAGCGGGGTTTTCGAATAAATAAATGCCGGTGCTGGCGACAAATACCAGAAAGCCCAGAAAAACTCCCAAGGTAACGAGTTCAAAACGCCTGCTGGCTAAGACGTTGGCAAATAGTTTAATGCTCTTGAAATAACGGAACAGCTTAAACAGCCGAAAGATCAGGAAAACCCTTAATATCCGTAACGGCCTGTAACTGGGCAAAATAGCGAGCAAATCGATCAGGGCCAGGGGCGTGAAAACATACTTTATTTTTTTGCCTAGAATGATTCCGGCAACCTTACCCAGACGAAAAGGGACATTCAAATATTTTGCCCTTTCATAATGCTCAAGGATGATTTTATGATTGTCGCTATACACCCAGCCCCGCAGCAGGTACTCCACAATAAATATACCAATTACGCAATGCTCGAACAGCACCTCGCTTTCGGTCAATTTATTGTCCACCTCGTAAATCAACAGAAAAACGCTGAGCATTACCAGGCAAATCATAACAACATCAAAATATGATTTAAACTGGCTGTTGGGATTCTCCAGTAGATTATAGAAAAACAGCTTGGCGCGTTGGTAACGCTTTGATATTTTTAAAAAGTAAGCAAAATTAACTATCAGTCGCGTAAACATACTGCTGCCTGCAAGTCTTGTTCAATGATTAGCGATTGTGCGGCGGGATGGGCTATCACTTCCTTGCAACCTAAGCCATCCATTAAACATTTATCCAACAGACGCAGTTCATTCATAATCGTTTAAATTTATTAGCCCGTCAGCCATAATTTTTTCCATTGCCCTGCAATCAGCAAACTGGACGCATTGAATTGAAGCGTTAATGTAAGCTTCGGGGGTAATGCCAGAATAATCGATATAACGATAGCCGTTATATAGCGCAATCATGTCGAAAAACAAACGGGTGATACGTCCATTTAATTCATAAAAAGGATGTAGGGCGATTAGTTCGCATTTAAAATACGCTAATTGACAAACAAATTCGCCTTTAGAAATCCCTGTATTTTTTAAATAATTTGCCTGTTCTAATTCAGCAAACAGCTTATGCGAGGCACTTTCAACATAAGCTCCCTGACAAAAGCGGATTGTGCCCTTAATCATATTAAAATGTCGATATTCCCCCGCCCAATCGTACAGGCTTTCAAACGTTCTGCGATGTAAAGCTTCGAAATAAGTCTCGTCAAATACCGTGTTATCATCCAATTCGTCATAAAAAACTTGATACGCCTCCTCAAGCAATTCACGCTCTAATTCGTGTAACTCCTCGCTGTTCGCTATGCCCGGTTTATTACGAGGAATATCCGTGCCGTCAATATAAATCAGACTATTTTCGAGGTGATACTTGGATGCCATACTGTACCCGTAATTGCTGAATTTTTTGAACAATCTCCGCCTTAGCGGGCTTGTAACCCTCAATGGCTAAAAAAAGGTAAAAAAAGGGGTCAAAAAAAGGGGTCAGGTTACTTTTGCCCCGATAATAACTGTAATAACTGGGGGCAATAACTGTGTTCCTTTATCAGTCCTTCGTCCAGGTTTGCGGCACTTGTCAAGCGTGGTAAACTGAGCACTAAACTAAAAGCAGGAGTCAATACCATGACCACCATCACCTTCGATACCTTGAAATTTGTAGAACGGCTCAAATCCGCAGGTGTTTCAGAAGAACAGGCAAAAGCCGAAGTAGAAGCATTGACGGAGGTATTGAACGAAACTATTGCCGTGCGCGAGTTGGCTACTAAGTTTGACCTTGAAACCCTTAAAGCCGACCTTGTTAAATGGATGGCTGGTCTTTTATTGGCGCAAGCGGCGGTAGTTGCTACGCTGGTCAAGCTGCTTTGAGGTTTGCCTAACGAATAAGGTTAGATTGTGAACAAAAAGGCATAAAGCCGCGCCAGATCAGCCAACGCTTTGCTAGTCCATTTCAACTGCATTAGCGCGGAATCGGTAGCGGTTTGTCGGTATCAAGACTATTGGCCCAGGCTTGCACGGCTTGGTGGTCAATGACTTGCCCCGTATCAACATCTTCAAGTGCTTCCAGCGTTAAGCGCCTGCGCTCTTCTTCTTGTCCTAGCCAATCAGCCAGCGCCTGTTTTACAATCCAGCCACGCGAGCGATCCAAACGAGCTGCTATTTGATCAACCTTGTCGGCAAGTTCCACCGGAACATGTGCGGTAATTACTTTGGTGCTCATAATTCACTCCTTTAAAATCGAATTTAATCATATAGAGTAAGTTTGATTATATCAATGCTGGGGTGAGTGGCGTAACTTGCATCCATGTAGCCTGGATCCCGGCATTCCCTACCGGAATGACGATACCTCTGCTCTCTTAAGTTATGACTTTCTAAAAGGCACCAGCCGTCATCTGCAATGGAGATGAATTCGTCTACCCCCCTTTTTAATCATGGCTTTTTAAACTTCACCACCTTGTTCAATGGACTCAGATTGATTTCATCAATCACTATCTGCACACTTGAATTAAGCACGTAGGACACCGCTTCTGCGACATCTTCGGGCTCGATAAAATGGCTGGGTTCATCGCCAGGCTCAAAAGACAAGGTGTCAAAAAACGCGGTTTTGACCATGCCCGGATTGATCAGACACACCCGCACCTTACTTTTGCCGCATTCTTCACGCAAGGCTTGGGTAAAGCCGCGCAGCGCAAACTTAGACGCGCAGTACAGCGCACCTTTACGGCTGCCTTTTAAGGCGGCTTCCGAGCCGATAAAAATCAAATCGCTGTGTTCTTTGCGCTTTAAGGCGGGCAACAAGGCGCGAACCAAGAAGGCCTGGCTGGTAAAGTTTAGCGTCATCAGGTCTTCAATCTGCGCATAGGAAAACTCTTCCACGGAACCGAACTGGCCCCGCCCGGCGCAAAAAATCACGGCATCAATGTCGGGGAAGGCCTGCTCCAGTTCGCGCATTTTTGGCGGAATGTCATGCAGTCGGCTTAAATCCAGCTGCACCGGCGTAAAGTGAGCCACGCGCCGAATAAACTTGCCGCAATCCCGGGACACGCCAAGCACCCAATGACCCTGTCGTAATAAATTTTCAGCGATGGCCCGTCCTATGCCGGAACTGGCGCCGGTCACCAGTACGGTGCGCTTTATAGGGTGCATGGAAAAAATTTGTCGGCAGGCATATAGGTCAAAATTTGTTCGGTGCAGTAGCGCATCATGTCCTGTTCCAGTTCCTGTTTATAAGAAACCATGCCTTGTTGATTAACCAAGGGCCCGGCAAAAAGCTTTTCTTCGGGATAAAGTGTGTGCATTTTTTTAAAAAAATTCTCAGGCAATCGAAACACGCCGAGACTGACCGAATGCAGCTGGTTTAAATCGATCATCGAAAAAACCTGCTCGAAAAACTCCCGGTATTGTTGTTGATAGCCGGTTTGATATATCAAGGGGTCAAAACGCAGTCCGATTTGCCAGCCGTGTTCCTGCAATTTGCGCACTGCATCCAGACGGCGCTGTAACGACGGCGCTTTTGCTTCGACTTTTTTAGCTATTTGATCCGGTGACAGGCTGAAAGCCACGATGCAACGGGGCAAGGGCTCGCGATTTAACAAGCTTCTGACCTGGGTGCTTTTGGTTCTTAATTCAAGCCAGGCATTGGGTAGCGTTGCAAAAAACGGCAAAAACTGCTCGGCAAAGCCGGTTACCGGCTCCAAAGCCAGACTATCGCAGTCGTAACCGGAAAAAAAATGCAGGTCATCGGACGGCGACTCGCTACACAATCGCCGGATGTCTTGCTGAAAATCCTCGTAATTGACAAACAGCACGTAATTGGCCGACTGGTACATGCCCTGTAAAAAACAGTAACGGCAATCGTACAAACAATTAAGCATGTGCGAAAAGTAATAATTCCTTGCGGCTCCGATGCCGTAACCTTTAGGCGCTTCCAGCGCATAGTTTTTATATTTTTCGGCCAGTATTAGGGCAGGCTGTTGCTTTTGCAGGCGAAAGTTTTGCGCCTTGGGGTTAAACACTTCGCCGTAACGGCCGCAGCTTATGGTTCTGGCTTGCGGGAAGCGCGCCACTATGTCCAAAACACGCGGGTGGTGCAGGATAGCTTCTTCTATATAAATGGTTTCGATCATAAGCTCTGTTTATCGGTTTATACGCGTAATGTAGCACAGCTTGTTAGATCAAAAGCCTTGTGATTTATTATGAAGACCTCATATAGGGTAAAATACTTTCAACTCAACAAACACATTAAACAAGCATGAAAACAAACAAGATAGGTTTTATCGGCGGCGGCAATATGGCATCCAGCCTGATCAGCGGATTGATTGCCAGCGGCCATACGCCGGAACATATTTGGGTGTCGGATATTAACCCGGACACCCTGGCCGCCCTGGAAAAACAGCTAAACGTTCACACCTCGGTAAACAATGACGACATCATCAATGCGGTTGATGTCGTGGTTCTGGCAGTCAAGCCGCAGTCGCTGAGTGCTGTGGCAAAAAGTGTCGCTGCGCTGATTCAGCAAAAAAAACCGCTGGTGGTGTCGATCGCCGCCGGTATCAACCAGCGCAGCTTGAGCCGCTGGCTGGGCCTTGAAACCGCCATCGTGCGTTGCATGCCCAACACCCCGGCTCTGGTGTTGACCGGCGCTACCGCATTGCATGCCAACGCCCGGGTAAGCGCTGAACAACGGGATCTCGCGGAAAGTATTTTACGTGCAGTCGGCATTGCGCTATGGGTTGACGATGAAGGCGATCTGGACGCGGTGACCGCCGTTTCCGGTAGCGGCCCCGCCTATTTTTTCCTGCTGATGGAAGCCATGGAAAAAGCCGCTTTGGAACAGGGCTTGAATCAAGAAACCGCGCGTTTACTGGTACAACAAACCGCATTGGGCGCCGCCAAAATAGCGCTGGAGTCAACCGAATCGCCGCAACAGTTACGCAAGCGCGTCACCTCTCCCGGCGGCACAACGGAGCAGGCTATAGAGACTTTTGAACAAGGCGGGTTTACCGAGCTGGTTGCAAAAGCATTACACGCGGCACGAGACCGCTCTATTGAAATGTCCCAACAAATGGAGAATTCCTGATGGATTCAAGCTACATGACCGACCCCGCTATTTTTATCATCGACTCGCTGTTTTCGCTGTATATTCTGGGCGTATTGCTGCGCTTTTTGTTGCAATGGTGCGGCGCCGATTTTTACAATCCTATCTCCCAGTTTCTGGTCAAAGCGACCCACCCGCCGTTAAAACTGCTGCGTCGCTTTGTGCCCTCTATCGGAAAAATAGACACTTCATCGCTGGTGCTGGTGCTCAGCCTGCAAATGCTGGCCGATTTTTCAATATTGCTGCTGAAAGGCGTCTCTATCAGTATCGGCGCACTGACCATTTTGTCGCTCACCCAACTGGTGTCGCTGCTGATCAATATCTTCATCTACTCGGTATTCGCCAGGGCCATACTCAGCTGGATGAATCCCGGCTCGTTTGGCGCGGCGTCGTCCATACTGCACAGCCTGACCGAGCCTTTGCTTAAAACCTGCCGCAAATTCATTCCCGATCTGGGCGGCATGGACTTGTCGCCGCTGGCCGTGTTGATGCTGTTGCAACTGGCCAAAATGGTCATATTGCCGCCGCTGCATCAATTAGCCAACTTGATTGGTTAAAGCGGTGATCGCTTGAGCTGGTACAGTTGGGATCAGCATGTTTTGACCCTGAATCTCCACGTGCAACCCAAGGCCAGCAAGGATGAATGGTCTGGACTGCATGGCGAGCGCTTGAAGCTTAGAATCAGGGCCGCGCCTATCGACGGCAAAGCCAATCAACAGCTGATTGCATTTATAGCCGATCAGTTTGCAGTCAGCAAATCGGCCTGTAAGCTGGTAACGGGAGAATCCGGGCGGGATAAGCGCATCGCCATCAGTTCGCCGAGGAAGCTGCCCAATCTTCCGGATTTCCTGCAATTTGATTTTTCCCTGTAACAACACTACGTTAAATCCGTTAATCAGAGCCCATCAAAAAATCTCAACTCTGCTATCTTTGCCATATAAATTTTATTTCTCGGAAAATTACTCATCAGCCATGCAAACACGCACTTTTTCAGCCAGTATTTTTTTAGTTTGTTGCTTTTTACTGAGCAGCAGCCAGCCGGCATTTGCCAAAAAAATGTACAAATGGGTTGGTGAGCATGGAGAGACCATTTTCTCAGATCAAGTGCCACCTGAACAATCTCAATACCGCCGGGAATCACTAAACGAAAAAGGTCGGATACTTGAAGTCACCGAAAAGGCAAAAACAAAAGAACAGCAGGCTCTGGATAATCGGCTTGGCGAATTGAAAAAAGCCCAGCAAAAAATCATCGCTAAGCAGGCCGCCAACGACAAAGTGCTGCTCAGCACTTTCCGTAATGCCAACGACATGCAAGCGAGCCTTTACGCAACCTTACAGTCACTGGATGCGCAGCGGAATGCGGCCCAGGGCAATTTAAAGCGGGTGGAAAACCAACTTGAAACACAGCAAAAGAAAGCCGCCGAGCTGGAACGTAACGGTAAAAAAATCCCTGCTTTTTTGCTGAACGAAATCAAGCAAACCGAAGCGCAGATACAAACAGCTAATGCTGAAATAAGCAAACATATCGAAAAAAAGAATCGGGCCAAGGCCGAATTTGAAAGCAACATTGAACGCTTTAAGTTTTTAACTCAGGACAATACAGATCCATCTAAAGCGTCTGACAAAACGGCGCAAACTAAAGTCGCCGATGAAATCGGCCTGTATGCCTGCGAAACCGATGCACTGTGCACAAAAGCCTGGACTAGCGCGCGTGACTTTATCAAAGCCCATGCCGCAACACCGATAGATACCGACACCGATCAATTGATTATGGGCCGCGCACCTGCAACCGACAGCGAGCTGAGCTTGTCGGTCTCAAAAATAGAAGACGAAAACAAAAAACAGCAGCTTTTTCTCGATATCCGCTGCCGGGAATCATCGCTGGGCGCCGAGCTCTGCGCCAGCCAGAAAGTACGCGATATAAGGTCGGCGTTCAGGCCGTTTATTGAAGCTGCTGTGGGTAAGTAACGGGGTTGGCTGGTTAAGCGCGTAGGATGGGTAGAGCAACGCAAAACCCATCACATAAATGTTATTTGACTAAGATGGGTTTCGACTACCGTCTCTACCCATCCTACTGCTACCCCTTAAGCAACAACGTCCCAACCCCTTGATCGGTAAACAATTCCAGCAGCACCGCATGGTCTACACGACCGTCGATAATATGCACGCTGGTGACGCCGCCTTTTATCGCATCGGTGGCGCAGCGGGTTTTGGGGATCATGCCGCCGGAAATGGTGCCGTCGGCGATAAGTTCCTCGGTCTTTTTGATAGATAAGCCGGTCAGCAGCGCGCCCTGCTTGTCCAGAATGCCCGGGATATTGGTCAGTAAAATCAGTTTCTCGGCTTTTAATTGTTCGGCAATTTTTCCGGCCACCAGATCGGCATTGATGTTGTAGGAATGTCCATCATCGCCGACCCCGATCGGTGCAATAACCGGGATAAAATCGCTGCCGCCGAGCATATCGAGCACCCCCGGATCTATGCTGCTCACTTCGCCGACATGGCCCAGATCGATAATCTCCGGGGCTAGCGCTCCCGGCAAGACTTCACGCGGGGTAAGATGCAGTTTTTTGGCGCGGATGAAATTGCCGTCTTTGCCGGTCAAGCCGACTGCTTTCCCGCCGTGCATGTTGATTAAATTGACGATTTCCTTGTTCACCAGTCCGCCCAGCACCATTTCGACCACGTCCATGGTTTCGCTGTCGGTGATGCGCATGCCGTCGACAAAGCCTGTCGTTTTGCCCAGTTTTTCCAGCAATTGACCGATTTGCGGCCCGCCGCCGTGAACCACAATCGGGTTTAAGCCGACCAGTTTCATCAACACAATATCCCGTGCGAAGCTGTGTTTGAGCTCTTCATCAACCATGGCGTTGCCGCCGAATTTAACCACGATGGTTTTGCCTTTAAAACGCTGGATATAGGGCAGAGCCTCAATCAGCACATCGGCGATCTGGTGAGCTGTTCTTTTTTGCATCATGTTTGTGATTTCCCGTTATTTAAAAATTCGTACAAAGCAAGCTTTGAACTCCGGTATCTGGACATTTGGAGTCCAAAGCTTGCTTTGGCCGTTCTTCCGATAAGACATCACGAGTATGTGTAGGCGGTTACTCAGCGAAGAAAAGGAATGGCGCAGCAGAGTGGTTGCAAAAATTCATCTGTAATACTGACATTCTATAGCCGGTGAATAATCTTACCCGTCTGCAAAGTATGAGTTACCCGGCCTTTCAGGCATTGCCCCCAAAATGGCGTGTTGACGCCCTGACTCTTCCAGTTTTCCGAATTAACCTGCCAGTCGAGTTCAGGGTCGAAAATACACACATCGGCCGAAAAACCCGGCGTTAACGCGCCGCTGTCCAAACGGAGCACCCGCGCCGGATTGGCGCTTAAGCAGGCGATGCCCTGTTCCAGCGTTATCGCATGTTGCGCTACCAGTTTGAGCATTAACGGCAACAGGGTTTCCAACGCCGACATCCCCGGTTCCGTCTCAGGAAACGCACCCAATTTGGCGTCAAGATCATGCGGCTGATGGTCAGAACAGATGCTGTTCAGCGTGCTGCCAGCCAAGCCTTGTCGTAAATACTGCTTATCCGCTTCGGTACGCAAGGGCGGCAACACATGATAGGCGCTGTCAAAAGGCTTCATATCGTTTTCGGTCAGATGCAGCTGATGGATGGCGACATCGGCGCTGACCTTCAAGCCGTATTTTTTGGCTTGGTGGATTTTTATCACCGAACGTTTGCAGCTTAACTGGCCGAAATGCACCCGGCAGCCGGTCAGTTCGGCCAGTTCCAGGCATTGCGCCAAAGCGATGGTTTCGGCGGCTTCGGGTATGCTGGGCAAACCGTAGCGGGTGGCGACTGCGCCTTCATGGGCACAACCGTTATTGCCCAACCAAAAATCATTGGCTCGGAACATCATTAATAAATCATGGCTGGCCGCATATTCCATGGCCCGTCTTAAGATCAACAGATTTTTTACCGGCTGGTCGGCATTACCGACCGCAATGCAGCCCGCCTGCTTTAGCGACAACATGGAACTGAGTTCCGTGCCTTCCAGTTTCTGAGTGAGAGCGCCGACAGCATAGATTTGCGGGTACTCGGCTTTTTCCGCCAGCTCCTTGATCAGCTCGACCACGGCTGGCGTGTCGACGACCGGCATCGTGTCCGGTTGCAGGCACATTGTAGTGACGCCGGCGGCAGCCGCAGCCAGCACTTCGCTTTTAAAAGTCGCTTTGCGGCTGTGTCCCATATCCCTGAGCCGGGTGCTTAAATCGATAAAGCCTGGGCAGACTATTTTGTCGCTGGCATCAATGACAGTATCCGCTTTAAAACCGGCAGGTTCGTCAGTCACAGAAACAATCTTGCCGCCTGCAATATAAATGCAGCCGACGCGGTCTATGTCGTTGGCCGGATCAATAATTCTGCCGTGGTCTATGCGTATCATTACACCGCTCCTTTATCGCCAAGGATGGTGTGTATGCCATAAGCCGGAAGGGAACCGGCGTGGCGATCGCCATGGATGGCGTGTACGCCGCCAAACCTGCCGGGAGCAGGTGCGGCAGTTTGCATGGCCATCGCCATGATCGCCATGCGCACCGCAATGCCGTTGCTGACTTGTTTGAGTATCACCGATTGCGGGCCGTCGGCGACTTTCGAATCGATTTCCACGCCCCGGTTGATAGGCCCGGGGTGCATGACTATGGCGTCGGGCTTGGCGATTTTAAGCTTGTCTTCGGTGAGACCGAAACATTTGAAATATTCGCTCTCGCTGGGTAGTAAAGCCGAACTCATGCGTTCTTTCTGCAAGCGCAGCATCATCACCACATCAATATCTTTAAGTCCTGCGGTCAAATTATGCGAAACGCTCACCCCCAGGCTTTCCACATGCGCAGGCAATAAGGTTTTGGGCGCAATCACCCTGACTTCGGCCACGCCCAAGGTATTTAAGGCCTGAATCTCCGAGCGCGCCACCCTGGAATGCAGTATATCGCCGATAATGGCGACTCTCAGGCTGGAAAAATCCGGTTTGAGTTGACGTATGGTAAACATGTCCAGCATGGCCTGGGTCGGATGGGCGTGCTGGCCGTCTCCGGCGTTGATGACGCTGATATGCGCTGCGGTCTGCTGAGCGATAAAGTGCGCCGCGCCGCTGAGCGCATGGCGCACCACAAACATATCGACAAACATGGACTCGAGATTGCGTATGGTGTCAAGCAGGCTTTCGCCTTTTGATGTGGCCGAGGTGGCGATATTCATATTGATCACATCGGCGGACAGACGCGTGGCGGCCAGTTCAAAGGTCGTCCGGGTGCGGGTGCTGTTTTCAAAAAACAGGTTGACGATAGTTTTGCCGCGCAACAGCGGCACTTTTTTAACCTGATGCTCGGACATGCCTGCGAAAGACTCGGCGGTATCGAGAATTTCCGTCAATAAGCCCCGGCTCAGGCCTTCAATGGTCAGGAAATGTTTGAGTTTGCCTTCAGCATTTAATTGCAGGTTATCAATCATGGTTTAGTCCGTTGCATCATTGCTTTCCAGATGAATGCCTAAGGGTTCCGGCCCGGTCAATTTGATCCGCTGATCCGCATTTAAGGTGATGCTGGCCCCGACGCAATCGGGTTTAAGCGGGATTTGTCTGCCGTCGCGCTCGATTAGCACCGCCAGAACGATCTGATTCGGCCTGCCATAATCGAAAATTTCATTCATGGCGGCGCGTATGGTTCTGCCGGTATAAAAAACATCGTCGATCAGGATAATGTCTCGGCCTTCAATATGCGTCGGCAACTGACTGGGTTTGACCTTGGGATTGACGCCGATTTGCGAAAAATCGTCCCGATAAAATGAAATATCCAGCAAGCCCAAAGGTTCGCCGATCGCTAAACGCCGGTGCATATGTTCGGCAACCCACACGCCACCGGTACGTATGCCTATCATCAACGGATTGTTAAGTTGTCTCTGATCGATAATGCGTTTTAGCTCGGCTTCCAGGTTGTTTAGTAATTCGAAAATATCTAGCACTTAACAGTCCTTTTGGGTACGGTCATTTAACCAGCTTTGCAAAATAAGCTGAGCGGCAAGTTGATCCTGCACTGCCCAGAGTTTGCTTGCATTAACATTGACTTCATCAAACAACAGTTGCTTGGCTTCAAAGGTCGACAAGGTCTCATCCTGCTGAAAAACAGGCAGTTGATAACGCCCTTCCAATTGTCTGCAAAATTTTAACATGCGCGGCGTCACCGGGTTGTCAGAGCCGTCGGCCTGCCTTGATATGCCGACCACTAAACCTGCGGGGCGCCATTCTTGTATCAGTTTGCCGATGATGTCCCAGTTAGGATTTTGATTGATCGAACGTATGGTTTGCAAGGGACTTGCGGTAATTGTGGTGGTTTGACCGATGGCCGCGCCAATTTTTTTGGTGCCGAAATCAAAACCCAGAAAGGTATCGAGGTTGGCTGCGGGGAGTAATGGATCTTGCATAGTTTAATTCAACAGGACAACGCGGAGTATCGCGGGCAATGTTGTGGGAGAGGCTTTAGCCACGACAGCCGCCGGTGCATAAAATTTTGAAGTCCTAAAATCGAGGCTAAAGCCTCTCCCACAAAAAACGAATCAGCCATGTCCTGCCGGGGCCGTCAGCTGGTTAATATCAATGCCGATCTGCTCGGCCGCCGCACTCCAGCGTAAGTTAACCGGCGTATCGAACAACACCTGTTTACCGCAAGGCGTATTAAGCCAGGAGTTGTCCTTAATTTCTTTTTCCAATTGCCCGGCGCTCCAGCCGGCGTAACCTAAGGCCACCAGATATTGCTTGGGCCCCTCTCCTGCCGCAATGGCTTCAAGCACGTCACGGGAAGTCGTCAGGGAAATGGTCTCTGAAACGGCCAGGCTCGCCTGCCAGTCGCCGCCGGAAGTATGCACCACGAAGCCGCGTTCCTGATGCACAGGCCCCCCTGCGTACACGGGTGTTTCAGCCGCAGCGGGCGCAGTAACAATAATATCCATCTGCTTAAATATCTCGCCCAGCTTCATATCCGTCGAACGGTTAATGACGATGCCTAATGCGCCATCTTCATTGTGTTGGCACAAATAGGCTACTGTATGAAAAAACAGGGGATCCGCCAGAGTAGGCATGGCGATAATAAACTGATTAGTTAAGTAAGTGTCTTGGTTCATGAGTCTTAGTATCAAAGTTTATGGCGGCTTAAGCAACTGTTTATCGCGTAGTCATACCCGATTCATCAGAAAATTTCCAAACCCGGGTAATCACCAGTACATCAAGTTCTTTTTGTAAATCTGCCGGTAACGGTGCAAAGGGCGCGCTCATACGAACAATTCTTATAGCCGCCTCATCCAAGGCCGGATTTCCCGAAGACTGATTGATGCGTATGCTGTAAATACTGCCGTCAGCTTTAATGCCGACATCCATCGTTAAGGTGCCGGAGAAATTTTTCTTGGCGGCCACTTCCGGGTAATTAAGATTGCCGGTGCGCTCTACTTTATCTTCCCAGTCCTTCATGTATTGAGCGGCAATATATTTATGGGCGCTGACCGCGTCTACAAATTTTATCTTGGTTTGCTCACTTTGCTGGCTGAGCCTGATTTCGGTGCCCAATTGTGCAATTTGTTGCTGTAGCGCCTCAGCCGACAATGGACGATGTTTTTCAGTATCGTGTCCGGTATCCGGCGTAGTTGCAGTAACGATTTTTTTTTCAGCTATTTTCTGGGTAAGCAATTTTTTCGGAGCTTTAGGTTCACTCTGTTCGGGTACGCTCTTTTTTACCGGCGGGGTCTGGCTATTATTGCCGGATCTGGGCAGTTGTTGAGACGGGGACTCAGGCTTCTTGCTGTGTTCACCCGCGCCCAGCTGATTTTCCTGAGCCAAAAACTGTGCCTTTTTAGGTGCTTGTTGGGAAGGCGTATTAACCAGGGTAATATCTATTGATCGGCTGACTTTCTCCGGCTGCGGCGCGGTAAAATTAACCCCCAGGCCAATAAGCACGTGAACGACGGCTGCGACAAACAAGGCAATCAGTAATGAATCATTATTAGACAGCGGCGCAGGTGGATCAAACATTGCCTGATGTGTGCTCATTATCGCCATGGATGGTGTGTATGCTGCAAACCTGCCGGCAGCAGGACGGTTTCAATGTGATCCATCAGTTGACCGCAAATATTTAAGCCAAACTGGCGATCAAGCTCCTGAACGCAAGTAGGGCTGGTAACATTAATTTCGGTGAGCGTATCGCCGATCACATCAATCCCGACGAAAATAAGGCCTTTTTCCCGCAAGGTAGGCCCCACTTCGGCAGCAATCCAGCGATCCCGTTCGGTTAATTCCCGGCCTTCGGCCCGTCCGCCCGCCGCCAGATTGCCCCGGGTTTCACCGAGCGCAGGGATGCGCGCCAGAGCATAGGGTATGACCTCGCCGTTAACCAGCAAGATACGTTTATCGCCGTCGACAATTTGCGGCAGATACTTTTGCGCCATCACATAGCGGCTGTTGTACTGGGTCATGGTTTCCAGAATCACACTAAGATTGGGATCGTCCTGGCGCAAATGAAAAATAGAGGTGCCGCCCATGCCGTCCAGCGGCTTTAAGATAATCTCGCCCTGCTCCAGCAAAAAGTGCCTGATTCTGGCAGGTTCTCTGGCAACCAGGGTTTCGGCGCAGCACTGCGGAAACCATGCGGTAAAAAGCTTTTCATTGGCATCCCGCAACGACTGCGGTTTGTTGACGACATAAACGCCCATACTTTCCGCACGTTCCAACAAATAAGTGGCATAGATATATTCCTGATCGAAAGGCGGATCCTTCCGCATCATGATCACATCCAGCCGCTCCAGAGCTATATCCTGCTCCGCTGTAAAGGTATACCAGTTTTTTTCATCCCGATGAACTTCAATGATCCGCGTTCTGGCATAAGCTTTGCCATTGCGGAGGAATAAATCGTTGAGCTCCATATAATGCAGCTCCCAACCTCGATCCTGAGCTTCAAGCAACATGGCGAAACTGGTGTCTTTTTTTATATTGATACGGTCTATGGAGTCCATGACCATGCCGAGCTTAATGGGCATTATTTTTTCCTGATAAGTACTTTAGGCTAAAGGAGCAAGACTAAAGGTGCAAGGCAAAAAAATGTGCCTTTTGCCTTACGCCTTACGCCTTTTACCTTATTCATTTTATAGATTGTTATTTACCTTGAAAAGATTTTTTGGTATAAAGCTCGGCTAACTTTTGAATTTAGACACGCATTAGGGGTTAATCATGTCCAGAGTATGTCAAGTAACAGGCAAACGCCCAGTTACGGGTAATAACGTTTCACACGCCAATAATAGAACTAAACGACGCTTTTGTCCGAATCTGCAACACCATAGATTCTGGGTAGAAAGCGAGAACCGCTGGGTTCGACTAAGAATCTCCACCAAAGCCATGCGCATCATTGACAAGAAGGGCATCGATGCTGTTCTTGCCGATTTGCGTAAATCCGGCGATAACTCTTAAGAGGATAGAAAAATGCGCGATAAAATTAAATTGGTTTCGACTGAAGGCACCGGGCACTTTTATACCACGACTAAAAACAAGCGGACCATGCCTGAAAAAATGGAGATCAAAAAATTTGATCCTGTAGTCCGTAAGTACGTCATTTACAAAGAAGCCAAAATCAAATAATCAGCTGACTGGATTTGTGCTTCATAAGCATAAGCCGGGCGCGCCATAACCCGATATCTGAAACTTTAACTATCGGGTTACGCTGCCGCTTTTAGTGTCGGGGCAAGTGACCTCAGCTTTGTTTTTGCTGATCCAACAACTGAGTTAACTTCTCCATCTGTTTGTACAGTATTCGACATTGCTTTTCAGCATATTGCTTGTCAACGTCCAGCTTCATGCACTTATCGAGCAGCTGTCGGTTGGCGTCTTTGAGCGCTATATTTTCTAACTTAAGCGCACCGAGTTGATCTTCCAAGACATCCGACTGTAGAGTCATGGCCGCTCCCGATACTGCTGAGGCAGCATCTCCATCCATTGCGACCAGTCCAGCGGAATTGGCGACCGATTGTTTTAAATCACCAGCCCCATGAACACTTTCAGCATTATCGGTATTTTCCGGCTCAGAACCCATATCCGGCTTTATCTCCAGATCCGGTGTCTCTGCTGCTGACGCTGCAGGCGCAAGACTTTCCATCCCGCCTCTCAAAATCATGGCCTCAATCTTGTGCCTGAGCAATAAAAATGCGGCAGCTTCGCTGATCTTGCCATCCCGACAAATAACAACAACAGACTTTTCCTGACTTAGAGTTTTAAGCTGCATCCTTAAGGAGAAAAAAGGCGCGTTGATACTGCCCTCAATATGCTGGGCTTCAAAGTCATCCTGCGAGCGGACATCCAACATAACCGCACCCTGTTTTAC
>JAYTLW010000111.1:0-25743 GCA_043729025.1 Methylobacter sp.
AATACCAATCCCAATAAGTTGTTGTTTGAATCCCCTCAACCTAACCTTCTCCCGCTGGAGAAGGGATAGCATGTGAACTTATTGGGATTGGTATAATACTACGGCAATCTTCATTTCCAACCTGTTTAGGGATAAAAATGCAGCATGACATTAAATTCAACTATAACTATTAACCAAACGCTCCAGTTCCTTGCTTAACGCGATATAGGGAAACAGGTTCACCGGCGAGGCATTGTTGATGTCCTGATAAATACGCCGGTAGCGGTTGATTTTAGGTTTTTGATCGGGCAGGTCAAAATAATCAGCACAGGTTTGGGCTTTGCCGGCAAGAATAGCCTTGGTGATGCGGCATATGACTCGCTTTATATCCTCCTGCAATTCATGCACTACTTTTCGCTCCCAAATATCATGCATGGACATTTTCGCCAGCTGCTTATTGACCTGATCCAAGCCCAGATAAGCGGTGATCTCATCGAATGATTTTAACAGCGTAACAAAATCCCGCTCGGTATCAAATGCCAATGACACGATCAGCGGAAAGTCAGTGAGCACCGCTATAAACGCCATGCTGAATGCCAGCGGATCGGGTATGCCGTCTTGGCGGTATTGCGCCAGTTGCACGTTACACTGAGCGCAATCGCTATTAAAATAGCGCTCATAATCCTTTAAGTGGCGGCGATAACACTGGACAGTCTGTTCAGTGGGCCGGATTTTTCTTCCCTGTATGATGGCCCAGCGACAAAAACCGGCCAGGGTATTTTCCAGCTCAATCAACAAGCGATATTGCTGATCGGCTGCTATGTTATTGTCCGGATCAACTATCATTTGCCGTAAGGCATCGCCGCCTAAGACCTGATCAAAAGTCAAATAACAAGTGACCTGATCCAGGATGTTGTCGCTATCTTCATCCAGGCTTAAAAAACTGCAACCGGCCTGATTGATGATTTTATTGCTGATCAAGGTGGCTTTAATTTCCTGAGCCAAAGGATGACCGGAAAGCTGATTGGCGTAATGTTTGCTGAGCTGTTTCGGAAAATAAGCCTCTAAATAACAGTTACAACATTCTTCCTGTAGCAAGGCGGATTGATCCTGTATTAGCTGGGTCAGGAACATTTTTCCGGTCGCCATCAGCACCGCAAATTCAGGCCGGGTTATGACTTGCCCGGGCCGGGACATGACTTCTTTGGCTTGCGGAAAGCATTCTTCCGCCCTATCGAACTTACCTTCGGCTTCCAAGCGTTCGGCCAGTTGCAAAAAAACTGCGGGATTTTCTGCGCTACGCAGTTGTTCCAACGATAAACACAGACTTTGGGCAACATTGTCAGCCAGCACCAAGCGGCAAACATCCTGAGTCATGCTGATAAATAGCGGCTGATAGTCGGCGATCAGGTTTTTCTTGTGCAGACCGGCCAGAAAAATCTTTAAATTCACTTCATGATCGGAGGTATCGACGCCCGCCGAATTATCGACCGCATCGGTGTTAATACGCCCTCCCCTCAGGCTGTATTCGATACGGGCTTTTTGGGTAAAGCCAAGATTAGCGCCTTCTCCGACCACACGGGCGCCGAGCTCCGCCGCATTCACCCTCACGTTGTCATTGGCCCGGTCGCCCACCTCTTCGTGTATTTCCGCACCGGCTTTTACGTAAGTGCCGATACCGCCTAACCATAATAATTCCACCGGCGCCATCAGCAGGTAATGGATCAAGGATTCTCCGTCCAGCGACTTGTAACGCAGACTTAACCATTTTTTCAGCTCGTCGGATACCGGAATATCTTTGGCCGATCTTGGATAAACACCGCCGCCTGCTGAAATAAGCGTACGGTCATAGTCATCCCAACTGGAGCCTTGCAGCTCGAACAAACGCTTGCGTTCATTGAATGCGGCATCGCTAGCGGGCGGATTGGGATCGATAAAAATATGCTGACCGCTAAATGCGGCCAATAACCGGATACACGGCGACAACAACATGCCATTGCCGAACACGTCGCCGTCCATGCTGCCGATACCGACGACGGTAAAGGCTTCGTTTTGTATGTCTTTGCCGATTTCCCGAAAATGACGCTTTACACATTCCCAGGCGCCGCGCGCGGTTATTCCCAGAGCTTTATGGTCATAACCACGAGAACCGCCGCTGGCAAATGCATCGCCCAGCCAGAACCGGTATTGGGCCGCAACGTCATTGGCAATATCGGAGAACTGCGCCGTGCCTTTATCGGCAGCTACTACGAGATAAGGATCGGGATCGTCGTAGCTGACGATGTCCAGGGGCTTGACGATCTTGTCGTCGATATAATTATCGGTCAAATCAAGCAAACCACGTATCAGCGTCAGATAAGCTTTTTTTCCGGCTTCTTTCGCTCCCAAGCCGGGCGAGGACTTTACACCGTTCTTTTTAACGACAAACCCGCCCTTGGCGCCGGTCGGAATAATCAGGGCGTTTTTGCTAATCTGGGTTTGCATCAGCCCCAGAATTTCCGATCGAAAATCATCGGGCCGATCCGACCAGCGAATACCGCCCCGGGAAATTTTGCCATTACGCAAATGTATGCCTTCCATGTCGAGAGCATGAACATAAATCTCCATCTGCGGCCTGAAAGCGGGCATATCGATAATGCCCAGACTGTTAATTTTAAAGGCGATGAAATAATCTTCCAGGTCACGGCGCAGATGAAAATTACTGCGCATGGTCGCATCAATCAGGTTGAACAGAGTGCGTAAAATCCGATCGTCATTAATATCCGCAACCCTAGCGATGCTCTCCAGCAACTGCAAACGCAAGGGCAATGCAGCCTGTTCTTCACGAATCGTAGGGTCATCCCACTCAGCTTTGGGCCTAAAACGCGCTTCAAAATAATTAAACAAGCCCAGCGCAACCTGCGGGTTATTAAGCAAAGCATGATGGACGCTGGCCCGGGTAATTTGGTAACCCAGTTGCAAATAATAATTCCGGTAAGCCCTAAGCACATCGATGTCCTGCCAAGCCATGCCGGTGAGCACACACAATTTATTCAGCGCGTCATTTTCCACCAGCCCATCCATCATCACTTGTACGGTGTCCAGCATCCGGCTTCTTAACCGGGAGAATGACGCGCACTGGTTTTTTGCCGCCTTGATGGTAAAGCTTTTAATAAACAAGGTAATGCCGTCGACCGTAACCTGAAACTGCACCTGATCCATCACCCTTAGATTCATATTTTCCAGAACCGGAATATATTCATCCAGATAACGCGGCTGATGGCTGTAAAAATGCAGCCGGTAGTGGCCGACTTGAGCGCCGGGATTTAACAGGCTGATGCACTGCTTAGACGAGGATAGAATTTGCTCAAGATGCAGCGAATCTTTGAGCGCATAACGCGGAGTAACCAGCGCCTGATATTCAGCCGAAAACGCGGCATGGTATTTTTGCCACAATTGACGCCCGGCTGGTTTTCCCAAAGCCCTTTCTGCGATCTGCCGAAAGCCTGTAGTCCAGGTTTTACTTGCGTTGTTCAATGACTTATCCTTATTGACGGTTTACAACAGGATTATTTATCAGCTTAAATATTTGATAATTTCCAACACATTGCAATCACCCTGCCGGGTATAGGTCACCGTGTCCATCAAGGTACGGATAAAAAATATGCCCATACCGCCTTCTTGGGGATGATCGAAATCCGGCAGCGGCACAGATTCCAGATCGAAGCCCTGTCCGTGATCATAGACCTTGATATTCAGTTCATTTTCCTGGATGTGTATGGTTATTCTGACGGTGTCTTCGGGATTTGTTGATGTCGCGTGTTTAATGGCGTTGACGGTCGCTTCCGTCAGCACCAGGTTCAAATGATAAGCTAAGGCCTCCCGATCACCGGAAAAGTTATCCAGCTCTTTGGCGATACGCTCGCCGATGCTTCCGATCAAATCCAGATATTTAGTCTGGGTCGGAATGATTACCTCAACCTGAATAACCGAAGTACACATACGCAACCTCTAAGTTTCTCGTCACACCGCCATGTTGTTCCTGCATTGCTACACTTGGCTATCAAAAGCCTCATTTAAATCCGCATAAATCTCAAACACCCGGTCTAATCGGGTCAACTCAAACATCGATAGAACCTGTTGCTGCATGTTGGCTATAATCAGCTTCCCCGACTTGGCCGCTGCGTTTTTATGGCCTGACAACAACGCCCCCAAACCGGAACTATCAATAAAACGCACACGTTCCAGCTGGACAATAATGTTGATTTCGCCCTGCTCTATCAGGTGCAAAATGGTTTCCTTCAATTCTCCCGAATTATGCGCATCTATCCTTTCTTCCTGAACAAAAAGGACGCTGCATCCATTTGTTTTTTCCAGATTCAAATTCATAAACTTTTCTTCTGTGTGATTGCTATTTAAAACAAATCCTATAGTCGAATCATAGCACCCTAAGCAGCATTAGCTGTCTATTATCCTAAAAAAACCGGCTAATTTAGCCCTCCTTAATCGGTTGCCCGTCCAGGTTCAGCTCGTGCTGCTCATGCGAGACGGAACGAACATGAATATCACGCTGCGGAAAAGGAATTTCTATGCCATGTTCACGCAGGGCTTTTTCGAGGCGAACGTGTAAATCATGCGCAACCGGCAATCGGTTTGACAGTTCGCTGACGAAAATGCGGATAGAAAAATTCAACGAGCTGTCGCCAAAACCGACCAGCAATACGCTAGGCTCAGGATCTGCAAGCACCTTCGGCGTTGCGCTTACCGTGTCGATCATGACCTTATGTGCCAACTCGACATCGGAACCGTACGCGATACCAACAGGAATTACCACACGGGTTATGGCGTCGCTTAACGTCCAGTTGGTCAGCTGACTGGTAATAAAGGTTTTATTCGGCACAATCAGGTCTTTTTGATCCATATCGATCAGTGTGGTGGCGCGCATCTGAATACGACTGACCTTGCCGGTGACACTGCCAATGGTGACGGTATCGCCGACCCGTATCGGGCGCTCGAATAATAAAATAATACCCGAGACCATATTGGCGAAAATCTCCTGCAATCCGAAGCCCAAGCCCACACTGAGCGCTGCAACCAGCCACTGCACCTGCGACCAACTGCCGCCCAGCTCGTTTGCCACACTGATAAAGCCTATGGAAAGCAAAACATATTTAGCCAGCTGATTAACTGCATAACGACCGCCCGCCTCTATCGACAAACGTCTGAATACCAACAACTCCATCACGCCGGAAAAATTTCGCACCGCGACTACCGCAAGAAATACATAGAGCCCGGCCAGCAACAAATTAGTCAGGGTGATCGGCTGGTAACTGTCCTGATGGTCGACATTAACCAGATGCTGCCACAACACAATATGATCCAGAAATGAAAAAGCCGGCAAGATGTTTTTCCAAATCATCCAGAAACCGATCACCAGCGTAAAACCGATACATACATTGAGCAGTTTTATGGTTTGGGCGTTTATTTTAGGAATATCGATTTGTTGTTCATCCACCGGCAGCACCGGGTCTTCCGAGCCAGCCGGTTGTTTTTCGGCAACCGCCGCCGTTTTGCGTTTTTGCCTTGCATTGGTGATAGCCAACTGCCGGTTAACCAGCGTTAACCAACGAAACACCAGGGCATGGATGATGACTGTCAAAAAAATCAGCCGCAGCGTAATAATAAGTTTTTGTTGCAACTCCAACGCGCTCAAATAGTAGCCTGCGACAGCAAATCCGATAATCACCAACGGGATGGAGACGACTGCAAAATACCAGACGTAACGGAGCTTAGCTATCCAGCCCTCAGGATTTTTATTGATGTAGTCCTGCAATAATCCGGTCGAAGGTTTTAACACCCGGCCTGCAAACACCGCCATCGCAATCATGATGATGATCAGCGCCAGGCGGCCGATGCTGTCGCTGGGAGCCGAAAATTTCGAGGCGCCGGTGCCGCTAATAAAAAACATCCCCAGCACCGCAATAAAACGTATCCAGGCAATTTGCTTGCGCAACAAACTGACTGTGCTTTCTTGCCATTGAAAATGTTTACGCGCTATGCCATTGGCGGCAAATAAGCGATAAAAAAATTGCAGAAAAAACAGCGGCAATGCAGCGCCCTGCAAGCCGACGCCGACCGCTTTAGTGAAATCGGCAATCTGTAGGCCGCTACTCAAAAACCAGCCTAGATAGTTGACCATGATCGGCAGCGGCAATACCAGCATCAGGTTGTAGGCCAAGGCTCTTAAGGTGTAATAAAAACTATCTGTTTTTCCGGAAATAGCCGTCAACTGCCGCTTCGCCCAGTGTCTGCTCCACTGCAAGCCGACAAAACACAGCAGCGCAACAATGGTCAAAAACAGCTGATGAAAGGCCAGCTTAAGCGCATCTTTAATCACAGACATCCAGTTAAACGGCGACAACAGCCATTGCGTGGAATGATACAGCTCGGCTATATAGCTTAAGTTGATCGGCTCGGAACTGGGCACCCACAACAAACGCTCGTCCAGATAGATGGCAAATTTACCGGCCTGGGCGCTCATTTGCTGCCTGGCAAAATCAAAGTCGCCCAAGGTGCGCAGATACGTGGTGTAGGCAATGGACAGCTTGTTCAGTAACTCTTTCTGATTGTTCAGCAACACTCGCAGTTCGGCTTGTATCATCATGCGCTGATCGACCGGTAAGGTTTGATCGACCTGTCGGCTCATCATATCTTTCAGACCGGCGTCTAAATCCATCAGCCGTTTGAGTTGGTCTTCAACCTTGAATTGCGCAAGACTGGTTACTGCGGTTTCGCCCTGAATAGTTTGGGATTGCTGCTCGAACTCATCTTCAATCGATAAATTACGTCGCTGCTCACGCAGAATTTTTCCCAAGGCCGGACTTAAACCCGCCAGACTGATTTTCTTTTCTGCGCTTTTAAAATCGATTTCAATTTCACCGGCTTGAGCCTCAACCTTGGCTTTTTGTTCGGTGTATTGTTCAATTTTGGCGGTAATGTCCTGTAAATTTCGGCTGTATTGGCTATTTGCCCGCGTACTTTCCTGAATCAGGATGTGCTTCCCGGAAACCGCTTTTTCCGCCTGACTGAGCGCATCCTGCATTTGTTTGGCTTCCCGCTGACGCAGATCGAAAGTAAGACTTTCGATCTGCGTCACAACCGGAATTAACGCCGCTTTTTGACTATCCAGCAACTGAAACTGGGTTTTAAGCAGCTCGACTCGAACGGGATTGCTGATCGCTTCAACTTCAAGCATTTTCAGCTCGGCTATGCGCGCATCGATCACCGTTTTGAGTTGCGCCTGCCTGGCTTCATTTTCCAATTTGCTACCCGCTTTACCGGCCGGTAACTCCAGTTTTTTCTGCGCCGCTTCCAGATCTTGCCGGGCGGCTACCGTTTCTTCGCGGATCAACTGTGGACGGCCATTTTGCAGCGCCAGATCATGTTCAATTTTCTTAATCTGCTCATCCAGGTTACTGATTTTTCCTTTCTCAATAATAAACCGCTGCTCCAGTTCCTCGACCGGTATCTTGTTAAAATCTTCCGGTTTTTGCTTGGATATTTTCAGCAGGGCCTGCTCAAGCTCTTTTTGCAGCTTTTTGGTTTGCTCCGGCGCTTGCTTGATAGACGCCTTAAAGTCGACGGTCTGCGCCTTAAATTTTTCGCTATTGGCCAAATTATCTTCGGTCGCCTGATAGATAGACAGCAGCTTGGATTTTGCCGCCTCATCGATACCTTCTCGGGTATTGATAGCCTCGATTTTGGCCTTTAAGGTATCTTTATTGATTTCAAAGTTTTTTTGCCCGGAATCGGAAACCGCGCTTTTAGCCCACGCTCCGGTTGAGCCCAGAGTGACTACAATCAATAAAAACAACAGGGAATGGATTTTGGCTTGAGCGGTAGAGAAGGTAATGATTTTCATAGATTATTTAGGGTACAGCTAAAAATGAATACACAGCGCTATTGTAAACCGTTTTTGCCGGTTCCGAAGCAGGAAGCTTGAGTAGGGGTCGAAACCCATCATAATCAGCCTTCCGTGTGATGGATTTCGATACGCTCTCGGCAACTGCTCCATGCGTTGCACTACTTCCTGAATCTATGCAGTCGTACCCATCCTACCGCGCTACCATAAACAAAGTAACAAATATTGGAAGCCGTATTGTTAAAAATTGCCTGCCTGCCGCTCTTCCACTTGACCATGGCTGCCAATTAAAATCGTCGTCGCCAGCGCATAAAAAATGCCGTGCTCTACGATACCGGAAATGCTGTTTAAGTTATCGTTGAGTATTTCAACATCAACAGCCGGATCAAAGCTTATATCCGCTATTAAACTGCCGTAAGAGCTGAGCGCAAAACCGTTTTTATCGGCACTGGGACGCAAATCGCCGCGTCCGCCGATCCTTTCCAGCTGTGTTTTAACCAGTCGCCAGGCAAAAGGCATAACTTCTATTGGAATCGCAAAATGCTGGCCGATACGCTCAACCAGCTTGCCGGGTTCTATCAACACTAAAAATCGCTCACTGGCAGTTGCCAACAGTTTTTCGCGCACCAAGTCAGCCCCTTGACCTTTAAGCAGGGTTAATTCCGGCGACACCTCATCAGCGCCATCAACATAAACATCGATGCGGCTGACCTGCTCGAAGTCGAGCACGATTAAACCGAGTTGTTGCGCCTTTTGCGCGCTCACCGCCGAGCTGGCGACCGTGGTGACTTTAAGCCCCTGTTCACGGCTGCGCCGCGCCAGCGCCTCAATAAAACAATTGGCCGTCGAGCCGGTGCCCAGCCCGACCAGCATGCCGTCCGCTACTTGGTTAGCGGCATGTTCGGCTACACGTTCTTTATCATTCATGGCTTGCTCCTTTAGGTAATGGCAGGACGGACTTAATCATACTACAAACCCTGCCGCCCCTTCGCAGCATAGTACTAGTCAATAATTCTTATAACCTGCACGTCCCGTCGCGTATAATAGCTACTTTTTTTCGCACCGGATTTACGTTCCGGCTAGCAACAAGGAATCATAATGTCCCAAATAGTTGTTTGTGCTCTGTACAAGTTTGTCACCCTGGAAAATTTCCAGGCTTTGCGGCTACCCCTGCATGAAGTCATGGAAGCCCACCAGGTGCGCGGCACCTTGCTGCTGGCCGACGAAGGCATCAACGGCACGATTGCCGGGTCGCGTCAGGCCGTCGATAAAGTGCTGGCCTGGTTACGCAGCGACCCGCGTCTGGCGGACATCGATCACAAGGAATCGCTGACCGATACCATGCCTTTCAACCGCGCCAAAGTAAAACTCAAAAAAGAGATAGTCACTATGGGCGTGGCAGGCATCGACCCTAAACGCGTGGTGGGCACTTATATCAGCCCTAAAAATTGGAACAAGCTGATCTCCGATCCTGAGGTCATACTGGTGGACACCCGCAACGACTACGAATTTAAAGTCGGCAGCTTTAAAAACGCCATTAACCCGAATACGCTCAGCTTTCGGGAGTTTCCGCAGTACGTCAAGGATCATCTTGACCCCGAAAAACACAAAAAAGTCGCGATGTTTTGCACCGGCGGTATCCGCTGCGAAAAATCCACGGCTTTCTTAAAAGAGCAGGGTTTTGACCAGGTCTATCATCTCAAGGGCGGGATCTTGAAATATCTGGAAGAGGTTCCGGCACAGGAAACGCTTTGGGAAGGCGAATGCTTTGTCTTTGACGAACGGGTAACGGTTAATCTCCAGCTTGAAAAAGGCAGGTACGACCAGTGTAACGCCTGCCGCCTGCCGATCACCGAAGCCGATAAAGCCAGCGATAAGTATCAGCAAGGGGTCAGCTGCCCTTATTGTTACGATAAAGTCGCACCTGATCGAAAAATCCGCTTCATGGAGCGTGAAAAGCAAATGGAACTGGCCAGAAAGCGCGGTGAAGCCCATATCGGCGCTGATGCAGCCAAGACGTTGGTGCTAAAACGCGAGGCTAAAATGCAACGGCGGCAACAAGCCAGGTTGGGTAACTCGCAATAAATAAACCGCCACAGATTCACAGATTAAGCCCAACATACTTTTCGATTAGGGTGCGCACAACCTAACTTACATAACTGCTGGTCAGGAGTTTAATTACAATCTGTGAATCTGTGGCAAGTGAACGATTCTTTATTGGAAATCAACTTACTCACTAAATACTAATCCTCTCGCCCACCACAGGAATATTGGCATTCCACCCCGTGCGCTTGAAGCAGGTCTGCAACGATAAAGTTGCCGCCTTCTCGCCATGTATTAAATAAAGGCGGGGTTTAGGTTCTTTAAAATGGCCAGCCCATTGTAGCAACTGGCTTTGATCGGCATGAGCACTTAATGCGCCCAGCGTATGCACCTTGGCAGCTACATTGACTTCAGCGCCCAGAATCTTCAAATGCGATTTTTTAGCATCGACTATAGCCCGGCCTAAGGTGCCTTCGGCCTGAAAGCCTGCGATGATGATATGCGCATTGCGCCGCCATAAGTTGTATTTAAGATGATGACGAATGCGCCCGCCGGTGCACATGCCGCTGCCGGCAATAATAATCACGCCGCCGGCAATACGGTTAATGGCCATAGACTCTTCGGCGGTTTCCGAATAAATCAGGCCCGGCAACCAGGCCTGCCAACCGCCTCGGGCAATTCGGGTGAATTCGGGATCATCAATATTGAACAGGTGGATATTTTCAGCGTAGATATTGCTGGCGCTGATCGCCATCGGGCTATCCAGATAAACCTGTTGCTGCGGCAGTCCGCCCTGACGCTGAATCTTGCCCAGCCAATAAATCAAATCCTGGGTTCTGCCCACCGCAAAAGCAGGAATGATCACATTACCGCCTGTATCTGCGGCTTCCGCCAATGCTGCGCGCAATTCCTCCAGAGTATTTTCCAAGGGCTTGTGGTCACGGTCGCCGTAAGTGGATTCAAGCAACAACACATCGGCTTCGGTTAAAACCGTTGGATCACGCAGTAAGGGCGAATTTGGGTTGCCCAGATCGCCAGAAAAAACCAGGATTTTAGTTTTATCTTTTTCCTTGATCCGCAAGCGCACGATTGATGAACCGAGTATATGCCCGGCCTCATGGAAAGAAACACTGAGCTCAGGAAATATTTGGGTATCCACGCCATAGGCTATCGGCTGACGCAGCGCCAGCAACGCCTTGACATTGGCTTCTGTATATAAAGGTTCAAGCAGCGGTTTACCGGCGCGCTCCCGACGCTTATTTTCCCACTCGGTATCTCTCAATTGCAGATGGACGGCATCCATCAGCATCAATTCCAGCAGCGGGAAACTGGCCTCGGTCAGAAATACCGAGCCCTTGAAACCGTCTTTAACCAGCTTAGGCAAGCGTCCACAGTGATCGAGATGGGCGTGAGACAAAACCACGGCGTCGATGCCGGTCGGATCAAACGGAAAATCGGCTTCATTTTGCTTTTCTGTGGCTCTTGAACCCTGAAACATTCCGCAATCAAGCAATATGCGGCTGGCATCGGTTTCCAGCAAATAACAGGAGCCGGTAACTTGACCGGTTGCGCCTAAAAAAGTGAGACTTGTCATGGCCTTGCCTTACTGTTGATTAGAACTCAATAAAAGATCGCCGCAATGTACACACCGCTGCGCTTTGTCAGTATCCATACAGTCGTCGGCAACTGCTCCATGCGTTGCTCTCAATCGCTGTTCCAGACGCGATTCTACCTCCCCCATCCTTGGGGTCGTACCTCCTGCATCCATGCAGTCGTCAAATTTCCTCGAACGATATAGTTGATGTTAAAATCGCACCACCATAAAGCCGACTGATAATAGAAGTTTATAGAAGTTTGTCGTAATCGAACCACAATACCTAATATCCCCCACATTCAGCGAAGACATAAATTGAAAAACACCATAAGGCACCCTATCCCCCGATTGCTCATAGTTCTGTTCTTCGGTCTACGCATGCAGACAGTGCTTGCCGAAGAAGCCGTCAATCAAGAACCCGGCATAGTTCAGGAAATTACCGCCATTATTACGGCAAAACAGCATTCCTATCTGAATCTGTCCAATTTTACTAATCGCGCCGACGATCTTGAGTCCCTGTATAAAATGTCCAACCATCAGTTGTTATGGCTAGGCAATGCTAATACAGAAAAAAACACTACCGATGCGCTGGCTCTGCTTGCAGATGCAGCTATCCACGGCTTGAATCCTAAAAATTACGATACAGAAACGTTGCGCCAAAAACAACAAGCTGCCTTCAAGCTCAAACCGGATGCATACCAAGAATTAGCGCTATATGATACGGCGCTGAGTATATCATTGCTCCGCTTCGTACATGATTTGCATTACGGCCGGGTAAATCCGCAGGGCTTAAGTTTTAATTTAAAGCTAAGAGAAAAAAAGCTGATTGATTTACCGGCGTTGATAAAAAACGCTCTAGCACAAAGCAATCTGGCTCAATTACCGCTATCGGTTGAACCTACGTTAAAACAATATCAACAATTAAAACAGGCCTTAAGCCATTATCGCCAGCTTGCCGCGAATGCGCCGCCTTTTAAACTGACGCTTAAAAATACCTTGCGCCCCGGTGAAACTCACCCCCAAATTGCCGAACTAAGCCGATTTTTAAGCACCGTGGGCGACCTGGCTGATAATAAACCGGTTAAATCATCGCTATACGCTGATGCTATCGTCGCCGGAGCTAAAGAATTTCAAAAGCGGCATGGACTGACTGCGGATGGTCATATCGGCAAGAGCTCTGAGGCCGCATTAAACGTACCCTTAAGCCAACGTGTCATACAAATCGAATTGGCCATGGAAAGATTGCGCTGGTTGCCTGAACTCAGTACCGGCGCATCGGTTATTGTTAATATTCCGGCCTTCCAATTATGGGCGATTGATGCAATGGGTCAGACGGATGCCACCATGGTCAATATGAGGGTCGTAGTCGGCGATGCGCTAAAAACCCAAACTCCGGTGTTGATGGCCCAAATGCACTATATCGACTTCATGCCTTATTGGAATGTGCCTTACAGCATCGTAAAAAATGAACTATTGCCCAAGTTAATTCAAAATAAGAATTATCTTGATAAGGAGAATATGGAAATGGTCTCGGTTTTCCGCGATTCGGAAAAGCCAACGGCGCTAACCCCGGAAACCATGAACCTGCTGAAAGAGGGCAAGTTAAGAATCAGGCAGCGTCCAGGCGGCAAGAACGCCTTGGGTAGGGTGAAATTTATTTTTCCCAACAAGGATGATGTGTATTTGCATGATACCCCGGCAAACGCCTTGTTCAGCAAATCACGGAGGGATTTCAGCCATGGCTGCGTGCGGGTTGAGAATCCTCAAAAACTGGCTGAGTTTGCGCTTAAAAACCAGGATAACTGGAATTCTGAAACTATAAAAACAGCCATGAACACGCCTAAAAGCCAGCGCGTGCTATTAAAAAAACCGATACCGGTGTTATTTTTTTATATCACGGCATTTTTCGACCAATATGATAATTTAGCGTTTTACCCTGATATTTATGGTCATGATGCGGTATTATCGGATGCGCTGAGTAAGCCGGATGACCTGTCCGATCAGTTACTTTTTATCGGCACTCATACAGTGCCGGAAACGCTAATCAAATAGACGAGGCGCCCTACCGGAAAAAATGACTGACCAGCACTATATACTGACTGCGAGGCTTATCCAATACGCTATCGTCTACGCTCAAGATGCCCTCTTCAAGTTCAAAGTCGGGTTGGCTTCGTCGTATAAATCCCGTCCTATATAAGCTTGCCGGGGATATCTAGGCCATCATCAAGGACAGCGAAGGGCAAAGGCTGGAGGATGTGGTGGTCATGGCCACACCCTTAGATCCCAAGAACCTGGCCCAGAAAAAGGTCAACACCACAGTGGTTGACCAAGTTGACAAGGAATTCATCCCCTTCGTCATGCCGGTCTATGTCAATTCCCTAGTCTCCTTTCCCATCAAGGATGATTGATATGATGACGCCAAATAAGACACAAAATCAATTGTTGTGCCCAAAACCATTAGAAACCAGACATCACTTTTGAAATACTGAATTAAGTCGCCCTTTAATCAAATTAATGATCAAACGGCTGAGTTATATGAATTAATTTTTTCCTTCAGACTTCTTATCTATTGAAAATACTGTGAATGAATACACTTTCAAAGCTTGTTTATCTGCCTTGTTAATCGGAATTTTCGGCGCTGTATTATGTCTGACAAATATGGGCCTTTACTTTGAAGAAGAATTGGGCTTGGCTTGGCTATTTAAGTTAAGAGGATCGATAACATCCCCCAAAGACGTCATTATTGTGAATATTGATAAATCTTCAGCGGAAACCTTGGGTTTACCGGAAGATCCCGAAAAGTGGCCCCGTTCATACTATGCTAAATTAATTGAAAATTTAAACCGGAATAACCCCGCCATTATTGCTTTTAATATCTATTTTGGCGAAGAACGAGACTCCGAAAACGACGCAATGCTGGCTAAGACAATAGCAGCAGGCAAGAATATTATTCTCAGCAATTATTTAAAGCAATATACTGTCCCCACTGACGCCCCTTTTAATGAGTTCAGATACGAACACATTATTGCACCGATATTCACTTTAGATCAGGCCGCGCTAGGCTCGTCACCTTTCCCGCTACCCAAAACATCTTCTACCGTTAAGCAATTCTGGACATACAAAAAAAGTGCTGGCGATCTACCCACGTTTCCTGTCACTGTCTTTCAATGCTATGTGCTTAAAAAAGCTTATTCCGAAGTTTTGCAGCTACTTCACCAGATCGACCCCGCACTTGAGTCTACATTGCCGAAGACCTTTGAGCAGCTTGCTAAGGAATATAAAGTTATTGAAATAACCCAAAGAATACAAACCGCATTTACTACAAAAACAATATCTTTATCACACCTTGACAATTTATTAACAGCCGCCGGATATTCTCCGGAAAAAACTCACCTATTACAATCGTGGTTTTCTTTATTAACAGGCACAGACAGTCTGTATTTTAATCATTATGGCAAAGTGGGAACAATTATTACCATTCCCTTCTATCAGGTACTGGCCATTGATAGATTGAATCCTAAGCTTTTCACTAATAAAGTCATACTGGTAGGTTACTCTGAAAATATAGAACCGGAAAAAAATCAGGGGCTTTATACTGGGTTTACTAGCGGAAACGGTGAAACCATCAGCTCTACGGAAATTGCCGCAACTGCTGTCGCCAATCTTATTGATAACAGCTGGTTAAAACATTTGCAGCCTCAAAATCAATTTTTACTGGTATTGCTTTGGAGCTTCCTGCTCCATGGCGTCTGTCGGCTATTTACTTACAAGCTGGCGATAAGTCTGATTCTTGCCTTAAGCGCGGGTTATGTAGCTTTCGCTTATTTCAGATTTACTACCGCCTATATTTGGCTCCCTTTGTTCGTCCCCATCATGTTGCAAACCCCGGTAATATTAGCTGTTGCGACTCTCTCGCACTTTCTAAAAAACAAGAAAGATCATCAAAACATGCATAAAGCATTCAGTTTTTATTTGCCGGATAATGTGGTCAATAAAATAGCCCGTCAACCGGGCCTGGATGCTATGAATGATTATGGTGAATTAATGGAGGGGGTTTGCATGGCAACGGATGCAGGTCAATATACGACTCTTTCAGAAACGATGGATCCTATCGCTCTCAATAATCTAATGAATAAATACTATGCCGTGATTTTCCCCCCGGTAAAAAACACCCATGGCATCGTTTCCGATGTTATTGGTGACGCCATGCTGGCGATATGGGCAACACCACGAGTAGAAACTCAACACAGACTAAATGCCTGCCATGCCGCCCTTGCAATTAAATTGACTATAGATTGCTTTAACCAGTCTCAGACACATCAACTACCAACCCGTCTGGGCCTTCATTATGGTGAAATGCGCCTGGGTAATGTGGGTGCAATGGATCATTTCGAATACCGTGCTGTCGGGGATGTTATTAATACCGCAACACGTATTGAAGGCTTAAACAAACTGTTAGGTACAGATATTCTTGTATCGGCCCCTGTTATCGAAGATCTGTCCAGTTTTTTCACAAGAGAAATGGGCGTATTTATACTGAAAGGTAAAACATTCCCCGTCATAATATTCGAATTGATTGCACCGATTGAACAGATTGATGTGCATTGGCTTCCATTAACAACTGCATTTACAAAAGCACTTAAACTTTTTCAAAGTTACCAATGGACAAAGGCGTTGGCAGCATTTATTGATATTAAAAACAAGTATCCTGATGACGGCCCTACCCTTTTTTATATCCATTATTTAAATCAACAACTCACTTTATTGCCGGAAATCCACAGTGATGAACAAGTCGCTGTCATCGAAACGGGTAATATTACCCCTCTGTTGTATTCATAGACTCAACGCGCTTAAAATAAAACAAGATAGCAATATCGGGGGAATACGTTTTAGTGGGGTGAAATACTAAAACAACAAAAATTGCTTTGGCTGCACATAAGAATAATTAAAATGCTTCAGAAAACAAAGTGCTATTCGCTTATCATTTTCCTGATAATGCCTCATTATTTTGAAGCATCGCCTTCCTGTACGCAACCAGTAGCCAAAGTGGTGTCAGTCCAGGGTAAGGTTGATAGACAATATTCAGGCCATTCTGAATGGCAAATAGTACTGGCAGACGATAGTGTTTGTTCCGGAGATAAAATTCGTACGGAAAAATGGAGCCGTGCCACGCTGATACTAAGTAACGATTCGCTGGTTACACTAGACCAAAGCACAACGCTGGTCTTTTCCGAACCTGAAGAAAATAACTCCACCTGGCTATTAAAACTTATAGGTGGTTCAGCCTTTTTCAGAAGCCGGGAGCCTCAGCGCCTGAACATTCAGACCCCATTTATCAATGCGGTGCACAAGGGAACAGAGTTTCTGGTTACTGTTGACGGACTGCAAACTACAATTTCTGTTTTTGACGGCCAGGTCGCAGGAGAAAATAAGTCAGGCCGAATTCAGATAAAAAAAGGCTTTTCAGGCATCGCTCAACAACACCAGCCGCCCCGCTTGCAGGCACTGACTATAACGCCCGAAGATGCCGTGCAATGGACATTGTACTACCCCCCCGTTATTGACTATCCACACCAGACATCGTCGCTTTCTGTCCCCAACCTGAAACCGGCATTAGCGGCCTATCAGCAGGGTGATGCTTATCAGGCATTAGTCAACTTGGATGATGTGCCTGTCAGCAATCAGGATGCCGACTATTTAACATTAAAAGCATCTTTGCTGCTCACGGTGGGCCGTGTCGATGAAGCATCGGATTACCTTAATCGGTCTTTACGGATTCGGCATGATCACAGCATCATATTTGCGCTGCAAGCGATCATTGCCGTCGCCAAAAATCAACAACAAACCGCATTGAATTTGGCGTTGAAAGCGGTAACACTTAATCCCAAGTCATCCGTCGCAAAAATTGCCTTATCGTATGCGTATCAGTCCATGTTCAAAATTAAAGAAGCCCTGATAGTCACTCAAGAAGCGACTCAGATAACTTCGGATAATGCGCTGGCCTGGGCTCGACTATCGGAATTACAACTTTCGATGGGGGATCATCTAAGCGCGCTTGTTTCTGCGCGAAAAGCCCAAAATCTTAATCCGACACTGGCCAGCACACAGACTATTCTAGGTTTCGCCGATCTTGCCCGGTTTGATTTTAATGCTGGAAAAAAAGCTTTTGAACAAGCTATCGCTCTCGACTCCTCATATCCCCTCGCCCGACTGGGTCTAGGTCTTGCAAAAATCAGAACAGGGGCGCTTGAAGAAGGTAAAAAAGATCTTGAAACAGCCGTGAATATTGACCCTGACAATGCCGTTATCCGCAGTTATCTCGGCAAGGTTTACTACGAGTTGAGAAACAAAGACTACGCAGGCGCCGAATATAAAATTGCCAAAGAAATGGATCCCAAAGATCCGACGCCCTGGTTTTACGATGCCATACTCAAACAGACGATAAACCGCCCCGTTGAAGCTTTGCATGATATGCAGAAGGCGATTGAGTTGAATGATAACCGCGCAGTTTATCGTTCCAGTTTGCTGCTGGATAAGGATTTGGCGGCGCGCAGCGCCGGTTTGGGACGTATTTATAACGACTTAGGCTTCCAGCGTTTGGGTTTGGTTGAAGGCTGGAAATCAGTTAATACCGATCCCAGCAATTATTCCGCGCATCGTCTATTAGCGGATAATTACGCCTCCCAGCCCCGGCACGAAATCGCCAGGGTTAGCGAACTGTTGCAATCCCAGTTATTGCAACCGATCAATATCACGCCCATCCAAGCCCAGTTGGCGCAGAGCAATATCTTGATCGTCGATGGCCTTGGCCCCTCCTCTTTATCGTTTAACGAGTACAACCCTTTGTTTGCCCGCAACCGTTTTGCGCTGCAAACATCGGGCATTTATGGCAGCAACAATACCTGGGGTGAAGATGTCGCCCATTCCGGGCTTTGGGATAAAGGTTCTTACAGCTTGGGGCAATTCCATTACGAAACCGACGGCTACCGGGAAAATAATTTCCTGAAGCAGGATATTTATAATGCCTTTGTCCAAGGGAATATTACCGATTCCCTTAATTTGCAGGCGGAATACCGACATGAGGAAAGGAAAAATGGGGATTTGTCGGTTAATTTTGATAAGAAACTTTTTTCAGCGGATTTAATAGAAAACCGGAATATAGATACTTATAGAATTGGCGGGAGATATGCATTTTCGCCACACGCTTCTTTAATGGGTTCTCTCATTTATCAACAGGGTAACTTTCAAACCCAAACGCCTGATGTTGCGACAACTCAATTAAATCGTAGAGGCTTTATTTCCGAGCTGCAACATCATTATACAGACTCACAATTTAATTCGATTACTGGGTTTGGCTATATCAATCAAGTCTCAAAAACTATTATTACTCCTCAAGATGAATTTGAAGCTGTTGAGCCAATACTAAAGAATCAAGATATTACCAAAACCACGTTATACAATTATTCCAATATCAGCTTAACCGACAAACTTAGGGCGACACTAGGAATAAGTTATGATGCCTTTAAATTCGAGCGCGACATCAACAAAAACCCCATTAATCCTAAGCTGGGTTTGATTTGGAATCCGCTGGCGTCGACCACTTTTCGCGCCGCGTTTTTCCGTTCCATGAATATAACCAGGTTCTCAAATCAAACTATAGAACCTACCCAAGTCGCCGGGTTTAATCAATTTTTTGACGATATTAACGGAACGGTCGCTTGGCGGTATGGCGCAGCCGTGGATCATGTTTTTTCAAAACAATTATCGGCTGGTCTGGAGTTTTCGGAACGTCGGCTTGATGTTCCAAGTTTTGGATTTTCATCATTCAATTGGAACGAACAACTAGGCAGAGCTTATGTTTATGTAACGCCGTGGTATTTTTCGTCTCTAGGCCTTGAATATTTTTATGAGCGATTTGATCGCAAGACTAACCCTCTTGGGGGAGGCATTGTCGATGTAACGACGCAATGGCTACCCCTCACCTTGAATGTGTTCCATGCCTCGGGATTATCGTTACTCTTTAAAACCACTTATGTAAAACAAAACGGAGTTTTTGATAATATCGGACAGCCTTATAATGGCAGTTCGGATTTTTTTATATTTGATCTAAATATTAATTACAGATTACCATCCCGTTATGGAATGCTTAGCCTTGGCGTCAAAAATTTGTTTGATAACCGTTTTCAATACCAGAGTACCAACCAAGTCAACTCGAATGAAACATTGTTTGCACCGGAGATGACCTTATTTACCCAGGTAAAACTGGCTTTTTAATGTTACTTTTACATTTTAATTGAGAAGAACACATCATGAACAACAAAAAATTATCAGCATTATTTTCAAAATCCAGTTTTGTTGCTGGCGTTTTAGTCAGCACTTTTGTATTTTTGTTAGTTAATCTGACGCCCGGAATCACCGGTGTAAACAGTAAAGCATGGCTGAAAAATCAAGATAACCGACCTAGCGCCACTCCAGCTTATCTATCCGGGGAGGAAAAAAACCTGGAGTTGGCGGTTAAGTACATGGCGGGGGGCGATATAATAGTATTGGATGAAAAAGGGGAAGTCGTTGCACGATCTAATTATGAGCCTGTAAAGGAAGGGCCATTAACGGAGCTTCGTCATCTTGAGTTCGTGACGGTGACAGAAAATGGCTATGATCCGGAAGGTAAGGCGCAAAAGTTGGGTTTTATTGACAGCATCATCACGCCCGCTATGGCGGCGGTTACAACGTATGAATACCATTACATCAAGGTTGATAACCAAATTATAGCATGCAGAAAACATCGAAAATCCCCGCTGCCGCACGCCTATGTGGGAAAATGTTAATGGCTTAAATTGGCTTTTAGCTATCGCCTTAAGCCATGCTGCGAGCAATCTTCTAACTTTCTTACCGGCACTGAATAAGCCTATAATCCTTTTATACTACTTCCGGTATAAAAGGATTAGCCATGCACCGAGACCTTATTTTTAATCTAAAAAAAATCCCTTTGCTTTCCAAGCTACCTGATGAAGCGCTGCATGCTTTAGCGACAAAAACAAAATCGCTTACCTTTGCCAAGCAAGCGATCATCATTTCGGAAGGCGATGAGACCAATTCGCTTTATATCATTGTGTCCGGCAAGGTGCGCGTTTATAGCAGTGATGAAAAGAGTAAGGAAGTGACCTTGCTGGTGCAGGAATCCGGTTCCTATTTTGGAGAATTGGCGCTGCTTGGCGATGAACCGCGATCGGCTTCGGTAGAAACTTTGGAAAAAACGGTATGCGCAATCATCTCAAAAAATGATTTTAAATACTGGCTGCTCTGCCACCCGGATGTGGCGATTGACTTGTTGTCTGTTTTATCGAATAAAATCCGGCATCTTACCGAAAAAGTCAAGCAAATGGCTTTATCAAATGTGTATGAAAGAACCATAAAAATGCTTCAGGACATGGCTGTTAAAGAAGGCGATATTTTCGTTATCGATAACAAACCGACTCAACAGGAATTAGCGAATATGGTCGGTTCATCAAGAGAAATGATCAATAAAGTCATGAAAGAATTAACCAAAGGCGGCTATATAGTCATTCATGACAAAACCATAAGAATTGAGAAAAAGCCACCGGCTTCCTGGTAAATTGCTCAGCATCAGGCTTAATCGATTAGCCATCCAGAAAACACTAAACCGTAATCTGACAATCGGCTCGAAAGCCTCTGCAAGCTGAACAACTGGTAAAGACAGGGCCAAATTAGCGGTTGTTGAGATTAGCTTGTGCTATACCTTCGATAATAATCTGATTTTGTTCCGCATTTAATCCCGCCAATGCAAGTTCCTGCGCCATATCCTGCTCGTTCAGGTCTGCTAAGGGTTGCTCCATTTCACCTTGTTGATCATAAAGACTTTCATCCACAGGAAAAGTACGCGCCATTGGCGCATTGGCTTCTATAATCGCATCGATAATTAGTTGGCTTGCGCTAGTATTTATTTTGGCGGATTTAAGGCTGGCCTTCATCTCATCACCTAAACTGCTGGTTCGTTGTTTGATCTTTGGCTGTTGGGTAGGTGCTATTTGTTTGTACTCAGTTGTCACAGCTTTTGGTGCAGCGGGCGCCGGATTTACAGGCCCTGGAGCATCAAACGGCAAAATCATAGTCCACAGCACGCCCGCAAATATCGCTAAACTTATAAAGCGCATCATAAATTCTCACTCTTATCTTAAAAAATTAGCTTAAATACAAAGCTGGCCGCTGCATTCAAAGAACACGCGGAAATAAATCTAACGGTTATTTTGTTGTCGCTAAAGGCAGATGAGATGCATAAAAATTATTTTTTATGTGCTGATTTTTTATTTCCGCATTCTAATGAAGCGATAAGCGTGAGTAAAAATAAATTTGCTCACGCTTACTGGGCTCTAGCAATCAATGGTTTTGCTTAAACTGCCCGCCATCTAATTATAAAAATCTCCGCCCGCTGATACCAAGTTCATGGACTGAGGGGCGCAAAACAGAAGAGGACAAGTCGCTTTTACATGTAAGGAAATACTCACGCCATACAGTATCTGTGGAAAATTTGGAATGAATACTGTACCCCAGTTACCAAAGGCTAGGTGATTTCCGGTCCAATTGACCGCTTGAGTTGCAATTCTTGTCGGCCCATCCCATACATCGACCTGATCAATTGTGGCGTTGCCATTATATTGCACCAAAGTCTTGTACAGTTTTGTGCGCACACCATCATCTATCACTGGAGTTGGCAAAGCCAAATGCACCCAGGCGCCGTTGCCTGTCGGCACATTAAACACCGCGCCCCAACCAAATTTGTTCATGGTGACATTGGTCGGTGTTTGCAGGGCCGCAGCGGTACCATGCGCCCAATTGGCTTCTAAGGTTAAGGCGGACGCCGTTGTATGCGCCAAACCAAGCGTTGCGCCGAGGAAAAATAAAGCTGCCATTTTTTTGGACATAAATGTTTTCATAGTCGTAATCTCTAGTTTATTTGAGGAAAGAAGCAAGCAAGCTTCGGATTGACTCCGAAAACATCGAACGACAAGGAATGCATTGATCTGTTGAATACGCATTCTGCTCTGGCTTTTTCAATTTTTTCGAAGTGATGTCATCTTAAGAAATTAAAGAAAAATAAGCTGTGTTTCATTCCACTTGTAAACTGTGAAATATTACCTGGCACTATGTCCCGGCACACGATAATGAAGACATTTTTTTGGGGATATTTGCGGATATTTAATTGCACAATGCGATAATTAATTGCGCATCGGGCAATGAACTCCTTGCTGCAATACAAACATGAGAGCTTGCGGGAGCGGCGAGCATGTTCCGCAATGCGAATTGAAACCCAGGTCGCTTGACTGGCGGTTACATAGCGCGAAACCACATCCGATAAGTAGGTTGAACACTACTTTGTCTGTCAGATTTGTGGACGGCCCAAGAAAATTATTCAGTTGACTTTAACGATATCCCAATCAAAACAAGAAAAGGGGACGGGCTTTATGATCATAAATGGATGACGCGATGCCAAAGCTTATTTATCCGGAGGACACACAACAGCGGAAATCGGTCGATGAGGTTCACTATATGACGGTCAGTCGCGCAGTGAAGAAATATGAGGTAAATAATGTAGCCTATTAGAGCTATCCTTAGTAACGCTCCATGAAATGTGTATCCCTCTTCGTACTTCCTGATAGCGCCTAACCGCCCCAGGTTCTTACGTCGCCGGTATCCAAATGCACAAAATCGGATCTTTGGTAATAACCGACGCCGCCGCGACGCATGGCCAGCGCTGCATTTCTAAGCCTTCGGGTATCTAAACCTTCGACACGTATATCAATTGCCCTGCCCTGCATGTGCAGACTGTTTTTGGCGACGCCATCGCTGTGTCTACGTAAATCGGCATTGGTCGCCGGTGATCGGTAACCGGAAACGATATGAAAAGGCTTTCTGACTTCGAGAGTATGCTTTAGATCATACAACTGATCCAGCAAAGCCGGGTCTATAGGATGAATGCTGCCATCATGATAGTCACGAAACAAATGATTGATTTCTTGGAGTGCATCTTGAATATAACGACCCTGCTCAAAGTAAGTCAGCTTTAACTGGTCGCCGGTGTGTGTATTATGAAAGGCCAGCACTTTATGCGAGGGCGAGTTCCGATCAAGTATGCCCTGGGGTTCGATCTTGTATGAAGACTTGCTTGAGAACATGCGTCGATGCAATATGTCATGAACGCGTGGAGCAGCCGAATGCGAGGTTCTATGTTTAACTTTAGCATTTGCGACCCCGATTCCTCCAGCCATCAGCAGCGAGCCATAAGCCATATTTTTCAGGAATTTGCGTCGTGATGAAATAATGTCACTTTCATTCATAGCGGTTGCACTCGTATACATAACTTGATAGGGATTATTACAGAATAGACTATTTTCATTATTTAACCTTAAATTAACCTTAAACTTATCATGACTACAGAAAATGCTTACTGCATAGAGTGCAGCCTTATAAATTAAGGCTAAACTGTAAACGTAGCTTTCAGATATAAGATCAATTTCTCGATACTAACGCCTGTAATATACCGATCTTGGACGCCGACAGTATAACCATCCTCGTTTTCCCATCTCGGAATACCGTCAAGCTAGTTCAATCTCTTGCTATACTGGTCGTAGTTTAACTGCCCGCACGGCTAACCCTCTTGCTCACACTGCAACGCTAATGGACGACACACATGCGCAAAAAAGCCGTTAAACCCTCCGCTTATCTGATCGAAGTCAAAGCGCTTTCGGATCGGATAGTCAAGGCTCAACAACCGATCCGCATACTCGACGCGATCAAATGGGACGATCATATCAAGCAGGCTTTTTTTGAGAGCAACTGCAAAAAATTGCCGCAAGTCACGCCGGATTATTATCAAAAGCGCCCTCTTGGCTTTGATCCGAACGAAAAGAAACACGAGTTTTACCAGATTGAGCGTGATTTAGTGCGCAAACTCGGTCAACTCAATCCGCTCAGCGTGATCATGCGTCGAATTTGCAAGGAATATCAGGACGTCGTGCATATGCTGGAAGCCAGAGGAAATCCCACATTTTCCAATATTTCCCAGGAATTATACGGCTCCTCCCAAGACGTTTTTCATGTCGGCGATCCGACTATTGCCGATTTGGGCAGTATGATGGAAGGCACCCTGTCGCAATTATTGAAACTGGATTTTCTGGTCGAAGAGCCCAAGACCATCAACGCCAAGGATGCAGTAGCCATACTCAACGAAAAAATACAGGCGGTATTTCCCGGCGACGGTTTGCGCGCCATGCTCAGCGACGGCATCGTCGCCGATGCCGCTGCGGGCACCGATTACATCAAATTGCGCGCCGATGCCTTGTTCAATATGCGCGATCTACGGGTGCTTGAAGTGCATGAAATATGGGTGCATTTGGGCACTACCTTGAACGGCCTGGCTCAACCTTATTGTACTTTTCTAGGCAAAGGGCCGCCGTCCGCGACCGTCACTCAGGAAGGACTGGCGGTATTAATGGAGATATTGACCTTCAGCTCCTCACCCAACCGGCTGATGCGCCTGATCAACCGGGTACGCGCCATCACGCTGGCCGAAGAAGGCGCGGACTTTATGGATATATTCGATTTCTTTAGGGATAAAGGCCTGGACAAGGAAGAAAGTTATATGCTGAGCAGCCGGGTGTTTAGAGGCAGCAGTTCCGACGGTATGCCCTTTACCAAAGACCTGACCTATATCAAAGGCTTCGTGCTAACCTACAATTTCATGCGTCTAGCGGTCAGCAAGGGTAAGCCGGATCGCATCCCCTTGCTGTTTTGCGGAAAAACCATGATCGAAGATATGAAGGTACTGGTCGATCTGGTTGAAGAAGGTACGGTGATAGCGCCACGCTTTCTGCCGCCGCAGTTTAAAGACCTGATGGGACTTTCGTCCTGGCTGAGTTTTAGCCGCTTCATGTCGTCAATGAATTTCAAGCAACTGGAACAAGACTATGCCAATGTTTTATGATGTATCGCATTTTACCTATAATCTGTGGCGACTTTAATCACTAAACGGTAAACCCATGAAAACATCAACACGACTCGCGCTATTTTTTTTAGCCTCATGCCTTACTGCCGTTACCGGCTACGCCTCAGAGCATCATAGCGGACACGGCGCAAGCTCAGCCGGTGGCAGTGGCAGTGGCGGCGAAAACGGCTGCTTAAAACCACAGCTGACCAAATTTTTGCCTGC
>JAYTLW010000112.1:0-4014 GCA_043729025.1 Methylobacter sp.
GGTTATTTGCCTCAGGAGCCTTCGGTGTTTCGAAAACTGAGTGTGGCCGATAATTTACGTGCAGTCTTGCAAATCCGTTCCGAATTAACGGAAGGACAGGTGGAATTGGTGATTGAGGAATTGTTGCAGGAGTTCCACATTTTTCATTTGCGTGACCAAATTGCCTTGAGTTTATCGGGCGGCGAACGCAGACGTGTCGAAATTGCCAGGGCCTTGGCGACTAACCCTCAATTTATACTATTGGACGAGCCTTTTGCCGGCGTTGATCCGATATCGGTCGATGATATAAAAAAAATCATAGTGCATTTGAAAGATCGCGGCATAGGCGTACTGATTACCGAACATAATGTCCGGGAAACACTAGGCATTTGCGATCGTGCGTATATACTTAACGACGGCAGGGTGATCGCAGAAGGCGGGGCGGAAGCAATCGTTGCCAATGAGGAAGTGCGTAAAGTTTACTTGGGCAATAACTTCAGTCTTTAATGAAATGAAAGGCGAAGGGCACAAGATTAAAACTATTGTTACCTTTCGTCTTTCGCCTTTTGTCTTGAACCTTGAATCTTTTACCATAAATGAAACAATCCTTACATCTACGACTGGGTCAGCAGCTGTCCATGACGCCGCAATTGCAGCAGGCGATCAAGTTGTTGCAGATGTCGACCTTGGAATTACAGCAGGAAATTCAACAGGCTCTTGAGTCTAATATGATGCTGGAAATGATTGAGGAAGAAAACACCGCTCAGGAAGCCGACCTTACGCCCGATAAAAAAATTGATAATGCGGACTTATTGACGAGTCAAGGTTCGCAAACCGATATGCCGGATGAGTTACCCATTGACTCATCCTGGGACGATGTTTATGAATACGCCATGGAGTCGGGCGCCAACTCCACGGAGGCTATTGAATTCGAGTCGCAGCGCAGTAAATCCTCAACCTTGCTGGATCACTTGTTATGGCAAGTGCAGTTAACTTCATTTTCAGAGCGGGATCATGCTATTGCGCTGGCTATTATCGATTCGATCAATGCCGACGGTTATCTGATCAGTAGCCCCGAAGAGATCTTTCAGGGCTTGCTAAGCCAGTTAGACGATCTGGATTACGATGAAGTGAATGCGGTGTTGCACAGAGTGCAAAACTTTGATCCGGCCGGCGTTGCAGCCCTGGATTTAAAGGATTGTTTGAGATTACAGATACAGCAGTTGCCGGAGGCCACGCCTTATAAAGAGGAGGCGCTGACGCTGGTTACCCGGCACCTGGATTTATTGGCTACACATGAGCAGTCAAAACTGATGCGTAAACTGGGCGTGACCGAGCAGCAGCTGGATCGGGTGGTGGCCTTAATCAGAACCCTGGATCCCAAGCCTGGTGCGCAGATACAGGATACGGATTCAGAATATGTTATTCCTGATGTTTACGTGGCTAAGCTAAACGGCAGATGGCAGGTCAGCCTGAATCCTGAGATAGCGTCTAAATTGCGTATCAATCCTTTTTATTCAAGCATGGTTAAAAGAGCGGATAGCAGTAAAGACAATACCTGTATGAAAGATCATTTGCAGGAAGCGCGATGGTTTATCAAAAGCCTCCAGAGCCGTAACGATACCTTATTGCGTGTTGCGCGATGTATCGTGGAAAAACAGAGCGGCTTCCTTGAGCATGGCTCTATTGCCATGAAGTCCATGGTATTGAGAGATATTGCAGAAGAACTGGAATTACACGAGTCGACCATATCCAGAGTGACTACGCAAAAATTTATGCATACCCCCAACGGCATAGTCGAGTTTAAGTATTTCTTTTCCAGTCATGTTTCGACAGAAAGCGGTGGGGAGTGTTCGTCTACCGCTATTAGGGCGTTTATTAAAGAACTCATCGCTAATGAAAATCTGGCAAAACCCTTAAGTGATAGTAAAATAGCCGAGCTCTTAAAAGAAAAGGGCATTAACGTTGCTAGAAGAACCATTGCCAAGTATCGGGAAGCGATGCTCATTTCACCATCAAGTCAGCGGAAGCGTATTTTATAATGCTTAAAACATATTCACCATTCACCAAGGAGTTAATCTCATGCAAGTTATCGTAACAGGCCATCATCTTGAAGTAACCGACGCTTTAAAAGCGAACATTAACTCAAAGTTTGAAAAATTAGCCCGCCATTTTGATAATGTTACCGATGTGCACGTCATATTAAGCGTGGAAAAATTAATTCAAAAGGCTGAAGCAACATTGCAATTGAGCGGCGCTAAACTGTTTGCCGAAGATCATCAGGAAGATATGTACGCCGCCATTGATGCGATGGTGGATAAGCTGGACCGTCAAATTATTAAGCATAAAGAAAAAACTTCGCAGCATAGATAAAAAAGCAGGTTCAAGGTTCAAGGCGAAAGGTGTTTGCACCTTTAACCTTGAACCTTGAACCTCAATTATGAAACTATTAATCGTCAGCGGTCTTTCGGGTTCGGGTAAAAGCATCGCCTTGGATACTCTAGAAGATTGCGGCTATTATTGTATCGATAATTTACCGGTGACCTTGCTGGAAGACTTTATCAACCATGTCATGCTGGTGGATAAGCTTACCTACGCCAAGACGGCTATCGGCATAGATGCCAGAAATCAGAGCGCAAGCCTGGTCAATTTTTCCGAAAGCCTGGAGCTAATTCGCAATAAACAGATTGATTGCGACATTATCTTTATGCAGGCTGAAGAGTCCATCTTGTTGAAACGCTATAGTGAAACCCGGCGGCGGCATCCGTTGACGGATTTAAATATACCGTTAACAGAAGCGTTAAAAATTGAAAAGGACATGCTGGCGCCGGTTGCCAGGCACGCCAGCGTGGTGATAGACACCAGTCGCACCCATTATCACCAGTTGCGTGAACTTATCAGGGATCAGATCGGCGAACGGGATGTCAGGCATATTTCCTTGCAGTTTCAATCATTCGGTTTCAAGCATGGCATTCCGCTGGATGCCGATTTTATGTTTGATGCCCGCAGCTTGCCAAACCCCTACTGGATACAGGAACTTAGAGGATTAACGGGCATAGAACTGCCGGTTATCGATTTTCTTAAAGAACAAGAATTGGTTGGCGAGCTTCTTGAAGACATTTCGGGATTTCTGCAGCGCTGGATACCCCGATTTGAATCTGAAGGGCGCAGTTATTTGACTGTGGCCATAGGTTGCACCGGGGGGCAGCATCGTTCGGTTTATCTGGTGGAGGCGCTCGCCGAGCAGTTTAAAGGCCAGTTCTTGAATGTCATTGTCCGCCATCGGGAATTACAATAAGCTTTTTGGGCATAGTTCGTTTAGGAACGGTAGATAGGTGCGGAAAATTCGCAACAATTTGGGATTTTCCATTTGAAAAAAAAGCTTAAGATGAATTGAGCAGCCCCTCCTCACAAAATTTATAAATGCCGCCATGAATAAAGATCATTTAACAGTCCCGATTCGATAGGGTATTGTTTTTAATAAATCTTTTTTGTGTGGAATTATTCATGAATATCCTCGTTAAATTCACAGCCATTTTGTTGATGTTTGCATGCGACGTTGCAGCAACCGACGAACCAAATTTTGACATCATAGCCAATCTCGATACAGGGCCGGGTAATGTAACCGTTACCGATAATGGTCGCATCATAATGAGCATGCATCAGTTTTATTTGCCGAAATACACTGTGCTTGAGTATAAAAATAAAGCGTTGGCGCCGTTTCCCAATAAAGAATTAGCGGATACGGATTCAATATCAAAGCTGAAACTCGATTCCGTGCTGGGCATCCGGTCTGCCAACGGCATCGTATGGATGCTGGATAACGGCATGCGTAGCGGAGTAACGCCTAAGCTGGTGGGGTGGAATACTAAAACCGATCAGCTCCATCAGCTTATTTATTTGCCTGCGCCGGTAACGCCCAAGGATGCTTTTGTTAATGATTTTGCAGTCGATACCCGCCGCAATCATATTTTTATCAGCGATCCGGCGGGCGGCGCCGATGCCGCGCTGATAGTCGTCAACCTGAGCACAGGA
>JAYTLW010000113.1:0-16710 GCA_043729025.1 Methylobacter sp.
GAGAGGAGAATTAAACAAGTATTTAGCATTTTTTGATTCCCCTCACCCTACCCTCTCCCACTGGAGAGGGATTGTTGTGCTTCGCGCTGAATAGTTACAGAAAAACACTAATGACGGCCTGTATGACCAAAGCCGCCGGAACCACGCAAACTTTGATCGAAGTCGGCAACTTGTTCAAATGCCACCTGCACCACCGGCACAAAAACCAGTTGTGCAATGCGTTCACCGATATTAATGGTAAAACTGGTGTCTCCCCGGTTCCAGCAGGACACAAAAACCTGCCCCTGGTAGTCTGAATCGATCAAGCCCACAAGATTGCCCAGCACGATGCCGTGTTTATGGCCCAGACCGGATCTTGGCAATAAAACGGCGGCTAGCTGATGATCGTTGATATAGATAGCCAGACCGGTTGGAATTAACAGGGTTTGCCCGGGCTTTAATTCGACCGCCTCATCCAGACAAGCGCGCAAATCCAAGCCTGCCGAACCCGCCGTCGCATATTCCGGCAACGGAATGTCTTTACCTAAACGGCCATCCAGAATTTTAAGCTGTATTTTTTTCATAAGTTTTTATGCGCCATGGTTTCCGCGATTAAGCGGATTAATTGTTCGGCTAAGTATTTTTTATCGGTCATCGCCAGGGTTTTTTGGCCATTGTTCCAGAATACCTGCAATGCATTTTGCTCGCTGTCAAAGCCGCCAAGTTCCTGCCCTACCCAATTGGCCGCAATCATATCCAGATTTTTTTTCGCTAATTTGTGTAGCGCATAGTGTTCAAGATCATGGGTTTCTGCGGCAAATCCGACTGTGTACGGGCGGTTAGGACTGAGCTGCGCAATGTCCGCCAGAATATCTTTGGTTTTTTGCAAGATTAGCGTAGTTTGTTCTGCCTGTTTTTTTATTTTTTGGGTTTCGTGAGTCACTGGGCTGTAATCGGCAACTGCCGCCGCGCCGATGTAAATATCATGGTCTGCGGCGAGCGCCATAACTTCCCTGTACATTTGCGCCGCCGTTTCGACGCCGATCAAATCCGCATTGACAGGGGCCGACAGCATAACCGGGCCGCTGACCAGCGTGACTTTGGCGCCTGCTTTTAATGCAGCATCGGCCAGCGCATAACCCATTTTCCCGGAACTGCGATTGCTGATGTAGCGCACCGGATCTATGGGTTCGCGGGTGGGCCCGGCGCTGATTAAAACTTTAAGCCCGCTTAAGCACTGTGTTGCGGCTTCCTCCAGTAAACGTCTGCAAATTTCCGCAGGTTCGGTCATTCGTCCGAAGCCGGTTTCGCCGCAAGCCTGATCTCCTGGTTCGGGGCCGATCACGATAACGCCGTGGCTTTTGAGTTGCCGAATATTGTCCTGAGTAACCGGCTTATGCCACATGGCTTGGTTCATGGCCGGGGCGACATACACAGGACAGCTTGCCGCCAGATAGAGCGTTGATAATAAGTCGTCGGCCAAACCGTGGCTGCATTTTGCAAGGGTATTGGCCGTTGCCGGAGCGATAATCAAGGCATCGGCCCAACGCGCCAGGCTGATATGCCCCATCGCGTTTTCCTCGGCCGCATCCAGTAACTCGCTATGCACAGGATTGCCGGATAAGGCCTGAAAGGTGAGCGGACTGACAAACTGCATGGCCGAGTGGGTCATCACCACGCGCACTGTTGCGCCCTGTTTTTTCAGCAGCCTGACCAGTTCAGCCGCCTTGTACGCAGCAATACCGCCGCTGACGGCCAATAGAATATGCTTGTTGATAATAATGCCCGGAATCGTGAATAATGCCGGTATTATGGCAACTATAAAGAAATTCTTCTATGCTTTAATTTCAGCAACTATTCGGTATATCTGACCAAATAGCGGGGATTAGACCCAATCGCTTTGTGTAGAAGCAACTAAAGCCGCCCCCCATTAAATTATGCTGTATTGTTACTAATTTCAAACAGATAAGGAGAGGTTTATGTCCATTAAGGATTGGGCGGCAGAAGACAGGCCCAGAGAAAAACTGCTACGCCGTGGTTCTGCCGCCTTAACCGACGCGGAATTGCTGGCAATTTTTCTGCGCACCGGATCCCCGGGCAAATCGGCGGTGGACTTGGCGCGTGAGCTGTTAACCGATTTTGGCTCCCTGAATGCCTTATTAGGCGCCGACCAGCAACGCTTTTGCGGGGGTAAAGGCTTGGGCGAGGCAAGTTACGCCCAGCTCCAGGCCGTACTGGAAATGGCCAGACGCCATTTTAAAGAAGCGTTGCAACGCGGCGATGCGCTAACCAGTCCGGAAATCACCCGATCTTATCTCAGCGCACAACTACGCGGCTACAGCTACGAAGTATTCGCCTGTTTATTCCTGGATAACCAACACCGGGTCATCCAGCTGGATGAATTATTCAGGGGCACCATTGATGGCGCCAGCGTTTATCCCCGGGAAGTCGTCAAGCAGGCGCTGCGCCATAATGCCGCAGCAGTCATTTTTGCCCATAACCACCCGTCCGGTGTTTCTGAACCCAGTCAGGCCGATAAACACATCACCGAGAAACTCAAGCAGGCCTTAGCCTTATTTGATATACGGGTGCTGGATCATTTTATTATCGGTGACGGGCAACCCTATTCCTTTGCAGAGCATGGCTTGTTGTAATAATAACAATCCCAATAAGTTCACATGCTATCCCTTCTCCAGCGGGAGAAGGTTAGGTTGAGGGGATTCAAACAACAACTTATTGGGATTGGTATAACGCGTTGGCGGCGCATACCGAAGACTGTTTTTAATTAACCCTGCGCACCGGTTTTAGATTTCGATCTGCCGAATAGTTATGCTAATTTCCAAGCTTAAGTTTGGGAATCCGGTTTTGGAAGCCTGTCCTGGGCTTTGTCGAAAGACTCTAGCGTCCTGTTTCGCAAAGCTGGAGCTTCGCCGTCAAGGCACCCAATCTGGAGATTGGGTGCCAGTCCAAACAGCTTGCACATGTGCCGATTGGCCAGCCATTTCAAGCTGGAAAATAACAGTATGGTCGGCACGGCGTAAGCCAGAGCAACGCCGGTTGAGCCGTAGCGGGAACCCAGGATAAAACTCAAGGCTATCATGCTAAGCGCAGCCAGCGACATTAAACTAACGACTAGACGATTTCGCCCCATAAATTGCAGATAGTACGGTGAATCAGAAAACAGCGTGCTAAACGTTGCCCCGGTCGCGCTGATCAATAAAGCCCGATAACCCTGAGAAAAATCGGAACCAAACATGCCCAGTATTTCTTGTCCAAAAACGCCGATAATGCCCAGAAAAACGGCGATAAAACAGGCGATCAATTGCATGCGTTTACCGAGTAAAGCCTTGATGGCAAGTTGGTCGTGGCGCTCCAACAAAACCACTAACATCGGCAGATAATAACGATTGGTCGAAGTGCCGATCAGCGAAATTAAGCCCGCTGTTTGCATGGCAACAGCATAAGTGCCGACCACCGCTTCTGAGGGGTGCAATATTTCCAGGATGATAATCCCCGCGCTGGTGAGCAAGGTCATCATGACACTGCTGATCAACAAGGACAGCGATCTTTTCAGCCACCAGAGCCGCCCCTTCGAGTCGGGTTTTGCCTGCCTGAGCGCTCTTGGACTGGCGGCTTGCACCGTGATTAGCATCAATATCAGCGTCAAACACCAAGCCGCGCCGAAACACAGCACCGCAGAAACAGCCGTCACCTCAAGCTTAAAATCATCTAATCTAATAATCAGCAGCAAAAACACCGCAGGCAGAAAAAGACGATACAAAACCAAAGCCATGATTTGCATACCGTAGACGGTAATGACTTCAGTCAAAAACAGACAAAGTGCAATCACCGGCAGAAAACCTGCATATATCACAATCGCAATGTGAAAATCGGCATTTTGGAAGGACAAAAAGCTTTCCAAGCCCAAACCGAGCACACCCAGCAGCAATACACTGAACAGGACGATAGTCCGCAACGAAAACAACCAGAATCCGCGCAGACGCGGCCAATTTTCGCGTTCGATATACAGGGCGATCAGACGCAGGGCGTATTTTTCCAGTCCCAATGTTGCCAGAGTCGATAACAAAGTGACCATGGAAACCGCCACGCTGTAATCATCGAAAGCGTCGATAGCCAGATGCCTAGCCAGAAAAATATTCGCCCAATACATCAGCCCATAATTGCTAAGGCTCAAGCCAAACAGCATCAGGGAGCTGATATTAGTGGGTTGGACGGAAAAGTTGAGGTTCAATATAAATCCATTCAATTGAAAGTAATTGCTGATGTGGGGGCGACTTTAGTCGCCGCTTAAGCTACGGATTGTGTGCTGTCTGGGCGACTAAAGTCGCCCCCACAATCATGACCGCACCTTTTAATCGTATCCTACCCGCCTTGCCGAACGATTTTAAAACACTCCACAGTTCCGCTCATTTCATTGGCCGTAAGCAAATAATGCTCGCCATCCACCACAAAATGGGCGATCCCTTCGGGCGACTTGTTTTCGTCGCCGCCAATCTTGCCCAGAGCGACTACTTTAGGGTGAAAGGGGTCGGCCAAGGAAATCAATGCAACCGAACCCGCTCTTTCCATGCCGACGGCGACATAAGGCACGCCGTCCAGATCCAGAGCAACCAGCATTTCCGGTTCCGAGCCTTTTCGGTTGCTGCGCCGCTCCGGGTAGACTTGATTTGCGTAGGCAATCTCATCAAGCTGGTTGCCGGTATCGCCAAGCAAGACTCCTGTCGCCGCATCAAAAACGCTGACCGAACGCCCTCCGCTGGTCGGCTGGCCGTCCGCTGGTGTAGAAGCATCCGAGTCGGTATCGCCTTCATCGGCCGTAACGAAATAACGGCCGTTGGCTACCGTGGTTATCCCGTCAGGTTCACGCAGCCCCGTCATCGATTGATCGAACTTCACCCAGCCGTCATAGCGGGCATCGGTTTTATGCTGGGTCGCTCCCAGTCCGTAATAACTGATGACCTGCTCGCTGATTAAATCGACAACTGCTACCGCATCGTCTTCCTGCAAGCTTACATAGGCTTTTTTTGCATCAGGAGAAATAGCTATATATTCCGGCTCCAATAAGGCTGGGGAATGGGTTTTTATCGGGATCAGTATTTTCTGCTCGCCTTTGGTTTCCATGCCGCTTACATCCTGTCCTTCAAAATGACCTAGCATGATTTTTTTCTTTTCAATCTTGCCGTTGCCGTCAAAATCCATGGTCTTGCTGATGATGCCGTCGCCATTCCAGTCGATTTCCCTTTCCATAAACCGGCCGCCTTTACTGATCACAAAGCCTTCATAATTAATCGCGTTAGCCAGCTCCAGGTTTTTGTGGCTCACAATATGCCCGGATTTACTCAAGCGAACAATAGAAATACTGCCTTCCGGGGTGAAAAACTGCTTGCTTGACGGCTCAAACAAAAAATCCTCCCCTTCATTGGCGATCAGAGCAAGATTTCCGTCTTCGGAAAAAACCACCGCATCAGGCCCAAAGCCAACGACGACACGATCCATCAATATACCCGTTGATGCCGAACGAATCTCCAGCCTGCCGGGGCGGTTAGCGGCATCGATAACTGCCGCAAACACATCCAGTGTAGGATGAAACGCAACCGAGGTCAGCTCTTCACCCTTGCTTAAGGTCAATGTGAAACGCGCTTTTCTCTGCAAGTGCTGAGGCTGGCTGGCATCCAGCACATCAATTTCGCCGGTTGCAAAATTGCTGAGCACCGCCCGCAAGGTGGATTGCTGCACACTGACGATTTCCGTGCCTTCAACATAACCCGAATCATAGAGACTGACCGGCTCAATACTCCAATGACTACTGGGGTCGGTAGGCGCCAATGCGCAAGCACCCAAAAAAAGCATGGGAACCAGTTTGATAATATTGCAAGTTTTCAATGTCAGCCTTATATGCAGTTATAAGAAATGTCTTACTGAAGCTTTAATAAGCTTCGTAAACCGCACATGATATACGAATTTTTACCCATAAAAAAAGCCGCGCTGGCTTATCCAGTACGGCTTTGATCCTTAAATTATGATTTCAGATACTTAGTACGCCACTTGAGCGCGCAACATGTAGGTATCCAAACTGGCGTTATCACCGGTAAGTTTAGCTCCCGTTGAGGTCTTTAATGGTGAGTTTTCAATATCCAGTAAGCGGGTGTAGTTTGCCAGAAGGCGGAAATTACTGTTGATATACCAATTTAAAGCAACGGTCATGTTTGACAATTCGCCACCTTTAAAACTGCCGTCGTTAAGGTCAGCCGCCGAGTAACGAGTCGCCAATTCCCATGCGCCCCAACCGCCGTTTTTCAGGTTGAAGGGTTTGGCAGGCTCCAGGTATCCAAAGTTACCATTTTTATACCCGCGCGATTCGCCGGTAATACTCCAAGCCGCCTCTGCATACCAGCCATCCAATTCCAGATTGTGATCGCCTTTAAAACTGGGAGTATCAAGGGTAGTGCCTTTCTGCTTCCTATCTATCCAGCTACGCGTATATTCCGCGCCGACCGAGAAAGGCCCGTACAAACCGGCTGCTTCAAGGCCCAGCATTTTGATGTTGTCAACGTCTGCAACCCTGGCGTCTACCAGCTCAAGATTTGACATGTTGGTAGTTTCATATTGATATCGAAGTTGGTTAGCCTTTGCTGTATCGCCAGTATCGTCCGGTGTCCGGTAATTACCAGCGACACCCAAATGAATCAACTTGGTTTTCTCGATGATGGGATTGTAAACTAACCGGGATGAAATACCCCAGCCTTCGTCTCCGGCATTATCTATCTCAGGATCTGTATCTTTTCTGGCTGGCGTAATCGAATCGCCATAAATACCGCCCTTTGCCACCCAGTTTTTCCCGGAAGATTCAAAATTAAGACCGATTGCCCGGTCAACCGTTGGCGCATTCAGGATATTCATCAACGAACGCTCGGTAAACATCATGTCGTTCGAACTTTCCTGCAACTCGCGACTGAAGTTTTGTTTTTGTTGACCCACGGTAACGTTCATGAAATCCAATCCGGTATATTGGATGAACGCATCCTTCACCCGGGTGTTGTCATCGGCGAAATCGGCTTCGGTTCTAAATAACCAATCTTTGAAGAAAACGCCTTCAAACCTCATCCGCGCGCGGCGTATTTCGGTACCGTCATTGGCTTCGACATGATCGCCACCATCAAGATAATCATCGCCGCTGCTGAAGGACGAATCAGCATGAATACGTCCGCCCAATTTAAACTTGAAATTTTTATCCGCCGATTCAACTTGCAAGCCTTTTTTGTCCATTTTGACCTTCACTTGTTCAGCTTCGGTCATGTGCTCTTGCAGCGCCTTGATCTCGTTGGTCTTTAATACCAAATCTTCGCGCACTGCGGCTATCTCGGCGGCGTCCGCAGGCTTTGCCGCGGCTTTATCTTCGACTCTTTCGAAAGAACCCATCCGCTCCCGGCCGCGTCCGGGTTCCGCATAAATCTGTTTGGTTTTGGTATCGACATAAAGATCCATGGCCAAAGCCCCAGCTGAAGCGCTTGCACCTAAAACGGCGGCGATTGCCAAGGTAAGTCTTGATATTTTCATATTTTGCTCTTGGTTATTATCAAAAAAGTTTGTGCAAGAATATGAAAGTAAAATGACAGCTTAATGACAGTTTTGTTACAGTTTTATGACAACGCAACAAACAGAGACGCATCGTTGCAAATTTACGAAAATAAAACCGACTATCCGGCCTTGTTGTACTTTCCAATTAAAAAATCAGCAGGTTACTGATTCTCTTTTTTACAACAAAAGGCCTAAAGGCTGAGCGTTAAGTAAATTAACTCACAATAACTGTTGATCGCATGCTAGTCGCGACGTGGGCGTCGCTCCCACACAAACAATTAATGCAGCTCATCCCAGAGCGGCTGCAAAAGAGTTCGGCATTGCTGCTCAAAGGTTTCATCCAGCACCAATGCCCAATCTTCTACATTGCCGTAAAGCCGCCTGAGTTCCGGCTCGTAGGACTGAAGCGCCGCTCTGGACAATTGCTCTATTGCGGCATCCAGCGCCGACTTTGAGGCCCGGTTGCTGACTTTTAGCTTGTAGGCCTGTTTGATATACGCCAAAGCCGCTTCCGCAAAAAACGCATCGGGCTGTTGCCGGCCCAGCCGGTATATTTCTATCAATGTCCCCAACAGCCTAGGCTGACAATGCTCTGGCAACAACACCAAGTCTTCATCGGTACTAAGTAAAATCGTATTCTGTTGCTGAACCTGATTAATCATGAGGTGATGCAACAGGGCAGAGATAAAATCCTTACCCTTAAGGTCGGCGTAGCGATAAAACAGGCTGCCGTTTTCATAACGGTTGCCGAGTTTTCCGACCAGGCGGTAAGATTTTGCGCTTTTTTGAATTCCCTCTCCCACAGGGAGAGGGGGACAAAAGCCGCAATCTATAGTTATATCTATCGGCAAATCGTCTAAGGGTGTGCCTAGATTTTTGGCCTTTATTCGTTCGACAAAGCTGTTGATCGCCCGCTGTTGTAAGTCGAACTCAAGCTCGCCCGGCACGCCCGCTAACCACCGGCCCTGCGCTTGCAGTTTTTTTACCGACGCAGACTTGCCGTTCAACGCCTCGTGTATCCATTCATGATAAATCGCATAACTTTCAAGCTTATCCACGCTAAACGGCTCGCGCTCTTCGGCATCGGCTTCTATGCGGCTATAGCGCAGATCCATTTGCCGCTGTAAAAAATAGCGTTGCGGATGCCGAAAAAAATTGAACACATCGCTCAGTTCGATCACTTCGGCATCATCAGTGCGCTCAGGGATAGTCCCTTGCCACCACAAATCCGTAGCGGTGATCGACCGATCGCCCCTGTCGGCCAATGCGCCTGCGGTTTCGCAATCGGCCTTAGAAAAACTGAATACATCTTCCGAGCCGTCAAAATAGCGTCGACTGAACGACTGCATGGGATGCCGGGTGATCAAGTCGCCGCAGTTCAAAACCTCCAGCAATTCGCTGATCACCACCGATGGCGGGATGGCCTCGTTATGGCTGATCGACTGGCCAATATAAGTCATAATCAACTGCTGTCTGGCAGACAGCAGGATTTCCAGAAATTGATAACGGTCGTCGCTGCGGCGCGAACGGTCGCCTTTACGAAAGTGTTGCGCCAATAAATCAAAAGTGGGATTGCGGTCGATTTTGGGAAACTCGCCGTCGTTCATGCCCAGCAGCGCAATCACCTTGAAAGGAATGGAACGCATCGGCAACATCGAACAAAAGGTCAGCTGTCCGCGCAAAAAACCGTTGGCCGATTTGCGTTCGCTAACCATGCCTTCCAGCCAGCTGATAATCACTTGCAGCTCCACGTCATCATGATGGACTGCGGCCAGCTCGGCGGACAATTCAGCCAACAGTTCGTTAAGCTGCTGGCGTTCGACCGGTTCTGCAGCCGCCAATAGCTGGTCGGCGTAATAATAAAGCTGAGCGCTCCAGCTTTTTAAGGGTTTCGCCTGCTTTAGATCTTTGCTCGCTTTAAACAACAGCTGCATAAAATCGCACAAGCCGCCCAAGGTCAGCGCCGTGGAGCCTTCAATATCCTGGTAAGGCAACACATTACTAACAAAATCGTCATCGCTGCCTACCGCATAACCCATCAGCAACCTGTCCAGCATCGCCTGCCAGGTATTTTCACTTAAGTAGGGCAGACCCAGTTCCTGCTTGTGTTGCGCCGACCGACCCCAGCGCACATGAGTATCCTGAACCCAGTGCTTGACCAGTTCCAGATCGCTCGCGGACAAACCGAAACCCGGATAAACCACCGGCTGCTCCAGCAAATCAAGCACCGTCTGCCAGCCGAAACGGCTCTGGCTTAGCTCTAAAAAACGAATGAAGGCATCCAGCGCATGGTTGCTAAGACGCAAGCTGCGATCGGCGATGGCATGTTGAATATCGTCAAAAACGGCGGCAATAAACGGCTCATACACCTGGATGTCCGGCGCCATCACCACAATATCGCGCAGCTCCAAGGTCAGATCGGATTCCAGCGCGTGCAGCAACTGATTTTTTAACACTTCAACCTCGCGCATTCGGGAATGACAAGCATGAATGCTGATGGAACCGTCTTTTTGCAGGGCCTGCCCATCGTAGCAGTTAGTTAAAATAGCGTTTTGTAACTGTTGCAGGTTAGTGCGCGCCTCGCTGGGCTCAAAACTTTCCGGTTCGAAATCGAACTGAGCCTGATCCAGCAACATCTCCTGAAACTCCCGGCCCTGCTGGCCTAATGTTGACAATAATGGATGCCCGGTAAAGCTTTCATCGTCTGTTCGCTGTCTTTTGCTGGCCAGATCGGCCCAAAAGTCTTGCGCAGGATTGAGCAAATAAAGGTGCAGCTGGCAATGCTTCGACAGGCCTGCTAAATAACTTAGGAATAACGGCGGCATGGTGTTGAGCCCGAATACCGAAATCCGCTCCGGCAGTTGCGGGCTGTACTCGCCTGGCTTTCCGGCATTCAATTTGGCGATCACTTCCAGCCATAGCGAGCCCCGATGCTTGTTGCCGGTCTGGGCGGTTATTTGCAGCCACAGCGCCTGCTGCCAGCGTTCGGTTGTTGTTTGATACAACAACTGGCCTTTTTGCCACGCCGCCAACATGTCCGGCCGCATCATCTGGTACTGATCGAAAATCTGCGCCAACTGCTGGGCTAACTGATAGCGTTTTAACGCACTATTTTCGCCGAATAAATAGTGCGTTAACGGTAAAAATGCATCGCCGTCGAGCCTACGTAGCAATGCCTCAATCCGCCAAAGCATCACATTACGTTCAAAAACCGCATCGCTTAAGCGGCTGTCGATTTTTTGCGCCAAGGAGCTGAAAAACTTGCCGGGAAATAAAAATTCGTAATTGCCCCAGACTTTGAATTCACTGGCCAATTGCTGCGATAACCAGCGCTCCATGCCCTGACTTTGAATCAAAAACACCTCTTTCGCAAAAGGCGAGGCCAGCGGCGAGTTTTCGATGACTGCGCACAGATGAGCAACGAGGTTTTCGGTTTTATTGGAGCTGTGCAGGATGAACATGGAGGCTTTGATTAGTGTGGTGGCCGACGCTTTTCTGCCCGCCCTCAATTTAATGGGAAATGGCGGGAAACGATACGGCTATTTGCCCACCCTACTGTACTGAGGTATTATCACACACCCTTTACTTGCCCTGGTTACTAACTAAAAGCAGGGGCGGAACGGTTAAGCCTTAGCAATTTCCCCCTAAACGGGAAGCCTTTACCTATAACTAAAATCAGGATAGCTTCATGACTCAAGATGAATTGAAACAAAAAGTGGCTCAGGCCGCGTTGCATTATATTAAGGATGTCGCCATTATCGGCGTAGGCACGGGCTCTACCGTGAACCACTTTATCGATTATTTGGCCGATTTCAGGGCCGATATTGAGGGTGCGGTATCCAGCTCGGTCATGACTACCGAGCGCTTAAAGAAAGTAGGCATACCGGTATTCGACTTGAATTCGGTAGGTACGCTGGATGTGTATGTGGACGGCGCCGACGAAGTCAATCCGCGCAAACAATTGATTAAAGGCGGTGGCGGCGCGTTGACCCGCGAAAAAATTATCGCCGCTGCCAGCAGGAAATTCGTCTGTATCGCCGACGAAACCAAATGCGTCGATGTGCTGGGAAAATTTCCTTTGCCGGTTGAAGTCATTCCGATGGCCAGAAGTTATGTCGCCAGAGAGCTGGTTAAATTAGGCGGGCTGCCGGAGTGGCGGGAAAACTTCATCACTGATAACCACAATGTGATACTCGATGTGCATAATCTGGATATTATCGAACCGTCCAAGCTGGAACAAATCATCAACAATATTACCGGCGTAGTCACGGTCGGCATTTTTGCGCTACGACCTGCGGATGTGGTGTTGATCGGCAAGGGCGACCAAGTCACTACGCTTTAACAGGCTGACATCCGGTTCCCAAAACCATCGGGAACCGGATGGAATGTTTATTGGTTTATCGTGGTTTTGTCGATATAAACCGGGGCTTCCTGATAAATTCCGGTTAATTTGCGTTTAAATTCATCGGTAATCAGCCGGGCATCCTGACGGGTGCCGACCACGCGCGGTGTAATCAACACCACTAATTCAGTTTTTGTCCTTTTTTTAGTGGTGCCTCCAAACAACGGCCCGATCACCGGCAACTCATGCAAAAAAGGAATGCCCGATTTATTATAGGTGTCGTCATCCTTAATCAGGCCGCCCAGAACAATAGTTTCGCCGCTTTGCACGGCAACGGAGCTGGTGATTTCCCGAGTTGCTATGGTAGGCGAGTCAATCCTGCTACCACTACCTTCTTCTTTAACGTTCTCAACACTTTGCTCGATATCCATAATCACCAAACCATTGGCGTTTACCCGGGGCTTTACCGTTAATTTCACACCGGTTTTACGCTGTTGTATGGAGCTGGTTTGCAAAAGATTATTGACATTTATAGGGTCACTTGTTGTGGGAATGGCGGATGATTGGGAGGTTCTGATCGGCACTTCGTCGCCGACCTGGATGTTGGCCTCCTGATTGTTCAACACCATCAACGAAGGTGAAGAAATCACATTGACATTACCATCGGTGGCTTCGGCGCTTAATAAGGCCTTAATGGCACCCGAGTCTTGCAGCAAACTCAGTCCGCCTGTTGCAGAGGCTGCGGCGCCCGAAAGTGCCGCATCGAGAAGTTTCGCGCCTGCTGAGCCGCTGCCAATCTTGGTGTTGCCTTCTTTAAGGAACCACTGAATGCCGTAAATCAAGTTATCAGTCAAGGTCACCTCGGCTATCGTCGCATCAATCAACACCTGCAACGGCATCACATCCAGCTGTTTGATGATCGGCAAAATCACACCGTATTCCTGTGCGGTTGCCACAATCACCACCGAGTTATTAGCTTCATCGGCAATGATTTTAACCTCACCCACATTGGCGACTTTGGTGTCGCCGGTAGCTGTGCTGCTGCCGGTTGATCCGGTTGAGCCGGTTTTTTTAGCCGATTTGGCCGTATCGGTTTTATCGGTTTTTTGTTTGTTGCTGACCTGTATAGACTTTTTCCCGGGCGCGAGTTTTGCGGCACTGCTGGTTCCTCCCCCACTGCCAAAGATATTGTTTAAGGTGTCGGCCAGTTCCACAGCATCCATATGCTGCACCTTGTAAACATTGACGCCGCCACCGGTGGCCGTATTGGCGCGATCCAGGCGAGTAATCCAGCTTTCAATATCGCGCAAGTATCCGGCCTGGTGGGTGATGGCCAGGACAGCGTTCATGCGATCGATAGGAATAAAACGGAAAAATTCATTCTCATCACCCTTGCCTTTATTAATAAAAACTTCTTCCAGTTCTTTAATAATAGTGTCGGGGTCTACCTGAGTCAGCGGAAACAGCGCAAAAGAGCGCCCCTTCAATACATCGATGTCAAAGGTGCTGATCATGTCCATGACCCGCGCTATTTCATCGGGCGTTCCCGAAACCACCAGAGCATTGCGCGCGCCATCAACGTTCAATATGGTCTTTTCCTGCACCAGCGGCTTGATCACCTCGACCAGATCTTGTACGGCGACGTTTCTGATCGGAATCACCCTGACTTGGTAGCCCGCCCTAGCCGCTATACCGGGAGTTGCAAAATTGGAGCTGTACAAGGCTTCGCTGGCTGGTTCGATGTGGTAAATACTGGCATCCTTGATCAGCACCGCATTGTTCATGCGCAGCAACATTTCAAGCGTCGGAATGAGCTCGTCTTTGCTTAAAGGATCGGTAGTTTGCAAGGTAACCTTGCCCGCCACTTTGGGACTGAGCACATAGTTTTGCCCGAGTATGTCGCTTAAGATTACCTTGGCGACTTCGCCCAAATCGGCTTCATCAAAATTAAGACTGTACGAGCCTTCGCCGCTGCCCTGGGTTTTTCTATGCTGCGGCGCCGTTTCCGGTACAAAGCGGTTGGTACCGGGAAATAATTCAGGCTTAGCCTTGGGTTTTTCAGGCGCTTTGTATTGCGGTTTTACAAGCACATCGGCCTGCTCGGCTTTAACCGGCGTCAACGGTAATTTGGCAGCCAGCTTGGGGCCGAGCAACTCGCAACTTGACAGCGTTAAACCTACGACTACCAAACAGCAAGCTGTGGTTATTTTTTTGACCTTAGTCATTGGTTAGCCTCGGGTGTCTCTTCAATAGTATCATCAACAATGGTTTCATCAGGTGTTTCTTCAGGGGCTTCTTCAGGGGCTTCTTCAATCGTGTCCGGCGCCGGCTCAGGAACAGCTCCCGGCTCAACCGGAGTCGGCGCTTTGTTATTGACCCGCTGTGGCAATGCTTTTAATTTTAGTTTTCTAAGCGGCAACTCCTTTTCGTCACTGCCCAATTTGAGCATCACCTTATCCTTGCTTATTTCGGTCAGTTTCCAGCCGTCAAGTTCATCGCCTACGGTTATTTTTCGATGATTGTCTTTAGCAACCTTGGATTTATTCCGGCTGAATAATGCCGATACGTTTTTTTGTGTACCGTAAATCCCGGTTAGCTGCCAATCAAAATTTTCGGTTTTGGCCGCCGCAGCAAGTTCCGCCTCGGGACGAGGCTCATCTACCGGTTTCCTGCCTTTAATAAATAACGGCCTGGCTACCAGATCGGCATAACTTTCTTCCGGCTGCTCGGTCAGCTCTATGACAGGCAGCTCATCGGCTTTATAGCCCTCCAGTTGTCCAGTGCTTATTGATAGCAGCAAACGGTGTTGCATGTAGCTTGAGTACAGCCACTGCCCGGCTATAATCAAAGCCAAGCCGGTGCAAGCTGATATTAACAATTTTATCAGCTTACTGTTCATTCGGGCTGCTTTCTCATAAAACTAACCGCCTGAAAATTGATATTCAATTCGTTACTCGACTCAATCTGGCGCGTTGCCCGGCTTCTTATGCCGCGCATCGGCCGTATATCGATCTGGTTGATGATAATCAGCGGCGTTGATGTTTCTATCTGATACAGCACCTTCCGCAACACTTCGCTATTACCCGTCATCCTGACGCTGACGGTAATCCGGCTAAACTCATTTTTGGTGCTAACCGGTAGCGCCTGGGTACTGCTCAATTGCCCGCCTGCCTCGACTATCGCTTGTTTAATAAACTCCTGCACCTCGGCGGATGCCAAAGCGCCGGTAACCTGCCTGTTCAAAAGCCCACGTTCTTGATACTGTTCTTTAATGGCGCTCATGCTGGCAATGACGGCTTCTTTTCTGGCCAGAATCCGCTCATATTGCTGCAACCTGAACACCAGATTATTTTTGGCCTCGTGCAGTTCCAGGCCTTTGTTAACTACCGGCATTATCACCACCAGACCGACTATAAGGATCGCTACAACCAGCAAAGCGACTGCCAGCCAGCGCTGCATTTTCTTACTGTTCACCTGCGTCTCCCGGTATCGACTGCGCAGCTTTAGGCACACCAGCGGAGGTCACGTCAACGGTAATCTGGAACCGTTCCTGCTTGCTGAGTTTATCTTGGGTAACCGGCGAGACAAACCGGGCATTGGCAAACAATGCCGAATCTTCCAGAACGCCGATCAATGCTGAAGCGGCAGGCGACTCGCCCTGTATTTGCAGATGCCCGTCCGAATATTGCAAATAAGCCAGCCAGGTATCGTCTTTCATTAAGCCGCTCAAAGTATTAAGCATATCTACGACCGCCGGCGCCGCATTTTTCTCCGCTATCAGTAGCCGGGTTTCATCGATCATCGCATCAATCTCCAGCTGCAAGGCCTTAACTTCCTTGGCATCTTTTTCTATGGCGTCGATTTTTTCCTGCAAGGTATTGACCGTCAGATATTCAAACCAGACCGGCATCACCAGCATCGCACCCAGCAGTAAAAAAACCGCCGCAATCAGCGCCGTATAAATCAGACGCGGTGTATTTGCGGTTTTTTCCCTGAGCCGTTCGGGTAATAAATTATAACCGTCATAGCGTTGTTCAAGATCATTGGGCGTCGCTTCATAATCCACGAATAACGGCGACATGCCCATGGCCTGGATGTCTTCATACAGCGCATCCAGCGTTTCTCTGGGCGTTAACACCAGCATGACCCTGATTTGCCCAGGCTCATGCTCACCCTGCAAGGGCTTCACCGCAAAGTAAACCTGTTCAGCCTTAAACGGCGTATAACGGTCAAGTTCATAGGCCACAACCTGGGACAGGTTTTCTTTTACGGCGTCCGGCAAAGACAGCTCTCTTTGTATCGCTTGTTCCGCTGTAAGCCGAACGATTAAATCCGCTTTAGCCAGTCTTTCATCTTTGGCCCGCAAGGCTTTATAGAGCGCTATACCCGCAGCGTTGCGTTCCAGTATTGCCAGCGGCTCGGTCACGATAGCTCCCGACCGGTTTGCGGCTTGCACACCGTCCCTGGCGTTATGCACGTAAGTCAACGCTAACTGACTGCCTTCAGGACGAACGACAATAAACCCAGGCGTCTCGCTCACCAGCTGCCTGATTTTTTCGGGCACCACAAATTCAAGTTCCCGCAGCCACCAGCGGAAAAACTTTTTAATATCCAGATTAATGGCTGAATTCAGGCTCGGCATACTGTCTCACTAGTAATTCATCTTGTTCATCGGCAAATAAAGAACCCTCGTTGGTGTCGTTGCGCTGCCATTTCAGAACCTGAAACGGCGACGACCCTGTCGCACTTTCCGATTTTTTTATCAATATCTTGATAGTGGACGAAGCGCC
>JAYTLW010000114.1:0-5838 GCA_043729025.1 Methylobacter sp.
CCCTGTCCTATAATATCGACAGTCAATAAGGGCTTGGGCTGACCTCCATCAAACAAGTCCGGCTCAATATTGCCATCTAAAACAGTTTGGGTCATACGGTCATGCAACAATGCTTTTACCGATGCGGATAACGGCTGATTGACGCCCAGCGTGTACTCGATACCCCGCTCGATCCGTTTGACCTCCGATAACCCACAGCGCTGGGCGATCTCGGTCGCCTTGCTGCTCCACGGCGAAATCGTGCCTAAGCGTGGCACAACCAACAAACGCTGCTCAGATAAATTTACCGGAACTGAATCTGGAATGCCATCAACTCCCTCAAAGGGAGACGTATAGTGAGGTATTTCATGAAATTCGGCGCTTGATAGCGTGGAACCATAAGACAACAACTGCTTCAAAATCGCCGCTTGGCTATCATTCAATCTATTACTATTATCCACAAAGTGAATAAACCGCGCCGATATAGCCTTGATGGCGGGTTCTATAGCCTGTAGTTCGGCCAGCAGTTTGTTGATTCGAAAGTCGGAAAGCGCGGAAGTTCCAGGGATTTTTAGCATGGATAAAAAAAGGTACAAGGTAATAAGGTACAAGGTTCAAGGCGCGGGATACATGTATCGGTTTTCTTAACCTTTAACCTTGCACCTTTCACCTTTCACCCCAATAAATCACTTAGCCAAATCAGCTTTGATAGTGTCGTGCAATAGTGTCAACAAACTCAAACCGGACGCGTCAGTCACCGGTTTTTGTTCTTTGTCCATGACAATTACGTCGGTCTGTCGGTTGTTTTCTATCGAGTTGCTTTCCAGCAATTTGAGCACGTATTCGCGCTCAGTGACTTCAAACCCGGTGACAGCAAACACCACCTCATCCCAAAAAGAGCCGTCTTCCACCTGCTGCTTGTTAGGATCATACTGGACATGAAACAAGCCTTCGTCCTGGTTACGATTGGCCACCTCAATGGATTTTCGGCTTAATGCCTTGCCGACCATGCGCCAGGCTATTGCCGATGGGGCGCCGATACGCAAATGCTTGGCGCCCTGTTCTGCATCCACCAGTTCAATCTGCACCAATTTCAGGTCTACAGTCGGCGCTGTTTCGACTGGCGCAACATCGGCTTTTTCAGCGGGCGACACATCGCCTGCTTGGGAAACGGTGGCGGTAGGAATGGGTGCGATCGAATCACCGACAAGATCGGGCGGCAAGACCAAGTGCGGGATTTCAGTGGTGAACTGATAGTCCTTTTCTTTGTCCGGAAACAAAGTCTTCACGTAGCTGCAGGCCGATATTTGGCCCAATACGGCTATGAAAATCAGCGCTCTGATAACAGTAGTTTTCATAAAACGACATCGGCCTGACGCATGGCGTCACGCACTGCATCGAAGCAATCTTCGGTCAACCAGGTTAACGGTAAACGTATGCCCTTAGCCATCAAACCCATCTCGGCGACCGCCCATTTAACAGGAATCGGGTTAGACTGAATGAACAGGTGCTTATGTAATGCGGCTAATTTTCGGTCGATGGCTAAAGCACTTGCACCGTCACCCGATAGCGCCGCCATAATCATGTCATGCACCAATTTCGGCGCGATATTACCCGTTACGGTAATGCTGCCGTTGCCGCCCAGCAGGCAAAACTCGCGGCTGGTCGCATCGTCGCCGCTATAGATGGCAAAATTGTCACCCGCCAAATCGCGGATTTTGTTCACTCTGGACAGATCGCCGGTCGCCTCTTTAACGCCGACGATGTTTTTGATATGAGACAGACGACCCACGGTTTCCGGCAACATGTCGCAAGCAGTGCGCCCGGGCACATTGTACAAAATCTGGGGAATATCGACGGCATCGGCTATGGCTAGATAATGCAAATACAAGCCTTCCTGAGTCGGCTTATTATAATACGGGGTCACGATCAGACAGGCATCGGCGCCGACTTCCTTGGCTAACCGGGTCAGGGTGATTGCTTCGGTGGTCGAGTTTGCGCCGGTTCCGGCTATCACCGGTATTCTGCCCCCGACATAATCGACAACCCACTTGATCAGCGCGCAGTGTTCATCCTCATCCAGCGTCGCCGACTCGCCGGTGGTACCGACGGCGACCAAGGCATCCGTGCCCTCGGCGATATGAAATTCCACTAACTTTTTTAAGCTGTCCTTATCCACCGCACCGCGTTCATCCATCGGCGTTACTAAGGCTACGATACTACCTTGAATCATGAAATCTCTCGATCAGAATTATTGCTGTTATAAATTTCGCGTCATTATAACAAGCAAATAGCTTTGTAGGGGCGGATTTATCAACCCTACAAAGCACTAGACGGACAGCCAACTCTATATAATTTTACGGCAACACTCAGCTGGACTTAAAGTCGCCACAGATTCGCAGATTAATGCTTTTGGCTTGTTACCTCGTCGTGCCGAGAGTGAACAAGTTTTTAGCGCGTATCGCCTAAATTTAATCTGTGGATCTGTGGCGTTTATTTTTCTGCAAATATTTATATAGTGCGTTACAATGTGCTGATAAACAAACACAAAATTTCCCCGCGCTTTGGCGCCTTCTAGCTTCCAACAGGTAAATCCATGTCCAATGATGTTTCAACATTACCCTCTTTTAGTGATTTAGCTCTGATTGAACCGGTGCTAAGAGCACTGAATGATGTCGGTTATGAAACACCTTCGCCCATCCAAGCACAAACCATCCCTCTGCTACTGAAAGGCAAAGACGTTCTGGGGCAAGCGCAAACGGGAACCGGCAAAACCGCCGCTTTTGCACTACCCATACTGTCGCGCATCGATCTCAACAAAAAAGACCCGCAAGTTCTGGTGCTGGCGCCAACGCGCGAACTGGCCATACAGGTGGCGGAAGCGTTTCAACGCTATGCCTCACATTTGAAAGGCTTTCATGTGCTGCCGATCTACGGTGGACAAGACTACAGCACTCAGCTGCGCCAGTTAAAACGCGGCGCACATGTGGTGGTCGGCACACCGGGCCGGGTGATGGATCACATGCGCAAAGGCACGCTAAACCTGAAGGGCCTTAGCTTTCTGGTGCTCGATGAAGCCGACGAAATGCTGCGCATGGGCTTTATCGATGATGTGGAATGGATACTGGAACAAACTCCTGAAAAAAGACAAATTGCGCTGTTCTCAGCGACCATGCCTACGGTTATTCGTAAAATTGCTCAGCAATACCTGCATGAACCTGAACATGTCACCATTAAAGTCACCAGCGCATCGGCAGAGTTTATCCGCCAACGCTATTGGCTGGTCAGCGGCGTACACAAGCTGGACGCGCTGACCCGTATCTTGGAAGCCGAAACCTTCGATGGCATGATTATCTTCGTCAGAACCAAAACCGCAACGGTTGAGCTGGCGGAAAAACTGGAAGCGCGCGGTTATTCCGCCGCCGCGATTAACGGCGATATGTCTCAAGCGCTGAGGGAACGGGCGATTGCCCACCTGAAAAACGGCAAACTGGACATCTTGATAGCAACCGATGTTGCCGCACGCGGACTGGATGTAGACCGCATCACTCACGTGGTCAACTATGACATTCCATACGATACCGAATCCTATGTGCATCGCATCGGCAGAACCGGTCGCGCAGGACGCACCGGCGACGCCATTTTGTTTATCGCCCCCAGAGAAAGAAACCTGTTGGCCAATATCGAAAAAGCGACCAAGCAAAAAGTTGAAGAAATGGGCCTGCCCTCAACCGAGGTGATTAACAATAAACGCATCGCCCGTTTCAAACAGAATATCAGCGATACCCTGGCCGCCGAAGAGCTGAGCTTTTTCAGCCAACTGATAGAACAATATCAACATGAGCATAATGTAACTGCGCTGGAAATAGCCTCCGCACTGGCAAAGCTGGTTCAGGGCGACACGCCGCTGTTAATGCAAAATCTGCCTAAAAGACCCAAAGACAGCAGAGACGACAGGCCATCTCGGGATGATAGATCCGCCAGAACCGATAGACCTGAGCGGCCGCAAAAAGACCGCAAACCCAAACGCGCATTCGGCGGCGGGGCGGATATTGAAATGGAAACCTACAGAATTGAAGTCGGCCACAATCATGGCGTAAAACCCGGCAACATCGTAGGCGCCATCGCCAATGAAACAGGGATTGACGGCGACCATATCGCCCGTATCAGAATCCAGGACGATTACAGCACCGTTGAGTTGCCGGCAGGCATACCGAAAGAGTTGTTTGAGGAATTGAAAAAAGTCAGGGTGGCCGGTCAGCAGCTCAATATTTCCAAAATGAATGAAAGCGCTAAAAAAGCGGCAAAAGACGACGATGACGCTAAAAAAGTGGATAAAAGCAAAAAAAGAGTAGGTTCGACATCCAGGAGGGCAAAGCCGAAAGCGGACGAATAAGCTACAATACTGTGGGCGCGAATTTATTCGCGCTTTTTAACCTACGTGAATAAATTCGCGCCCACAGTCTTACTGGTTCCAAATGCAAAGGCCACCGGCTTGTTCAATAGCCTCCAGGCGCTGTTGGTGCGCCACTAATTCCTCTTCGGTGCAGCGTATGACATTTAAGGCGGGACGATCCGCCGCTAAATATTTAACCTCGCTATTTACCACCGCCCCCTCAGCCGTGCCCTGCCCTTCATCCAGCAACGAAGACTGTCCGCCCGTCATTAATAAAAATACATCAGCCAGAATTTCGGCATCCAGCAACGCGCCATGCAGCTCTCTGTGGCTGTTATCGATTCCGTAACGTTTACACAAGGCATCCAGGCTATTGCGCTGTCCCGGGTGTTTTTTTCTGGCGTAGCTTAAGGTGTCAAAAACTTTGCTGTAATCTGCAACCGTTCCGCTCTGATTATTCAACCGTGAAAATTCATAGTTTATAAAGCCGACATCAAACGGCGCATTATGTATGACTAACTCGGAGTCCTGGATAAACGCAATAAAGTCCTGAACGATGCCCGTAAATACAGGCTTGTCCTCCAAGAACTGATTGGTAATGCCGTGAACCTCAATAGCGCCGCTATCGATAATCCGCTCTGGATTGATATAGGCATGAAAACGCTTGCCCGTTAAGCGGCGGTTAACCAGTTCCACGCAGCCGATCTCAATGATCCTGTGTCCTTCCTGCGGATTTAATCCGGTCGTTTCGGTATCGAGGACGACCAGTCGATTTGTAAATGTTCGTTTGTCCACAGCACACCTTAGGTTTATTAATTACTTTTTTAGTATAAATTCTTTAAGCCGAGATGACTTAGTATTTTTACCAAGCCTGCTCAGCCACTTTCAGTAGACGGCTGCCATTGACTGTTTTTTCTGTTAAAATTTGCTTCAACTTAAAGCCGCATTACATTTGCTACCCGCAGGTATAGTTATGACCATCAAAAAAACTCAAGCCGATAAACATAAGCTGGATCAAATCGTAACCGATGCGCGGCGTAACCAGGAACTCAGGGAGCAGTCTTATCGCGGCCAAGCCCTTAAATTATATCCTTGGGTGTGCGGTCGTTGCGCCCGCGAATTTGATCACAAAAGCCTGACCGAATTGACTGTGCACCATAAAAACCATAACCACGACGATAATCCGTCCGACGGCAGAAATTGGGAGTTATTGTGCCTCTATTGTCATGATAATGAGCATTCAAGATACGAAGAAACCCGCTTTGACGGCGCAAAAGCAGGAAAATCCACTGCGCCGGTTGCCACTCACAACCCCTTTGCCGATTTAAAATCGCTGCTGGGCGGTAAAAAATAAGCAATAATTTAGTGTAATACCAATCCCAATAAGTTGTTGTTTGAATCCCCTCAACCTAACCTTCTCCCGCTGGAGAAGGGATAGCATGTGAACTTATTGGGATTGGTAT
>JAYTLW010000115.1:0-3046 GCA_043729025.1 Methylobacter sp.
CGTGCCTGTCATACCGTGGGTTTGGATGCGATGCTGGGCTTTTATCATGATTTAAGTTTTGGCCGTGAGTCGCTGGCATGCGATTTGATGGAGCCCTTGCGGCCGTTGATGGATCGTTGGGTGTGGCAGCTGTTCCGGGAACGGCAATTAAGGGTCGAGCATTTTAGTGATGACAACGGTCGCTGCCAGATGAATAAAGCCGGTCGGCAATGTTTTTATGGTTTTTACGAATCCCAGGCCGGTTCCGCTAGGCGTTTGCTGCGGCGTTATGGTTATGCGTTGGCCAAACGCTGTTTGGCAGTTGGTGGGAGCGACGCCTTCGTCGCGACTAAAAATTAGCGCTGTTTTTTTGCTAGTCGCGACGTGGGCGTCGCTCCCACAGATATATTTTTAACAGGGCGAGGTGTATTGATGCGGCCTTTGTATATTGATGGTTCGCCCGGTTGCCGGGTGGTGGTGGATGAGCCGGCATTGCGGGTGATGGCGCCGGGCAAGGCAGATCAGTTGTTTCCGTTGTCGCGCATTTCCCGCGTGGTATGCAAGGGTGTGGTGGAGTGGTCGATGTCTGCGTTGTTAGCTTGTGCCGATACCGGTATCAATGTGCTTTTTTTGCAGAAAAACGGCGAGGTGCGTGCTCGATGGCTAGGCCGGGGCGGTGAAAGGCAATCACTCACGCAACGCTTGGTGGATTTGCTGGCGCGAGCAGATGGCATGGAGCGTTATGAAAACTGGTATTTGTCGATGCAAAAGCTGGCGGCGCGCAGTTTTGCCCGGCGCATGGATCTTGTGGAGTGGCGGGAGGTGTCCATAAATGAGTTGCGACAAAGGCTGTCACTGAGTTTATCCGACGAGGGGCAGAACCGAGCCAATCTGCTGCAAGGTTTATTACACAGTGAGTTGTTAAACCTGCTCTCGGAGTGCGGGTTTTGCAGTGATGATGAGGCGTTGTTATCCAGCAATCTGGATTTGGCTTTAGACTTAAGTAAGCTGTTGGTGTGGGATTTTTATCCAGCCTTGTTGGCAGCCGATGAACCAGACACTTCCACGGCGCTTGCCGCGATGGCGGTGCTCTATCAGCAACGCGCGGATCGGCTTTATTTGTTATTCAGAAGCACGGTCAACAAGTTGCATCAGTTTTTGCTGGCCGTTAGCTAATGGCAGACAGTCAAAGCGGTTTGTATCTGATTGCCTACGACATTGCCAATCCCCGGCGTTTGTCGCGGGTACATCGAACGCTGAAAAAACAGGGTTTGCCAGTGCAATATTCGGTTTTTACCGTAGTCATAAAACGCAAGGCTTTATTACGCCTAATGGAGTCTATCAGCCAGCTTATTCATCCAGCTGAGGACGATATTCGCTGTTATCGTTTACCTGAGAACACCGACATAAAAACCTTGGGGCGACAGTATTTTCCAGAGGATGTAATGCTATTTACTGGTGGCATCAATCGATTATTCAGTACCGTAGGTTGGGTTAGGCGCTAGCCATAACCCAACGCACACACTATGAAAGTCAGTTGTGGGAGCGACGCCTACGCGACTAAAAACTCAAGTCGCGACGTAGGCGTCGCTCCCACGAAATATACTCCGGGTATTTTATTTATTGCGAGTTACCTTAAGCGCTTGGCAGCGGCTATTCTCATTCTTAGCGCATTTAACTTAATAAAACCTTCAGCGTCTTTTTGATTATACGCGCCGCCATCGTCCTCAAAGGTCGCAATACTTTCATCAAACAGGCTGTCAGTATCGGAAGCGCGCCCGACCACGACGACATTGCCCTTGTAAAGCTTAAGCCTGACTTTGCCGTTAACATTCGCCTGAGACGCATCGATCATGGTTTGCATCATGACTCGCTCAGGACTCCACCAGTAACCGTTGTAGATTAAAGACGCATAGCGCGGCATCAGTTCATCCTTTAAATGCGCCACTTCCCTATCCAGGGTTAACGATTCAATCGCACGATGCGCTTTGAGCATCACCGTGCCGGCCGGAGTTTCATAACAGCCGCGCGATTTCATGCCGACATAGCGATTTTCCACGATGTCCAGGCGACCGATACCGTTAGCGCCAGCCACCTTGTTTAATTGCTCCAAAACTGTCGCAGGCGTACAAGGCGCATCATCAATCGCAATAATATCGCCATGAAGGTAAGTCAGCTCGATATAAGTCGCTTGATCAGGCGCGGATTCAGGCGAAACCGTCCAGCGCCACATGTCCTCTTCAGGTTCCGCCCAAGGATCTTCCAGAATCCGGCCCTCATAAGAAATATGCAGTAAATTGGCATCCATCGAATACGGCGAGGTTTTGCCTTTTTTCATTTCTACCGGAATATTATGTTTTTCGGCATAAGCCAGCAAGGTTTGACGGGAGGTTAAATCCCATTCCCGCCAGGGCGCAATAACATGAATATCGGGACGCAAGGCGTAAGCGCCCAGCTCAAAACGCACCTGGTCGTTACCCTTGCCGGTTGCGCCGTGAGAAATGGCGTTCGCGCCGGTTTCATTGGCGATCTCAATCAGCCGCTTGGCGATTAAAGGGCGGGCAATCGAGGTACCCAGCAGATACTCGCCCTCATAAACGGTATTGGCGCGGAACATTGGAAACACATAATCGCGGGCAAACTCTTCACGCAAGTCTTCGATGTAAATATCCTTAATGCCCATCGCTTGCGCTTTAGCTCGCGCCGGCTCCACTTCTTCGCCCTGCCCCAAATCGGCGGTAAAAGTCACGACTTCACAGGCATAAACATCCTGCAACCACTTAAGAATAACGGAGGTATCCAGACCTCCAGAATAAGCCAACACCACTTTATTGATTTCCGACATAACGCCTATACCTTGAGTTAAAAATGCTGCGAATTATACCGGAAAATAGCTATGCAGGCAGCAACCGCATCGCTGTGCCGTCAACTGACACCGGATAGCTTGACTCACTAACCCGCTGTCAGCAAGTTGGCGTCATGGCTCGACTACGCCTAGATCGACGAAACCGGCTAGTTCAGCTTCACATAAAAAACCTTATTTAAGTAAAATTTAATACCAATTATG
>JAYTLW010000116.1:0-4020 GCA_043729025.1 Methylobacter sp.
CCAACTATTTTTGCCAGCTGTTGCAGACCTACGGTGGTCATGACGCCATCTTCATCTGTCTTCGATAGAAAATAGCTAATTTGCATTTTTATATAGTCATTTTCGGCTGCCAGCCAATCATCCAGCGCTCTTCCGGGTGCAAAATTCCTGGCTTCAGCCTGGTAATAAGCAGCTACTGAAATCCATTGGTGGCGAGTTACTTTTTTTATCATAGATTTGATTCGTACTGGTTTTCTGCCGCCCAAACTCCAGATTGGGTGGCTTTAAGGCGAAGCACCAGCTTCGCGATACGGGAAGCTGGATCTTCCGAAGCCAAAAGGTTAGGCTGCGCTCGGCAGTTGCTCTCGCCAACCGCTCCATGCGTTGCTCTACCTCCTCCATCCTTGGAGTCGTACCTCCTCCATAATCCACATGAATGGGGTGAATGCCGATATGGCAGGAGCACATATCTGTCCTTGCAGTCGTAACCCGACTTATGAATCCGTCAAGCCGACCGATCGTTAACCGTCATTACCGGCGACCGCCCAGTAACGAGCCCATAATGCCGCGAATAATCTGCCGACCCACCGTGCTGCCTACGGCACGCGCGGCACTGGTAAGCAAGGCTTCGCCGGCGCTTTGCCGGTTACTGGTTCTGGCCGGGGCTGGCGCTTTTGACTGAGCAACTGGCCGTTGTTCGGCCGCTATCTCAGCCCGCTTTTCGGTCTTAAGCTTGAGCATTTCATAAGCGGATTCGCGGTCAACGGCCTGTCCATACCGGCCGCTAAAGGGCGATCGTTGCATTATTTCTTCTCGTTGCTGCACCGTTACCGGGCCCAGTTGTGATTCGGGCGGACGGATAAAAATGCGTTCAACCGGCGCCGGACTGCCGTCTTTATGCAGCACTGACACCAGCGCTTCGCCGGTCTTTAATTCCTGAATCGCGGCTTCGGTATCTATGTTTGGATTACTGCGGAAAGTCGCCGCGACACTTTTGACGACTTGTTGATCTTTCGGTGTGTAAGCTCTTAAAGCATGTTGAATTTTAAGACCCAGTTGTCCCAGAATATCTTCAGGTATATCCAGCGGACTTTGGCTGATAAAATATACGCCTACCCCTTTGGAACGAATCAATCTGACGATTTGTTCGATTTTATCCACCAATACTTTGGGCGCCTGATCGAACAGCAGATGCGCTTCATCGAAAAACAACACCAGCTTGGGGCGATCCGCGTCGCCCACTTCCGCTAAGGTCTCGTATAAATCGGAGAGCAGCCAGAGTAAAAAGGTGGCATATAAACGCGGCGATTTTGTCGTCAGTTCGGTGGCATCGAGAATGCTGATGACGCCATTGCCCGAGAAATCGGTCTTGCACAAATCTTCCAGTTGTAAGGCCGGTTCGCCAAAAAAGTGTTCGGCGCCCTGTTCTTCGAGCACCAATAATTGCCGCTGGATGGCGCCAATACTCGCAGCAGAAATATTGCCGTATTCCGCCTGCAATTCTTTAGATTCATCGCCCATCCAGCGCAGCATGGCGCGTAAATCTTTTAAGTCCAGCAATAACAGGCCATTGTCATCGGCAATTTTAAAGCAACTGTAAAGAACGCCCGTTTGGGTGTCGTTTAATTCCAGCAGATTGCCTAGCAGCAAGGGCCCCATGTCTGAAATAGTGGTGCGCACCGGATGGCCGGTCTTGGCAAAAATGTCCCAGAACACCGCCGGATTGCCGCGATGCTGAAAATCAGTTATGCCAATCTGTTGAATGCGTTCGGAAATCTTCTCATGCGGCTGACCGGGCAGAGTAATGCCGGACAGGTCGCCTTTAATATCGGCTAGAAAAACGGGAACGCCGATTTTTGAAAAACCTTCCGCCAGAATTTGCAGGGTAATGGTCTTACCGGTACCGGTTGCCCCTGAAATCATGCCGTGACGATTAGCCATGGCGGCATCCATAATCACTTGAACGCCATTTTGTCCGCCAATTAAAATTTCCTGCATGTTAATACTCCCGTTTAATAAACGCCTGTAGGGTACGCACCGCGACCCCTTTTAAAATAGCACCATTTCATTCTACACCAGCAAATTAACCAGCATCTGTTCATAAATCCGGGATAAGATTTCCAGATCGTCTATACCGACATGCTCGTTGATTTTATGGATGCTTTCATTCAAGGGCCCAAGTTCGATAACCTGCGCGCCGGTCGGGGCGATAAAGCGTCCGTCCGAGGTGCCGCCGCCGGTGTCATCGAGCGTCTCAAAGCCGGTCACGGTTTTGATTGCGGCATGAGCGGCGTCGATTAACTCGCCGGAGCCGGTCAAAAAAGGATTGCCGGACAAGCGCCAGTGCAATTCATAGTTAAAAGCATAGTTGTCCAATAGGGCGCGGGTACGTTGCTTGATGGTGTCCACGTCCAGTTCGGTGCAAAAACGCAGGTTGAACTGTAGGTTTAAACAGCCGGGGATGATGTTTTCCGCGCCGGTTCCGGCATTGATATTGGAAACCTGCAAGCTGGTCGCCGGGAAAAATTCATTGCCGTGATCCCAGACTTCATCGGTCAGCGCTTTTAAGGCCGGGGCGAAGCTGTGGATCGGATTGTCGGCAAGCTCGGGGTAGGCGACGTGGCCTTGAATGCCTGCCACAGTCAATTGGGCGCATAAAGAACCGCGCCTCCCGACGCGAATCACATCGCCGATTTTCTTGTCGCTGGAGGGCTCGCCAACCAGACACCAGTCTATTTTCTCGTTGCGCTGTTCCAGTACTTCGACGACTTTAACCACGCCGTTGGTGGCGATGCCTTCTTCGTCGCTGGTCATCAGCACCGCGATAGAGCCATGATGATCCGGGTGTTTGACGATAAAACGCTCGAGGGCGGTGATAAAACAGGCGATGCCGCCTTTCATATCGGCAGCGCCCCGGCCATAGAGTTTGCCGTTGCGTATCGTTGGCTCAAAAGGCGGCGAAACCCAGGCATCCAGGGGGCCGGTAGGCACTACGTCGGTATGACCGAGGAAGGTAAGCAGCGGTTTGGCGCCGCCGCGTCTCAGCCAGATGTTTTGGGTGTCTTCAAAGTTCAGGCGTTCTTCTTTGAAGCCCAGTTTTGTTAAACGCGCCGCCAGCACATCCTGGCAACCCGCGTCTTTTGGGGTTACCGATTCACGGCTGATCAGGTCTTTAAGCAGTTCCAGTGTGTCGCTCATAATTATTCGGTGGGGCAGTTATCGATAAGTTTGCGGTATAGCATCAAGCTGTAGGGGCGAATTCATCCGCCTTGGGCGACTACCAAAAGTAGGCGGTTTTAGACGAAGTCGCCCCCTACAAAGTTCGCGGCATACCCACCATCCTTGGCGGTAAATCCAAGGATTAGCTTATCGCCGGACTCTAAAATAGGCCGTTTAATCAGGGTAGGGGTGGCCAGCATCAGTTGCATGGCTGAGTCTAAAGTCAGATCGCTTTGTTGCTTGGTTCCGAGCTGCCGCCAACTGGAGCTGCTTCGATTTAGCAGTTTATTCCAGTCTATATGATCGGCAAAATGCTGTAGCAATTCGGGCGTTAAGCCGTCGGTACGAAAATCATGGAACCGATAGGCGATGCCGTTTTGATCCAGCCAGTTACGCGCTTTTTTGACGGTGTCGCAGTTCTTTATGCCGTAGAGCGTATGCATGTTTTTTACAATTGGCTATTCAGCAATTCGTCTATGCCGGGCAATTGTTTGTCGGATTTGCAGCGGTTTTTATAAAGATCCACAAATTCCATGAAGGCTTGTTCAAGGTCTGCCAGGATTTCTTCTTCGTTTTCGCGCTCGTCATCGGGAACATCGTCAGAGTCCAGATATTCGTGTTGCAGGGCGACTTCGCTGTTTAAAGCCAGCGTGGCGTAAATGATGGCATTGTTAGATATGTGGTCGCTCATGGTTGTGGCCTTGGTTAGGTTATTGTAAGTTTGTAGGTGGTTGGGTTACGGCTGCATGGATGCAGGAGCAATTACCGAGCGTAGTGTAACCCAACGATTTATTGTTCTCTAAAACGAATGGTAAGACCTTG
>JAYTLW010000117.1:0-7984 GCA_043729025.1 Methylobacter sp.
GCGAAGCTTTGACCTTGCTGTTTGACGGCAAGCTACCTGAATTTATTCTGTGAGTCTCCAGAGGGAGAACGGCGGCGGACTGCTACGCTGAATAGTTACAGTTTTTTAAGATAACGGCCACTGTTTGAACATTGGAATACTGCACCTTATACGTACGAACGTCTTTAAAGCCTTCGGCAATGGTCTTACCCGCTGTTTCGCGGGTGGAAATCAGATAACCTTTTTTTAAGCGTTCTACGGTATACCCGGCAGCTTCTGCTATGGCGTAGATCGCTTCATCAACACTGATATCGTAAAGATTAACGGAGATGGCACCTTCAACGCCTTTAGCCAGGAGGATATTGACATTATTCTGCCGCGATAGCATTTCAAACAGCTCGGTAATATTGGTTTCTTTTAATGAAATAGAAATAAGATCAGTTCTGGAATCATTTGGATTTTTCGCATTGCACAGAGGTGCATGGAGTACAAGGCAAGCCAAGCACATCGTGGCAAATAGTAAGCCTTTCAGATTCAATAATTTCATTTTACTCATTCGTTTTATCATCAATCGTTAAATGTGTGCGTTGCTTGTTTTTGACGAATACCGCCGACCGTTCATCTACTTCAATCAGTCTATAGCCATCGATGGTTTCGCCCAGTTTGATAATATTTCCATTCACATTGGCCATAGAATTCCGCCCTGCACGTAATGTCGCTGTCAGTTTGGGTGCCCAAGCCTGTTGCGCTGATGGTTTTGAGACTTCCGGCTCTGGTTGCGGGATGACGGGTCTTTGAAATGGATCATGCTGCACCCGCATTGCTTGAGGATATTCCCCGCCTACTACGGAGAAAGAACATAAGCAGGCGAGCAGACAGAAAGAACTTTTGCTCATAAAGCTTCTGCAAACTGATAAGAAACCAAAGTGAGGGTAAAACGCCTCATGGCAGAGTTCGGTTCCGACGTTAGCTCAAATTCCTTGATAACAATCGGGCCTAAATCACGCTCAACTTGATCGAGCCAATCAAATAAACTGAAATAATTACCGGTGACGACCACATGAAAAGGCAGACCCTGAAATATGAATATTTTTTCAATACTCCCAGGCTCTACGCTGATCAACTTGACCTCATGGGACGCGGCAATACTGTCCATTTGGCCCATCACAAAAGCGATCATCTGATTAAGGGGTAACTTCTGGCTGTTGCCATGCAGTTGTTGATGCAGTTGCGCAACCTGCTGTTGAAATAATTCAACCTGGCTATCCAAGGGGACGCCGGTTTGCATCTCAGTTTCCAGTAATTCCAGCGTTTGCTGAGCCTGACGAAAGTCTTGAACAGGCCGTTTCAACACATACAGATAGCCGGTTGTGATCGTTAAAAGAATTGATGACACTAACAAAATTGCCAGTATCTGCGGCTTAACCTGTTTTTGCAGAGTGCTATACATGATCATCCTTAAATTGGTTATTAATAATCACAATAAGATTAAAATCAACAACCTGGCTGCTGGTATAGCTGCGTAAACTGGTATTAATCACTTTGACGTCTTCAATTTCCGGCTGATTGATCAGATTTCTGATAAAACCGGATAGGCTGGAATGGTTCAGCGCCTGGCCGCTGATTTCCATATGGGTATTCAGCTTCCATGCTTGCTGATTTGGGGAGCCGTTGGCTTGTTGCGGAATAATAATAAAGTAACCCGTTTGTACCGTAGCAGGTTGCACTGGGGTTATTTCACCGGCCCTGTTAAATGACCATTGGGTAAACCAAACGTCATCCGGCATAACCCGATCAACCGCCAACAAAATCTGTTTAGCAGAAGGTCCTCCGCGTAAGCCGTTAAGAATTTCCAGTTCTTTTTTCAGCTTAACTTCTTCAGCTACCAGCACATTGTATTTTTGTTGTTGCTCGATACTAGACTGCTTATCTTTTTGCCGGATTTCTATTTCAGTGTTCAGAGCCATTGCTTTGTTAATAATGGCAAACCTTAAACCGACTACGATCACCAGCACACTAGCGAAAACAAACCCGAATTGGTGGCACCAGCGTTTAATTTTAAGCCGCTCCTTATAGCTTGCAGGAATTAAATCTAATTCATGCATGTTCTGTTATCTCCAGAAACAGGTATAAAGTTATTAGCCGCATCAGTATTGAACCCGCAATGCCAGGCCCGTTGCTACCGCCACCCCGGCAACAGAACCTAGATCACATAGCGTGCTGGATACAGCATCGACGTCAATGCCGTAAAAAGGATTGATAGTTTTAACGGGGATAGAAATCAGCTTATCGATAACATAATCAATACCGGATAAACGTGCCAGACTGCCCATTAGATATATTTGTTCAACTGCACCACCGCGTGTTTCCGATGCGATATACACCATGATATCCCTGATTTCGGCAGCCAGATTAACAAAGGAAGGATTTAAAATGTCATAAATCGCATTTTTGATGCTGCTATCATCGTCATTGTCGATTTCAACAAGGCTATTCTCTTCAGAGTATGCAGGCGGTTTTACTTCAGCCAAACCATATTTATGCAAAATCTCCAGAGCCGTTTTAACCGGAATATCAAATGCCCTGGCAACCACAGCAATGATAGTATCTATGCCAAAATCAATTTTCCGGTCAAACAACAGCTCATTATTCCAGATGACCGTCAGATAACTTCTATTAGTGCCAAAGTTAACAGTCAATACTTTTTGTGGCTGTTCAGTTACAGCCATTGCATTGATAAGGCGCCTGATGGCAACCGGCCCAATTTCCAAGGCAACAACCTCCAAACCGCAGTCCGTTAACAAATCAAGATATTGCTCGACAATGTCCTGTTTAGCCATTGCTACCAGAGCCATACAGTCATTCCGCTCGATAGCATCCGGTTTAATTGGCAAGTAATCAATCACATAATCACTCAGGTCGTTGTTAACTCGTTTTTTCAGTGCTGACAATAATGACTCTGCATCACTTTCATTCTTGCCGTGTTGATAATTAAGAAACAAAATTCTCAAGAAATGGGACGGTAAAGATGAGACTACTCTGCGGCCATTGAATTTACGGCTTTTCAAAACATTTTTAACGAGTTTCTTTAAAGAGTCCGGGTTTGCCAATAGTTCATCAAGGTCGGTATTGTGATAATCCGAAGCCGCGGCATGAATAAAGGGTTGGCCGGAACGAAAACCAACCTGCACCATATTCAATTTTTCCCGGCCCAGATCAAAGCCGATGATATAGTCGGCTTTAAAGCAATGTTTTATCTGGCTAAGGCCCGATGTTAAAGAAGAACCGGATAAGGCTTTCTTTAGCTTCATGCGTCGGCTTTTCTTCTGGTGAGTTTCCGATTCGCTTGCTTGTGTACATATAAAGCCTTATCAGCCTTCTGATAAACGCCTTCCAAGTCAGAGACCGGCTGTAAAGGCAAGGTAACCAAGCCCCAGCTCATGCCAAACACAGCATTCGCTTGCTCCTGATTAACCTGCTGGCGAATGCTTGTTTCAAGTTCCACCATAAGCGGCTGCAGTGCGTCATGCACCAGCAACAGGATAAACTCATCACCGCCAATTCGGATTAAATAGCCGTTATGGCCCACGGTTTTTAGAATGGTTTGGCTAAATAGTATTAACACACGGTCGCCAAATTCATGGCCAAAGGTATCATTCAAGCTCTTAAAATCATCTAAATCGCAAATAACAAAATGAAAAAAATTACTGCTTTTTTTTAAAATCAGCAATCAAACGTTGCAGAGCGGTTTCAGTATAGCGCCGGTTCCATGCCTCCGTTAGCGGGTCAAGATGAGATAAAGTAAATAGATCAGCGTGGGCTTGTTGCAATTCAAAATGCGAAGACAACTCGTTTTTGCGTATCAGCGTCGAACGAATCACCAGTAACAAACTGGTCAGTCCGGCAGCCAGCAGAAAAAACTGTAATATCCGAAGGTTTTCGGCATCAAAGCGACCGGTGACGCTGATTGTCGATAAGGTCAACAACAGATAGATGGCCAGAATCACTGTGCCAGCTTCCCGTAAACCCCAGGGGATCATCGGAACAATCATAAACAAAAGGACAATATTAACCAGCAATAACGGGCTGAATCCGCCTGCCTGATGAGCAATAAAAACATAAGCCGTAGCGCTGATAACCAGCAAGGTCATGCCCAACGCGTGCAGGGTTTTAATTTCGTAACTCAGGCGCGCAGAAATATTAATATGCGCCGCCAAAGCCATCACCCAAAAATAATTTAAACTATAAGTATTGATCAGACTCATTTGTTTAAAAAACAACATCATCCCCAGCACCAAAAGAATTAACAGCGTACTCATGACTTTAAGCCCCTGCTGTATCTCGCCAACCAGACGCTGCTGGGCAAACACCGTTATATCCTGATCACTAAACCCGGTAATAGACCAGAATTTTTTCAGGTTTTCTAAGTTGAAATTCATGGCGTTGATAATGATGATTCCCTGATTTTATTGCTTTCGATAAAGTATAGACTAGCCAGCGGAAATGCTAAGGCGAGATAGATAAGTAAGCCCTGAATAATCGGGCATTTCAACGCCTTTGTCGTCCCGACGCCCTTGTGATCTCGCCCCCTTGTCATCTCGAAGATAGCCGTAGGTTGGGCAAAGCGACAGCGTGCCCAACAAGCCGTGCGCCCATGTTGGGCACGTCGCTATCGCGCCTTTGCCCAACCTACTGCCACTTTGCCTTCGCCATTTCGCGCAGAGCACAAAACCTGCCTTAAAGCGTAAGCGCAAACCCGGAAGTTGCGTCGATTTGTTGGTTTTCATACCCCAACCCAGCCGACAAGGCTACGGCGCAGTATAGGTTATGACCAGCTGCGGAATAGTGCTCCCGCCTTTTTCTTTGCTATCAAACGACTGTTCATCCTTGATGGTAGTGATCAGCATCACGCCGTTGTTGACAGTAACCCCGTCAACCCATTCCTGCGTGAGCGGCTTCAAATCCCAATACAGCCAACCGGTACTGAAACTTCCCGGCGGCGGCGATATGCCGCTACTATCAACAACCGCCATAGCCACGCTCGGTGTGCGGTAGGTGCCTCCAACGGTCGTCCAGGCGGTCGAACCATCCCGTGTATTCCAGGTTGCCCCGTCTGGACTACCGGATCCGGTTTTGGTGCCATGTACCCAGGACTGGGTGAGTGCGTAGGCAGAGATGGTTTTAGGATTGCTCGATGAATTAGTCCGGCTTGCGACATTGAGCCGCAGCTTGGCGCTTTGAATCAGTGAACCATTGGGAATGCCACTGGTGTCAAATCTTAGCATGATGCGTTTTTCGTCAGTCGTAGCAACGAAAGTGATTATCAGCGAAGTCGAAGCGCCAAAGTTTTTACTAGCACTCTGGTTATCGATAAAGGCATCGGCGACAGGGTTTAGTGTTGTTGTGATTGGGGGATTAACAACGCAACTCTGGCCGCATTCGCAGGCATAGCTGAGGGTGAGCTTGGGACGGTTCGCGGCAGTTGTATCTTCTTTAGAAGCAAAAGTGACAGTCACACCTCCTGCCGCTTTGAGCAGCATGCCGTTATTGGGATATTTGCCGGTCACCCAGTCTTGAACCAGTGATGCAATCTCCCAACTGCGTGCAACGTTGCTGCCATCGGTTACAGAAGTGCCGGCAATCGGAGCTGCATCATAATCGCCGCCATTTGTTAGCCAGGCGTTGATGCCATTGTAGGTATTCCAGGTCGCCCCGTCTGCTGTGCCGCTGTCGTACTTTGTGCCTTCTACCCAACTTTGTTTGACGCGATAGAGATTGATATTCGTGGTGCCCACAGCGGATTTTTGGTACAGCTGCAATTGCGCCGAGAGGATGTTTGCAGCCAGTGGGATACTGGACAGATCAAACTGGATAAGTTGATGTCTGAACACTATAAAAGCATCCAATACGCCACCGTCTCCGTTACCAAAGTTAGTTGTCGGTTTACCGCTGGCTATTAAGGCATCCTTGCCAGGCGTTGTGCCCAGTTGCAGAGTCACATTTTTTGGCGGTTGATACACTTTTACCCGATCGCGATTAATGGTGTAACTTGCGCCATTGGCATGAGTGCCGGTGACGCTGATACTGACCGGTGAGCCGCTGGTCGGGGTGATCGTTGCACTATAGTTGTTGGTACCGAAAGCGGCATTGGTCAGGTTGGCATAACCCGTGCAGTTGGATTTATTGGCCTGCCAGAGCATGCGATTCATTCCTGCCATAGCAACAAACCGGGCTTCGCTAGATTCGATCTCTTTACCCAGACTATTCACATTCATCGCACCGTCGTAGTTCATTAAATAGGCGACTGCGGCAATGAGGGTAATGGCCAGAACGACGGGCAGCAAAATAAAGCCGCGTTGAATGCTGGTTTGTATGGCTTGGATGCGTTTGTTGTTGATGGCTGACATGGTTTTTTGTTAGGGCATTTTAAAGTCGCATTAAAGCCCACTGCCAATGCCTATGCGCGTATTCAGAGTGACGGGGTCGGCATTGGAAGGCGTCAACGTTAAGCTAATATCCACCAGCGCCGTTGTGCCATTACCGCCGGTGATGCGTTTAACCAGAAACTGGCTGACGTTTTCGGCTATAGGGTATTGAGTATAGTCAGTCCCATCGATAGGGTTGATATTCGGCAAACGTTCCATGAGCGTGGTGCCATTGAGGAAAAATACCACCGGATCCAGCCAGTCTTCACTTGCTAAACCATCTTCGTCATCATCGTCGATTTTACCTCCTTCGTCTATTGCTCCATCCAGGTCGTCATCTTTACCCGCGATACCGGGCTTATCATCTTTATTCATATCCTGGTGTTCATCTTCATCCAGTGAACCGTCCTGGTCGTCATCAGCGACACCATCATTATTCCAATCGCCTACAGAATCCTCGAGACTGATACCATCTTCATCATTGCTAGTGGTAGAACCTGTATCAATAATACCGTCGCCATTATCGTCAATGCCGATAATGCCGGCTTTATTATCGTTGGTATTATCGTTAGACAGATCTTCATCAACCCGCTCCGGCTCGCCCGCATCTTTGCTGCCGTTGTTATTCACATTCAGATAATCCTTATCGTTATTGGCATCGGCCCAACCGTCTTTGTTACGATCCAGAGTCGGGTCCAGCGTTACGGCCAGCACATTACGTTCCGATTCTTTCCAGGCTGTCGCTGGATTTTCGCCTAAAGGAATCATTAAGTACCGGGTTTTACTGACCGCATTGACCATGAGCTGCATGGCAAAACGCGCCTGCTGCAGGGTATCATTTTGCACACGGGTGCCGCGTTGTGCGTTCAAAGCGCTGCCGACCGCTCCGCTAATAGCCGCGATCAGAACTCCGGCAATAGCGAGGGCAATTAATACTTCTAAAAGGCTAAGGCCTTTTTGGCCTGAAACTGATCTAGGGTGCATGAATTCTACTTGGTCACCAGCGTTTCGATACCTTGTGCCGTGCCTTCAGTTTCAACCCGAATCCACAGCAGGTTGGCCGTGCTGCCGGTGTAGAGATCGTTATCACTATCGGTATTCGGATCAATGAGTATAAACGGATCGGCATCGGCGTCGTACAAAGCCATAAAGACCACGCGGCGATTGATTGCGCCTGTTGCGTCGGAATAAGAGGTGGCTGTGGTTTTGTTAGCCGCTATTTTTGCAGCGGCCAACTGATTAGCGTAGGGATCGGCTTGTAGTTCCTCCATTTTTTGGAGCCGCTGGTAGTGCTGAACGGTTAAGTTTTGATGTATACCGGTACTCAGGATGCCGGTTTGCAAGGCATTGATCGCAGGCACCAGGGCGATAGCAACCAGCGTAGAGGCAACCAGGACTTCGACATAGGAGAAGCCTTTTGTATGAGATTGTCTGTGTAGCGGAATTGTTGGGCACGCTCGCGCTTTGCCCAACCTACATGGATGGTTTTGTGTTGGTTTGAGCCGTAGATACTCTGTTCAAAGTCAAACTTGTTTCATTAATTTTTAGCTATCCGACAGATACCGGAATTGTATAAAAAC
>JAYTLW010000118.1:0-5283 GCA_043729025.1 Methylobacter sp.
CAAAGCCATCGATCAACTGGTGGGTATCGATCCAGAAAATCTGCCGATTACCGCGACCAAGTTAAGACGGCTGCTGCATTTCGGCCAGGTCATGCAATCACATGCCTTGCATTTTTTTCATTTATCCAGCCCTGATTTACTGTTCGGCTTTGAAAGCGATATCAACAAGCGCACTATCATTGCTGTGTTGGGTGACTATCCCGATATCGGCTTGCAAGGCGTTAAGCTCCGTAAATACGGACAGGAAGTAATTCGCATGATTTCCGGCAAACGTATACATGGGACGGGCGCGATTGCGGGCGGCATGAATAAGGCGCTGACCAAAGCCGAACGGGGCTATCTGCTTGAAGACATCGACCAGATGGTTGAATGGGCTGCGGGTTCAGTCGAGCTTATCAAGAAAGTGCATTGCTCCAATTTGCCTTATTACGACGATTTCGCCACCATCCGTTCTAATTACCTCGGTTTAATCCAGCCGAATGGTGCGCTGGAACTTTATCATGGCGGCATCCGCGCCAAAAGCGACACGGGCGAAACCATTGTCGATCATTTCGATTACTGCAACTATAACGCGCTGATTCATGAGGAAGTCCGCTCCTGGACGTACATGAAATTTCCTTACCTGTTATCGCTCGGCAAAGAAAAAGGCTGGTATCGGGTCGGGGCGTTGGCGCGCGTCAATAACTGCGACTACATCAATACCCCCTTAGCCGAAGCTGCTCGCGTGGAATTTAAAGTACGCAGTGGCGAGTCAATGGTGCATAGCACACTGGCGACCCATTGGGCGCGGCTGATTGAAGTTTTGCATTGCACTGAAAGCATTAAGGCACTGCTGCACGACCCAGACATCATGGGGCATGATTTGGTAGCGCAAGGCGAAAAGCGCTATGAAGGCATCGGCGTGATCGAAGCTCCGCGCGGCACCTTATTCCATCATTACCAAGTGGATGAAAACGATATTGTCACCAAAGCCAATCTGATCGTATCGACAACCAGCAACAACATGGCGATGAATGAATCGGTGCGGCAAGTGGCGGCGGAATATTTATCCGGCAGGGAATTGACTGAGCCGCTTTTAAATAATCTGGAAGTGGCGATTCGTGCCTATGATCCGTGTCTTTCCTGCGCCACCCATGCCGTCGGCAAGATGCCGTTGCAACTTGAATTGTTGGATGTTGACGGCAAGCTGATTGATAAGCTGGTAAAACACAGCGACGGACAAGTCGAACGGGCCTAAATGGTTAAACCGGTTTTGCTGTTTGGCTATGGCAATCTCAGTCGTGGCGATGATGCGCTTGGGCCATTGCTGCTGGACTATGTCGAGAACAACGTTAATCTGGAAGACATTGAAATACTGACCGATTTTCAGTTGCAGATTGAACATGCGCTGGACTTGGAAAACAGGGAGTTGGTGCTGTTTGTCGATGCGTCTGTCGCTTGTGCGAGGGAGTTTGATTTCAAGGAAATTACGTCGACCAGGGATGCCAGCTACACCACCCACGCTATGAGCCCATCGGCAGTTTTGGATGTGTATCAGGAAATAAAAAAACAACGACCGCCGCCATGTTTTCTCTTGAGTATAAGTGGAGAGTCGTTTGAATTGGGCGAAGGACTCAGTGCAAATGCCAAAGACCATTTATACCGGGCGTGTCGGTTTACCGATCGACTATTACAAACGCTGGATGTAAAAACCTGGCGGGAATTGGCAAACCATGCATGAGCTTTCACTGCTTGAGAACGTTCGGGAAATCCTGGAAGAACACGCCCTCAGCCAGAATTTTAGCCAGGTTACCCAAGTAACGTTGGAAATCGGCAAGCTCTCCTGCGTGGAGCCGGAAGCATTGCGTTTCGGTTTTGATGTGGTCATGAAAGATTCATTGGCGGAAAATGCCGAGCTGATTATTACCGAACTCGATGGACTAGGGTTTTGTAAGCAATGCCAACGGCAAGTAAAAATATTAACTTTATACGATCCTTGTTTGCATTGCGCTAAGCCAATTGCTGATATCATTCAAGGGGCAGAAATGAAAATTAAGGATTTGGTTGTTATCTAAAGATGATCCTGTTCGTCCTGAGTTTGTCGAAGGACTTAATCAGTGCTTTTAATTAAAGAGGTTTTTATGTGCGGCATATGCGGTTGCGGTCAAACTGATAACAATTCGAAGTTTAAACCCATACTCGAACAACACCAACTTGTTCTCAAGCATGACCATAGCCATCACGATCATACCCATGACCATCAAAGCCATGGTCATAACGACAACGAACGGCTGATTAAAATTGAGCAAGATTTACTCAGTAAAAACAATGCCTACGCCGCGCAGAATCGCGCGTATTTTCAACAGCATCATATTTTTACGCTGAATCTGGTTTCAAGCCCCGGAGCAGGCAAAACATCGCTGCTGGTTGAAACTATTAAGGTGTTAAAAGACCGCTTTCCCATTGCCGTTATCGAAGGCGACCAACAAACCGAGCACGATGCGGATCGAATCAGGGCCACCGGCGTACCGGCTTTGCAAATCAATACCGGCCGCGCCTGCCATCTGGATGCGCACGGCATCGGTCATGCGGTCACGGATTTGGGCGTTAAAGATCATAGCCTGTTGGCAATAGAAAATATCGGCAATCTGGTCTGTCCGTCTTCGTTCGATTTGGGAGAAGCCCATAAAGTAGTCGTGTTGTCGGTGACCGAAGGCGATGATAAACCGGTCAAATACCCGGACATGTTCCAGGCCGCCGATTTAATGATTATCAACAAAATCGATTTATTACCTTATGTCGATTTTGATGTGGCACGTTGTGTTCGGTATGCAAGGCAGGTCAATCCTGCTATTCAGGTCATCCAGCTATCGGCGACGAAAGGGGATAATTTTTCAACCTGGACAGATTGGCTTTCAAAACGAGTTAAGCCAAAATCATAATAAGTGATCAGCCATTGATGCGAGATGCATTCGAAGTATTTCTATTGAAGACATTATCAACATATCCTTGGTAACTGTTCGCCACTCAATAAATCCAGAACACGGCTTATGCCCGTAGCAGTTTGTAGCGTTACTAATCCTTTCGTGTGTGCCTTTTTAACTTGGCCGATTAAACAAGCCAGTTGACCTAGTTGATGCTGGCGTAAAGCGGACAGGGCCTGTTCGGTTTGTGCTTCTGGCACAAATAGCGCAAAGCAACCTTCATTAGCAATATACAAAGGATCAAAGCCTAAAATTTCACAAGCGCTAAGAACATCCTGCTGAATGGGCAATCCGGTTTCCTTGATTTCGAACTGATGTTTTGATGCCGTGGCAAGATCTATCAAACCGCTGGCTAAACCGCCGCGTGTTAAGTCGCGCATACAGTGGATGTCGATACCGGCTTGAATCAATTCCTGAACTAAGGCGCTTAGGTCGGCGCAGTCACTGCTTATGCTGTGGTCAAAGCCCATGCCTTCGCGTTCCAGCATGATGGCGATGCCGTGTCGTGCGATATCGCTGTTAATGATAATACTGTCGCCGACTTGAATGTTGGAAGGGGACACGTCAATACGTTCGTCGAGGCTGCCGATACCGGCGGTATTGATATAAACGCCGTCGCCGCTGCCATGATCGACCACTTTGGTGTCGCCGGTCACAATCAATACACCAGCTTGTTGTGCAGATTGCTGCATGGACTGGACAATACGTTGCAGGTCTTGAATGGCGAAACCTTCTTCAATAATCAACGAGCAGCTTAGATATAATGGCTTTGCCCCGCTCATCGCCAAGTCGTTCAAAGTACCGCAGACCGCCAGTTTCCCTATGTCGCCGCCGGGAAAAAACAGCGGTTTTACCACATAAGAATCGGTGGTGAAGGCCAGCTTAGTGCCATTGATGTTCAACACCGCACTGTCATGTTTTTGGTTCAGGATAGGATTGTTGAATATCGGTTGGATGATGCTGTCCAGCAATTGCTGCATCAAGCGGCCTCCGCCGCCATGCGCCATAACAATTTGGTCATATTGCAGGGGCAACGGACAGTAAAGTTCCAGGTCAGGCATGTTGATAACGACGATAGCGGTAATAGGCGGCGCAAGCGCCCTCGGCTGAAACCATCGTCGCACCTAATGGCTGTTCAGGGGTGCAGCGCTTGCCGAATTCAGGGCATTGAGATGGTTTTATAAGGCCTTGCAAAACCTCACCGCTTCGGCAGTCCGAGGGTTCTTGCGTATTTATAGTTGCCACTGCAAAACGCTGTTCAGCATTCCAAGGCTCGTATTCATCTGCCAATGCCAGGCCGCTGGCAGCAATTTCGCCCAAGCCCCGCCAATTTCTATCGACGACTTTAAACACTTGCTGCATTAATTGTTGTGCAGGCTGATTGCCATTTTCTTTCACTACACGGCTGTATTGGTTTTCAACTTGGTGGCGTTTTTCTTCCAGTTGTTTGATGCATAGATAGAGTCCATGCAGAATATCAACGGGTTCAAAACCAGTGATGACGATAGGAATCCGGTGATGTGCGGAAATCGGCACATATTCGCGATATCCCATAATGGCACAGACGTGACCCGCGCCCAGAAATCCCTGTACCTGATGGTTAGGTGAATTCAATAAAGCCTGCATGATAGGCGGCACCCGAACATGGCAAATCAGTAAAGAGAAATTTTTTAAGTTTAATTGTTTTGCTTGATATGCCGCTAAAGCGGTAGTCGGTGCGGTTGTTTCAAAACCAACACCGAAAAAAACGACCTGTTTATCGGGGTTTTGTTGAGCGAGTTTTACAGTATCTACTGGCGAATAGACGATACGTATATCCGCTCCTTGAGCCTTAAGTTTAAGCAAATCCAGATGCGAACCACCGGGCACACGCAGCATGTCGCCAAATGAGCAGAAAATCACATCAGGTTGGGCGGCAATCGCCAGCGCTTTATCAATATAAGCCAATGGCGTGACGCAAACCGGACAACCTGGGCCGTGAATTAGGTGGATTGCATCGGGCAGTAACTGGTCGATGCCGTACTTAATGATGCTGTGGGTCTGACCACCGCACACTTCCATAATATGCCACGGTTGTGTGGTGATGGCTGTTATAGCGGTGACCAGTTGTTTAACGGTCTCCGGATCGCGGTATTCATCCAGATACTTCATGCGGGATTTGCCTGACTTGCAGGCTGTAGATTCTGTAAATTTGTCATATCAAATTTTGAAACTCAGAGAACTCGTCAAACGCTTGCAGGCTGGCGAGTGCATCTTCTTGATCAAGAACTGAAAGCGCAAATCCAGCTAGAATCAATGATTATGTCATTGTTCATGCTGG
>JAYTLW010000119.1:0-5985 GCA_043729025.1 Methylobacter sp.
AAGGGCCGTTCAATTTCGCAAGGTGCCGATGCAAAATAACAACCTGAAGTACTATCGCAGTGAATTCAAAGCCATGGGCAGCCCGTGCGAGATACAACTGTTTGCCCGCACCGTGGCAGAGGCTAAACTTGCGGCTGATGCGGCTATTGCGGATGTGCAACGATTAGAAGCGCTGTATTCGCGTTATAAAACCGACAGCTTTTTATCCGCAATCAATCGGGCAGCCGCTACCGGCGGGAGCATTAGCGTCGATGAAGAAACCGCCGGCTTGCTGGATTATGCGGCAACTTGTTACGAGCAGAGTGACGGCTTGTTTGATATTACTTCCGGCATACTGCGTCGTGCCTGGAAATTCGAGCTGGGCAAGTTGCCGGAGCAGTCGTTGATTGACGGCTTGTTAGATAAGGTGGGCTGGCATAAAGTGTCCTGGAAACGGCCTGTGCTGGCGTTTTCAGTGCCGGGTATGGAAATCGATTTTGGCGGCGTGGTAAAAGAATATGCCGTAGATCGCGCTGCCGCTCTTTGTTATGCGCATGACATAAAGCACGGCGTCGTTAATCTGGGCGGCGACATTAAAGTGATCGGGCCGCGTAATGACGGCAGTCCCTGGCGAATAGGCATTCGGCATCCGCGCAGCAAGGCTAGCTTGCTGGATACCTTGTTACTGTACGAAGGGGCTTTGGCCAGCAGCGGCGATTATGAGCGCTGCATTATCGTCAATGGCATTCGTTACGGTCATGTGCTGAATCCGAAGACGGGATGGCCGGTGCGCCATCTTGCGGCGGTCAGCGTAGTCGGCGATTTTTGTGTCGTGGCAGGCAGCGCGTCAACGATAGCCATGCTCAAGGAAGATCGGGGAATCGACTGGTTGCAGGATTTGGGCTTGGCTCATCTGTGGGTTGATGTGCTGGGCGAAATCGGCGGATCAATGGCTACCAAGCTTAGGGCTCAATAGTCCCCCTATCGATCCAGTAAAAAATTAGGCTGTTCACAGTGCGCGGTGTCGGTGGTTTCGTCTTTTAAATTAACGCCCGACAGCTGTAATTTTTCGGAACTCTTGATTAAAAACAGCAATTTCTTTAAGGCCTGCCGATAGCTCAGTCCGTTGTTATGAATATTGGAAATGCAATTGCGCTCGGCATCGGTACTTATGCCTGATCTGGCCTGATAGGTGAAGTAAATACCCATGCTGTCGGGCGAACTCAAACCCGGTCTTTCGCCGATCAAGACGATGCATAATCTGGCCGCATAGTGTTCCGCAATAGCATCGCCAATCGCAACACGCCCGTGTTTTACCAGAGACACGGGCGGCAGCCTATACCCGATGGCTTGCAGTTCGGGCAGCAATATACTTAAGAAAGGCTCAGCATGATGTTCTATGGCTGTAGACGACAAACCGTCGGCAACCACGACCACCGCATCAGTCTGAACAGGTGCGCTGTGCTGCAAACAGTCCAGTGCCGACGCGTTTAGCAAGCGTCCGAGATCGGGACGTTGCAAATACACCGACTGATTTTCCGCCCGGGTTTGCAAGCTCAGCGTCCGATAGCCCTGTAAATTCAAGCGTTGTTCGAGTCCTGCAAAATCCAGCGGTAGTGTGACCGCATCTCTGGCCAAGGCATGCGCTAACTGAAAATCCAGGCTGGCGCGGGTCGGCAGGCTTATACCCGCCCGGCCTAACGCGATACGCGCCGGGGTGTATTGTTTGAGGCTCAGCCAGGGATCCTGGGTAACCGCCGGTAAATCAGAGTCGCTCATCGCCTTAGCCCGCCAGTTTTTGTAAGGCCGGTCTAAACAGTTCCGGGACATCCGGTTGTTGAAGCAACTGATTGGCGGCATTAAAAATCCGGTGTTGTTGCAGCCATTGCTCAAACTCAGGAGCGGGTCTAAGTCCCAGCACTTGGCGCGCATAAAGCGCATCATGGAAAGACGTGGATTGATAATTGAGCATCACATCGTCCGCGCCGGGCACCCCCATGATAAACGTGCAACCGGCAACGGCAACCGTCGTCAACAGCATATCCATATCATCCTGATCGGCTTCGGCGTGGTTGGTATAGCAGACATCGCAACCCATAGGCAGGCCCAGTAACTTGCCGCAGAAATGATCTTCCAGACCGGCGCGGATAATCTGCTTGCCATCGTAAAGATATTCCGGGCCGATAAAACCGACCACGGTATTGACCAGCAGCGGTTTGAACTTGCGCGCGACTGCGTAAGCCCTGGCTTCACAGGTTTGCTGATCGAGTCCTTCATGAGCACTGGCAGACAGCGCGCTGCCTTGTCCGGTTTCAAAATATAGGCAGTTATCTCCCAAGGTTCCGTTTTCGAACAGGCTGCCGCGCCCCAGTTCCAATGCGGCAAGATGGGCTTCGTTTAGTAAACTCAGGTTGATACCGAAGCTGTCATTGGCTTTTTGCGTTCCGGCTATGGATTGAAAAACCAAATCCACCGGCGCACCCTGTTCGATAGCTTTCAGAGTCGTGGTCACATGCGCCAGCACACAGGATTGCGTCGGTATTTGATAACGGTCGATCACCTCATGCAGCATGTGCAGCAAACGCAAGGTTGCCTCAAGATTGTCGGTCGCCGGATTAATACCGATAACCGCATCGCCGCAGCCATACAGCAAACCATCCAGCATACTGGCGGCGACACCGGCCGGGTTATCGGTAGGATGATTGGGTTGCAGGCGCGTGGACAAGCGGTTTTCAAGACCCAGGGTATTTCTAAAGCGGGTAACAACACGGCATTTTTTAGCGACCAGAATCAAATCCTGAAGACGCATGATTTTGGACACAGCCGCCGCCATTTCCGGAATCAAACCGGGGGCGATTGCGGTCAGCGCCTCGGTTGTCGCCAGTTCGGACAACAGCCAGTTGCGAAAATCGCCGACCGTCAGATGACTGATAGCCGCAAAAGCCGCGCTATCATGCTCGTCCATAATCAAACGAGTGACTTCATCCTGCTCATAAGGCACCAGCGCTTCATTCAAAAACTGCTTTAGCGGCACATCGGCCAGCACCCACTGTGCGGCGACCCGCTCAAGATGACTTGCCGCCGCCACACCGGCCAGATAATCGCCCGAACGCGCCGGTGACGCCTTAGCCATCAAATTGCGCAGCGTTTTAAAATCGTAGGCCAGATGGTTTATGCAGGTCTTATACATGACTGACGTATCCAGAACTATTCGGTAGGTTCAGGATAGCATTATCTTATGAAAGCGGTGTTACGCGATCAGGGGATTTGACTTTATAGCAAGCAAAGCTTCGTGCAAGGTTGAGCCGTTCGGCTACTGTCGAACCCTAAACGGCTTAAGTTAGCAGCCGAAAAAATTTAGGCAAAATAATCGGTAGCGCCGAACCAATCTACCGAATCTTGATCCGCAGGCGCCGACTTTTCACCCACCAACTCGTCAAGAACATATTCCAACCCATAAAATCTGCCCTTATCAAAAGCCAGGTAGAGGGGTGCGATGATGTCACCCGGGATATCGGAATTTTGCTTGGCCATCTTCCACCTTCCTGTTCCGCTTAAGTTAAATACAAAATTAATACAGATAAATTTCTGGCCATCAGCGGCCCTATTTCTGTAGTCCGCGTTTAGACTAAGCTTTGTTCGCTGAACAGAAACTGAAGCAGTCATAAAATAGAGCGTTGGAAGCTTTAGCAACATCAAGACGACAGTCGACGCAGCCTTGGGCGTATCGGCGATAATTTTTCTTCGATCCCTTAAACCCTTTATAATGACCCGCATACAAAGACTACAGGGCATGCCCCCATTCTATGACTCATTTGAATTACGCGCTTTCAACACGTTTGAACCAACTTGCCGAAAACGGCAACCAGCAACTGCTTTGCGGAGGACTTAAAGGGATCGAGAAAGAAAGCCTGCGTATCTCCAAAGACGGCTACATCGCCCAAACCCCCCATCCCAAAGCATTAGGCGCCGCATTAACCCATCCGTACATCACCACGGATTATTCAGAAGCCTTGATCGAATTGATCACCCCGCCGTTTGCCGATGTCAAAGAGTCGCTGGACTTTTTGTACAACATCCATCAGTTTGTTTATGAACATCTGGATAATGAAATCCTGCTGGGCGCAAGTATGCCCTGCGGCATTAACGGCGATGAAAGCATCCCCATCGCCGAATACGGATCGTCCAACATTGGCCGCATGAAACATGTATACCGGCACGGTCTAGCGCATCGCTACGGCAGAACCATGCAATCCATCGCCGGCATCCATTTTAATTATTCCGTGCCCGAAGCCCTGTGGCCGGTTTTGCATCAACAAGAGCACAGTCAGCTAGGCCTGGAAGCGTTCAAGGCCGATGCTTACTTCGGTTTAATCAGGAATTTCCAGGGCGTGGGCTGGTTGATTCTGTATTTATTCGGCGCGTCGCCGGCCATCTGCAAAAACTTTTTCAACAGCCGTCCGGCTTTGATGACACAGTTTGAAGAGTTCGATAACGGCACGCTGTATCACCCTTACGCGACCTCGTTACGGATGAGCGACATCGGCTACAAGAGCAAAAACCAGGCTGATTTAAAAATCGATTACAACTCGTTAGACGGCTATGTCAACAGCTTGAGTGCGGCCATTAACACGCCCTACCCCGATTACGAAAAAATCGGCACTCGGGTTGATGGCGAATACCGGCAACTGAACAGCAATATTTTGCAGATTGAAAACGAGTTTTACAGCACGATCCGGCCTAAGCAAATTATCGAATCCGGCGAAAAACCGACTCTGGCGCTTAAACGTCGCGGAGTTCGTTACGTGGAAATGCGCTCCTTGGATCTGGATGTGTTTAACCCTATCGGCATCGATGCTGATAAAGCTTATTTCATTGAAGCGCTGCTGCTCACCTGTTTGTTGCAAGACAGCCCGAAAACTTCAGATCGGGAACACCTAATTAACAATGCCAATCAGCTGGCTGTGGCCAATTTCGGCAGAAAACCGGGGCTGGAACTAGATATTGGCCATCAAAAAATAACTTTGCAGGATTGGGCAACAAAAATTCTTGAATCTATGCAACCGGTGTGCGCCATTCTTGATCAAGATGATGTAAAAAAACCTTATACTGAGGCTTTGGCAAAACAGCAGCGTTTAGTCGAAAATCCTGAATTAACCGCATCTGCACGAATGCTGGAGCAAATGACGCGGTTACGCCAGCCGTTTGCCCGTTTCGCATTAAATGCTTCCGCCGAACACGGGCAGTATTTTAAAAGCCGTAAACTGGATCAGCGCAAGACGGAGCAGTTTAATGGAATGGCCGCGCTATCCCATGCCAAACAGCAAGAAATTGAAAGCAAAGCGAAAATCCCCTTCGACGATTTCTTGAAACAGTATTTTTTGCAAGCATAATTTAGTTCAAGGGGGGGTATACTCATCGGCATTTCAAAATTCGGCGCTTTCGTCCCCTCTCAGCTGTAGAGGGCTAGGGTGAGGAGATTTTAAAAGCAAATTTTGACAAGCAAACAGTATAACTGCTTCAACAAGGACAACACATCATGACAACATTCGATATAGAACAACTGCAAACCGACTTGGCTGGCAAAAATCCGCGCACCATTCTTAAAAAAGCGCTGGCGCTATTCGATAATATTGCCATTTCTTTCAGCGGCGCAGAAGACGTGGTGCTGATCGACATGACTGTGGCTATCAGAAAAGACATTCAGGTTTTTTCTTTGGATACCGGCCGGTTGCATCCTGAAACCTATCGCTTTATCGAAAAAGTCAGGAAACATTACCACATCGATATCGAATTATTGACGCCGGATCGAGACGTGCTGGACAGCTTTGTCAAAAACAAAGGTCTGTTCAGTTTCTATGAGGACGGACATCAGGAATGTTGCGGTATCCGCAAGGTTGAACCGTTAAAACGCAAACTGGCTCATGTAGACGCCTGGATTACCGGCCAGCGCAAAGATCAAAGCCTGGACACCCGGCAAGCTGTTCCCGAAGTGCAGATAGACAC
>JAYTLW010000120.1:0-5609 GCA_043729025.1 Methylobacter sp.
GAAGTCATTCATTATGGACAGTCATATCGTTGTAGGTGTCGGCAACATTTATGCCAATGAAGCCTTGTTTATGTCCGGCATACAGCCCACTCGACAGGCCGGCAAGGTTTCTCTGGCGCGTTATCAAAAACTGGCGGAGTGTATTCGTGTGGTGTTACGGCACGCGATCGAGCAAGGCGGCACAACGTTGCGGGATTTTGTCAATGAAGCCGGAAAGCCCGGTTATTTTCAGCAGCAACTTAAAGTCTATGGTCGAGCCGGTTTACCTTGTGACACCTGCAATCAGCCATTAACAGAAATCAGAATAGCCAATCGCTCAACGGTATTTTGCGGTGCTTGCCAGCGGTAAATGCTTTTTTAAAGCCACGTCATACCGGCAGAGAGTGCCTGAACCCAAAAGCCAGGGATGGTTTGCAGCTTACATCCATGTAGTCTGGATGCCGGCAATCCCTGCCGGTATGACGTGGTCTTCGTTTAGTTGGTGATCCTTATTTATGCCCCTGGCTCACTGCTCCATAGTTGCTTTATCCATATAACTCCCTATAATTACGCCTTGCTTTCAGGTTCCGGAGGGTTTTTCAAACCCAATGGTTAAACGGGAAGTCGGTAAGGTTTACGCCAAATCCGACGCTGCCCCCGCAACGGTATATAAGTAAAGTTTCATCAAGATGCCACTGTGTTCACGCATGGGAAGGTGATGATTCAGGTTAACGCCACTTATAAGCCCGGAGACCGGCCCGAAAGTTTAATTCGGTACAGCGGAGGGCTGTCTACGAAAGTGACAGTCTAGCTCCCGGTCATTTCTCGTTTTCTTTTGTCCTCTGTTGTGTAAATCAACTCAATTGCGCGGGCGGCGCAACGAGGACTCTCATGCAAAAATTTATCTTCAGTTCATTAATCATCGCCGGATTTATCCCAGCACAACCCGCGCAAGCTTTATCCACCGATAAAGCAACCACCGTTACCCTGGACACCATGGAAGTCGAAGGCCAGGCCACCGATTTATTAGGCGTGGCGGCATCGGCATCGCAAGGCGTGGTCGGGCAAGCAGAGCTTGCGTATCGGCCCTTGGTCCGACCCGGTGAACTGGTCGAAATAGTGCCCGGTGCGCTGGCGACTCAGCACAGCGGCTCGGGCAAGGCCAACCAGTTTTATTTGCGCGGCTTTAATCTGGATCACGGCACCGACTTTTCGGTGATGGTGGACGGCGTGCCGATGAACATGCCCAGCCATGCGCACGGGCAAGGCTACCTGGACTTGAACAGCGTGATTCCCGAACTGGTCGACAACATCAACTACGGCAAAGGACCTTATTACGCCGATGCCGGGGACTTTTCTTCCGCCGGTTATGCGCGTATGCACACCATGCCGGTGTTGCCCAAAGGCCTGTTCAAATTTACCGGCGGCGAGTTCGGCTATTACCGTGCGCTACTGGCCGATTCCAAAAAAATCGGTTCCGGCAATTTGCTGGCGGCGGGCGAATTCAACGCCTATAACGGCGTATGGCAACAGCCGGAAGATCTGGGCAAGTACAACGGCATGTTGCGCTATACCTTGGACAACACCGATTGGGGTTTGTCGGTCAACGCCAAAGCCTATCACTCCAGCTGGAACGCGACCAACCAGATTCCGGCGCGTGCTATCGATAGCGGAATGCTTGACCTGTACGGCAGCATGGATAGGTCCGATGGCGGCAACAGCAGTCGTTACAGCCTGTCCAGCAACGTCTGGAGCCGGGGCGACGGCTACAAAAACGACATTAATGCCTATCTGGTTTATTATGATCTTAACCTTTATTCCAACCCTACCGGTTTCCTCGACTACCCCGTGCAGGGCGACCAAGTGCATCAAACCGAGCGCCGCGTAGTCACCGGCGGCAGCGGCGAACAAACCTGGTTTAGCCGGTGGTTCGGGTTGGATGTCGACAACAGCTTAGGCTTGCAAATCCGCCATGACGAAGTCATCGGGGCCGCGTTAAACCGCACCGAACAACGGCGGATTTTCCAGACGGTAAGGCAGGATAATATCAGCGAAACCAGCGTCGCGGTCTACCTGAAAAACCAGGTTCAATGGCTGGAAAAATTCCGCAGCATTTCCGGGCTACGTGCCGACTTTTTGGATATTACCGTTAACAGTCGCACACTCGCCGCCAATTCCGGATCACGCAACGCATCGCTGTTCAGCCCCAAACTCAGCCTGATTTTCGGCCCCTGGGTTGATAACGAAGTGTTTGTTAATTTGGGTTACGGTCATCATTCCAATGACGCACGCGGTGCTACCTTGCGCGTCAACCCGGTCAGCGGCGATCCGGCTGATTCGGTCTCGCCGCTGGTGCGGTCGCGCGGCGGCGAAATCGGGCTACGCAACCAGTTTATTCCGGGCTTGAATTCTACTGTGGCGCTATGGTGGATGCAGGTCAATTCAGAACTGATTTTCGTCGGCGATGCCAGCAGCACCGAACCCAGCGGGCGTAGCGAACGGCACGGCGTGGAATGGAGCAACACTTACCAAGTCAACGACAGCCTGACCCTGGATGCCGACCTGTCTTTTTCCAAAGCGCATTATACTGGCGTACCCCGCGAGACCAACCATATTCCCAATTCGGTAGGCCGGGTGATCAGCGCCGGGGCGGTGCTGCAATTGCCCATGCACACCTTTACTACGTTGCGCCTGCGCCATTTCGGCGATATTCCGCTTAATAATACAGGCAGTCTGACCGCTGGCGACACGACGCTGGTTAACTGGGGGTTGGGCTATCAGCACAAGGATTTGAAATTTGAACTTGACCTGTTCAACTTGCTGGACTCCAAGAGCAATGACACTGCTTATGCCTATGCGTCCCGTTTACAGGGAGAAGCAGCCGAAGGGGTGGATGGCATTCTCAAACACCCGGTGGAGCCGCGCATGTTAAGGCTGACAGCTTCAGTACGGTTTTAATCTTGTTTCCAGTGGTACACCCTTGGGTTACTACACCGTAAATTTGCTTTACCAATACAATCCCTTATAATCATTTCTGCTTTCAGGTTCCAGAGGGTTTTTCAAACCCAATGGTTAAACGGGAAGTCGGTAAGGTTTAGGCCAAATCCGACGCTGCCCCCGCAACGGTATATAAGTAAAAGCTTCATCGGGATGCCACTGTGTTTACGCATGGGAAGGTGATGATTCAGGCTGATGCCACTTATAAGCCCGGAGACCGGCCCGAGAGTTTAATTCGGTACAGCGGAGGGCTGTCTGCGAAAGTGACAGTACAGCTCCGTGTCATCTCTCGTTTTCTTTTGTCCTCCGTTGTGTAAAACAACTTTCCATGCGCGGGCGGCGCAAGAGGACACATGCAAAAATTCATCTTCGGCTCATTATTACTCACGGGTTTTAATGCTCAAATACAGGCGCAGGACACTGTGCAAAATCTTCCCAATATGGTGGTTACGGCGACCCGAACGGAGACCGCAAAAAATCAGCTGGCGACGGCGGCGACTGTCTATACCCGCAAGGATATTGAACGCTTGCAGGCAAAAACCTTACCCGAACTGTTAAGCGGCACAACCGGAATCGACATCACCCAAAATGGCGGTCTGGGTAAAACCACCAGTGTGTTCATGCGCGGCACCAATTCCGATCATGTACTAGTCCTGATTGACGGCATTAAAGTCGGCTCTGCCACCTTGGGCACCACACCTTTTGAATTTATTCCTATCGATCAGATCGAGCGGGTGGAAATTATTCGTGGGCCTCAATCAAGCCTATACGGTTCGGAGGCGATAGGCGGGGTTATCCAGATTTTTACCCGCAAAGGTGGGCAGCAGGATAAGCCCAGCATCACTCTGGATGCGGGGGGCGGCTCTTATGATACGGCAAAAACTTCCGGCACTATCAGCGGCAAATTGAAAAACAGTTGGTACAGTTTGGGTGCATCGCATATTAATACTCAGGGGTTTAATGCAAGGCAAGGAACCGAGCCGGATAAAGATGGATACTACAATACAGGACTGAATGCACGAGCAGGTCACCGGTTTGACAACAATACTGAAATTGAAGCGTTTTTTATGCGGACTGAGGGAAAAACCGAATATGACGGCGACCCCAATAAAACAGAATTTGTCAATCAGGTTGTAGGTACTACAGCCAGCATGGACATTGTTGATAACTGGCGTTCGACACTGCGTCTGGGCCAAAGCCGTGATGACGGTGATAACTTTGCACCTGATGGGTCTTTCTCCAGCAAATTTAACACCACCCGCTGGAATGCCACCTGGCTGAATCAGTTTGATTTATCGGACGATCATCAGCTGGTTTTCGGCTCAGACTATCGCCATGACGAAGTTGATAGCTCAGATCTTGACAGCTTCAATACAACATTCGACAGCTATAAAAAACCTACTCGCTACGATATAGGTATTTTCAGTGAATTACATAGTCAACCATTGGACAATCATTTTATCAATGCCTCGCTACGCGGGGACAAAAATGAAACTTTCGGTGATTATGTGACTGGAAATTTTGGCTGGCGCTACAATTCTGCGTGGGGCATCAGCCCCTTTGCAAGTTTTGGCAACGCCTTCAAGGCGCCGACCTTCAACGAGCTATACTGGCCTGACACAGGATTTGGCGGCGGCAATCCCGATTTACAACCCGAACAATCGACTTCTTTTGAAGCGGGCCTAGCGGGAACTCATGATTGGGTTCAGTGGGAAATCCGCGCCTACCACACCGATATAGACAATCTGATTGCAGGTTGGCCGCCCAAAAATGTCAAAAAAGCTCAGATTGATGGCCTTGAAGCCGAAATCAGCACTCAATTATTGAGCTGGAACAGCAAATTGAGCATGAATCTTTTAAGTCCAAAAGACCGGGAAACCAATCAACGCCTAGATAGCCGCAGCGATAAAACCTTGGCTTTTGACCTTTCGAAATCGTTCGGATCAATTGATATTGGCGGCAATATACTGGCCCAAGGCGACCGTTCTTCCTCATTTACAGGCAGAGCCGCAGGTTACGTCACCGTCGATTTACGCTCGGCCTATCATTTGAATAAAAACTGGATGCTGAGCGCAAAATTAAATAACCTGCTGGATAAACAGTATCAAACCATTAATACCTACAATACCGCAGATAGGAATTTCTTTGTTTCAATCCACTATAACAACTAACCTAGGGGAAACAACATCATGAACATAAAACAATGGCTGAAAGCCGAATATTTACCCATCCCCCTGATTGCGCTGATGGTGCTGACGCGCTTTCATCATTTCGGCGACATATTGCATCTGCCCGATGCCTCGTTGGCGGTTTTTTTCTTTGCCGGTTTGTATCGTAAAAAGGCCTTGTTCATTTTTTTGTTGATCATGGCGGGTTTAATTGATTATGTCGCCATTGCAAACGGCACCAGCAGCTGGTGTGTGTCGCCCGCCTATGTTTTTTTGATTCCTACCTATGCGGTGATGTGGTTTGCAGGCCGCTATTGCTCGGCATTCAAATCATTAAATATGACTGAACTGGCAATGCAGTTGGGGCTCCTGATACTGGCGGCATCGGCTGCATTTGCCATTTCAAACGGCAGCTTTTATGTGTTTTCAGGCCGTTATGAGGATGTAACCTGGGCTCACTATTTA
>JAYTLW010000121.1:0-3901 GCA_043729025.1 Methylobacter sp.
CAGGAAATAACTCAAATACCATTTATCGTGTTCTATAGTAGGATACAAGTTCCGGGAACGCCAAGCCCCAGCTTGGCGCGACAAGCAGCCAGACGATTGAAGATGGAGAAGCCGAGCTGGGGCTTGGCGTTCCCAGGGCTCTGCCGCTTTCTACGCTGTGGGATGTTTGTAATTTCCGCCTCCCTAAGCTATCGAAAAACCAGGCTTGGTAATGTTCGCAGTGGGTGTCGCGTTACGCTTCCATCATCTTACTTTATCGCCCGCAATAAATTTCCACAAAACAGCTCCTTGCCGGTTTTTGTGCGCATCCAGAGTTGTTTTATTTCCAGTTGACTGGCTGCAAAATAGCGCGCGGCAGATTGTTTCAAATCCGCCAACTCCACTTTGGGCGAGTAGGTGTTAAGGATTAAAAAAGTGCCCGGATTCATCAGCCCGTACGCGGTTTCTATCAAGTCGGACAGATGATGCTCTAATTTCCATTTTTCGCCTTTGGCGCCAAGGCCCCAGGCAGGCGGATCCATGATGATGCCGTCGTAGCGTTTGCCCCGTTTCAATTCGCGCCGGGCGAATTTTAACGCATCCTCAAGCACCCATTGGATGCCGGAAAGATGGATTGGCAATAGCTCCCTGCATTGCTCTACCTCCTCCGTCCATGGAGTCGTACCTCCTGCATCCCTGCAGTCGTCCGGCATCCCTGCATCCGTGCGCTCCCTGTTTTCATTGGCCCAGCAGAGCATCTGCTTGACCGAATCTACATGCACGACTTTTGCCCCAGCATCGCAGGCAACCAGCGATGCTGCGCCGGTATAGGCAAATAAATTTAAAACTGTTTGATCCTTGCCAACCCGTTCTTTAATAAAACGCCAGTTTGCTTGTTGTTCAGGGAACAAACCGACATGTTTGAATTGGGTGAGCTTCAAGCCGAAAGATAGGTGTCCATAGGTAATAAGCCATTGTTCGGGGGCATGCGCTTTGAGGTTTTGCCAGCAGCCTCGGGTTGAGGAGTGTTCTTCAAATTCCCAATGCGCCATGTCCAGCCATTGAGGGTAAGGCCAGCCCGGTTTGAAACAGGCTTGGATGTCCGGGCGTATGGTAATGACTTTTCCCCACCGCTCCAGCTTCTTGCCGTCGCCCGCATCAAGCAGCTCGTAGTCGGGCCAAGCTAGCCCGTATTCGCGCGGAATTATTCCGGCAACGGCTAGTTCATTCATACAGTCGCCGTTTTGCGCTGGTCATTTTTATGGGTGAATATTGGGGTGTTAAGGTTTTTTAAAAAAACCTTTTTAACCAGGGAGGGCATAGCCGAATTTAAAGTGTGATGAGTCAAACAGACCTTATTTAATACAAGCCCAATTGCAACTGGGCCACTTCCGACATCATTTCCCGAGACCAGGGCGGATCCAGCACCACTTCGACATTGACATGATCGACGCCGGGCAGTGCGCGTATGCATTTTTCCACGTCGCCCTGGATCACCGGGCCCATCCCGCAGCCCGGCGCGGTCAAGGTCATGATGACATGGACATCATTCAGGCCTTCATCCACCTGGGTTACCTTGCATTGATAAACCAGGCCGAGGTCGACAATATTGACCGGAATTTCGGGATCGTAGACTGTTTTCATTACTTCCCAGCAGTTTTTTTCCACCGCCGCCGCATCGGTTTCCGTTACCAGCGTATGCAGCTGATGCGAGTCCCTACCCAAGGCATCGGCATCCGCTCCGGCAATCCGCACCATGTGACCATGGTCGGTGACCACGGTATAGTTGTCGCCGAGCGCCTGATGAATAGTGACTATCTGACCTTTACTTAAAGTCCCGGCAGTGCCGTCAGGGATGGTGACCATGTTGACATCCCGGATTAAAACAACGTCTTCTCTTTCAGCCATAAAATAATTCAGTTATAGATAGAAGGTACGAGCATCGACAGTCTGGCCGGTGATGCCCACACTGTCTGGGCCGAATAAATACAGATAAATAGGCGCCAGTGTTTGCATAGCAGGCAATTTGTTTTTATCTTCCGCCGGATAGGCCCGTTTTCTTAACGGGGAGTCTATCGGCCCCGGAATCAGGGTATTGACCCGGATTTTGCCGAATGCTTCGTGTTCTCCTGCAAGTATGTTGGCAAAGCCTTCCAGGGCTATTTTGGAAACGCCGTAAGCCCCGGAATAGGCGGGCGCTTTTCTGGCGGAGGAATCCGACGTGAATACGATCGACGCATGTTCGCTCTTTTGCAGTACCGGCAACAACACTCTGCACAGTAAAAAAGGCGCATTCAGATTGACGTTTAAGGTATGCCCCCAGTCTTTGGTTGCATGCGTGGCGATCGGGGAAAAGCTGGAAAACTCAACTGCCGAATGTAGGATTCCTTGCAGGGAACCGTATTGTTCATTGATCCTGTCGGCCAATTCCTGATACTCGTTTTCATTGGCGCCGGCCAAATCAAACGGATAAATGATCGGCTCGGGTGCCTTAATCGACAAGATCGCATCGTAAACCGCTTCCAGTTTGGCAAGGTTTTTATCCAGCAAAATGATGTGTGCGCCATGTTTGGCCAAGGTCAGAGCAGCGGTGCTGCCAAGACCGCCGCCTGCGCCGGTGACTAAGATGACTTGATGTGTTAGCGGCATGGTAGGGACGACTCTATGGGTGGGACACAAACCGAGGCTATCCAGGTTGAAATTTGCTCGGGGGATTCGATTAAGGCATCGGCGCCCCAGGTTTCCGGTGTATCGCCGGGTTTAAGGTAGCCGTAAACGGCGGCCAGGGTTTTCATCTCGGCACTTTTTCCGGCAGTAATGTCATGCAGGGCATCGCCGATATAGACGCATTCTTTAGGATTAACATCGGCTTGCTTACAGGCTGCCAGCATCGGTTCAGGATGGGGCTTGGGGTTGGCTGTGCTGTCGCCGCTGACGATGCAGGCGGCGCGGTCGGTGAGCTTTAAAGCCGCCATCAGCGGATGGGTGAAACGTTCGCGTTTATTGGTGACCACGCCCCATTTCAGACCTTGCGCTTCAATCGCAGCCAGCGTATCAGCCATGCCTTTGAAAAACACCGTGTGTTCGGCAATATTGTTCTGGTATTGGCTGAGCATGGTTTCCAGAATAGCCGCTTTTAACCGGTCATCGAGCGAAGGCTGGCTTTCGTTAATCATTGCAGCAGCGCCGAAGGAGATAAACGGTTTGATGATGTTTGCCGCAATGCTGTCAAAGCCGTGAAGGTTTAGCGCCCGGTTCAAGCATGCAATCAAGTCCGGTGCGGTATCTACCAGGGTGCCGTCAAGGTCGAATAATACGCAGGATAATTTGAAATTAGCAGTCATGTTCGTCGCCGGGGCGCTTAAAAGCTGCGATGTAATTGACGTCTATGTCTTTGCCCAGACTGAAACGTTTGCTGAACGGGTTGTATTCAATACCGACCATGCCCTGCAATTCAAGGCCTGCGGCGCGCGCCGATTGGCAAAGCTCCGAGGGTTTGATAAAGGTTTTAAAGTCATGGGTGCCTTTAGGCAGCATTTGCAGGATGTATTCCGCTGCAAATATAGCCAGCAAATACGCCTTGGGTTTGCGGTTCAGCGTCGAGAAAAACACCATGCCGCCGGGTTTAACCATGCCGGCGCATGCTGAGATTATCGAGCCGGGATCAGGTACATGTTCAAGCATTTCCATGCAGGTCACATGATCAAAACTTGCGGGCTGAAGTTCCGCCAAGTCTTCGGCGCTGACAAGTTGATAATGCGCGCTGACACCGGATTCAAGCCCATGCAGATCGGCAATATCGATCAGGTCTGCACTCAGATCGATGCCTAGCGCATCGGCGCCGAGTTTAGCCAGGCCTTCGGTTAAAATGCCGCCGCCGCAGCCGACATCGACGATACGCTTGCCTTCAATATCCGCATAA
>JAYTLW010000122.1:0-1864 GCA_043729025.1 Methylobacter sp.
TTAACAATCAGGCGTTTATTAATGCCGCGCCCACTGATAGCAAACACGTCTTTACCGTCTTTTTGCTGACTGGCGCGAATGCACAACGTACAAAAAATACAGCGGTTATGATCAATCATTACATCAGAATGCGACGCATCGACCGCCCGTTTAGCATAAAAATGCGGGAAATGGTTATCGAGCATATTCAAATGATAGGCAACTGCCTGCAATTGGCAGTTACCGCTTTTTTCGCAGCCGGGGCACAAATGATTGCCTTCGACAAACAGCATTTGGGTGATAAGCCGCCGATCATCATGCAAATCTTTAGTGTTGTTCATTACATCCTGACCTTTCATTGCCGGAAAGGTGCAGGCAGAACACACACGACCATTCACTTTTACATTACACAGTTTGCAACTGCCATGCGGGGTAAAGTCTGGATGGTGGCATAAGTGCGGAATATAGACGCCTGCCGCAGTCGCGGCTTCCATAATGGTTTGCCCTGCTTCAAAAGGGATGGATTTGCCGTCGATAGTAATGGTGTTACTCATGGTCTTCTCCGACTTGCGCTAAATGCGCTCCGGCGTCATTGCGATTCGCCATGCGCCGCGCTGTCTCCAGCGCACCATCCAAATCAAACCCCGGTTCATAACTAATTTCTTTCAATTTGCTTTGATACACCTCGGGATAGCGTTCCAACGTTGTTAACACGGGATTCGCAGCCGTCTGCCCCAGGCCGCAGTGGCTATGGTTTTTAATTATCTGACACAATTCTTCCAGCGCCACCACATCACCCGCCGAACCATGACCTTCAACAATTTTATCAAGCTGTTTGTTCAATAATGATGTGCCAACACGGCAGGGCGTGCAGAATCCGCAACTTTCGTGAGCAAAAAAATGGGTGAAATTATTAACAATATCGAGAATATTGCGACTATCGTTAAAAACAATAAATGAGCCGCCTGTCGCCAGATATTCAAAAGCCAGCTTACGATCGAACTCCTGATTGGAAACAAACGTTCCCGATGGCCCGCCTATTTGAATCCCCAGTACATCGCTTGCCACGCAATCCTTTAAAATAGCCTGAATGGTTGTGCCAAACGGATATTCGTAGATACCGGGACGTGAACAATCACCGCTGATACTCAGGATTTTGGTGCCTTTTGACTTTTCTGTGCCGACGTTGGCAAACCAATCGCCGCCATTTACAGCAATACTGGCCGCCGCCAGAAAGGTTTCAACGTTGTTTACGACGGTGGGTTTGCCTAAATAGCCCTGCGTCACAGGATACGGCGGACGGTTTCGAGGAATGCCGGCTTTTCCTTCCAGCGACTCGATCAACGCGGATTCTTCACCACAAATATAAGCACCGGCTCCCATGCGAATTTCAATATCAAAATCCAGTCCTTGTTGAAGAATATTAATACCCAGCAAGCCCGCCTTTCGGCGTTCATCCAACATGCTTTGCAGCTTATCGTAAAGATGCAGATACTCGCCGCGCAAATACACAAAGCCTTGTTGAGCACCTATAATGGCAGCACATAAGGTCATACCTTCAAAAACCTGATGTGCAAATGAATTTAACAGCACCCGATCTTTAAATGTTCCGGGCTCGCCTTCATCGGCATTGCAAATCACATAACGCTCATGTTCATGTTCTTCGGAGCAAAACCGCCATTTCATTGCCGTTTTAAATCCGGCGCCTCCACGCCCCCGCAAACCTGATTCATCAATTTCCGTCAGCGTTTCTTGCATTCCTCTTGTAAACGCCGTCCTCAGTGCCGCGCCATGATCGATCTTCTGTTTCAATAATAAACCAGGCTTGTAGATATTATCTTCTACCTGAAATAACTCGACAGGCCATTCGGCAAGCGGCTTTCGC
>JAYTLW010000123.1:0-5604 GCA_043729025.1 Methylobacter sp.
AAAAACCATTTAAGCATTATTGCTTGGGTATCGCCTTCGGAGGCGTCGGCGTATAAATTTTATCCAAATCGTTATCGATTTTAACGGCAAGACTCTCAACGCCTTTGAGCGTTAATTTTTTATCGCCACCCTTGGTTTCCGAAATGTAATTGCCGATTAACTCTCCGTCGCTAGCCCTGACTAAATGGCCCATGATATAAGCGAACAAAAAGCTGGGTTTGTGTAGTCTGCCGACCACTATATAATCTGCCCCGACCTGTTTGGCCAGTTCGGCGGCGCTGTCATGATGCTCAAAAAGATAACCGACGCCGCCATCGGCTTGCCGCTGAGACGCTGAATCCACCGCGACAATTTTGTATCCCGCCCCCTGCAACTCGGATTCCAGCATGGCTTTTAGGCCCGCAGTGCGTTGCAGCTCGGCGGGTATGCCGGGGGCTAGGGTCAGATCGCGCAATTCAAAATCCAATATGGCTAGGCGTGTTTCGGCCTGAAGCGAGGCGCTGATTAAGAACCATAAAAATAATACCCAAAAAATCTTCATCGCCTGTCCTATATTTTTTAATCTGCTTACCACGCATCGCCCAAACGGGTTTGTTCGGAAAGTCGATATTATACCCTACCTGCTTTGTTTAATGGCCCAGGCCACATCGGCCGCCTGCCGGTTTTCCTTGACGTCATGCACCCGAAACATCCGCACACCCGCCATAACGCCTAAAGCCGTAGTCACAGCGGTGGCTGTAACCAGCTCCGAAGGTTCGGTCACAGCGCAAATTGTTCCCATAAAACGCTTGCGACTGGTGCCCAGCAGCACCGGAAAACCCAAGGCCACCAAGCTGTCAAGATGCGCCAGCAAGTCGATATTATCCTGCTTGCGTTTGCAAAAACCAATGCCCGGATCGATTGCAATCGCTTCTTTTTTAATCCCCGCCTGTAAAGCCGCATCGATTCGCTCCTTGAGCGCAGCCAGCACTTCCTGTACGACATGTTCATAATGCGGATTATCCTGCATGGTTTTTGAAGCTCCCTGGCTGTGCATCAAAATAATCGGCGCACCGGATTGGGCGGCCAAGATCAAAATCGCCGCATCCTCTCTGCCCCCCGAAACATCGTTGATAATATTGGCGCCGACATCCAACGCCGCTTTGGCGACCTCGCTTGAAGTCGTATCGATGCTGATGAGAACATCGTCATCCATAGACTTCCGGATAGCTGCAATCACCGGAATCACCCGCCGGATTTGCTCGCCCGCTGCAACCGGATCGGCGCCGGGACGGGTAGATTCGCCGCCTATGTCAATCATATCCGCGCCTTCGGACAACATCAATTCGACCTGCTGCATCGCTGTATCAAGACCTGAATATTTGCCGCCATCGGAAAAACTGTCCGGCGTGACATTTAAAATCCCCATAATCAGCGGTTTATCGCCATGGAAGGTGTGTATGCCAAACGATGGTCTGGAACCATCGTGGCGATCGCCATGGAAGGTGTGTATGCCAAACGACGGTCTGGAACCATCGTGGCGATCGCCATGGAAAGTGTGACTGCCGGAAGCCGGTTTAAAACCGGCGCAGTGCTTGCGTTGACCGAACATCTGTTAAAGCTCCTGTGCGCAAGGTCGGCGTATTGATTCATGTATAATGACCCAATGTTTTCGACTCTGATTGAATTTAATGGACAATTTACCCGCTAAGGCGCGATTGGCCTGGGCCATTACCGGTTCCGGCCATTATATAGAAGAATGCCTGGATTTTTTATTGACTCTGGACGATGTTGATTTATACCTAAGTCAGGCCGGCGAAGAAGTATTGCGTATGTACGGCATCAAGCTCGACGACATCCGCAAAAAAATGCCGGTATACCGCGACAAAACCGCTTCGGCACCGCCGGTCGGGCATTTTTACAAAGGCTATTATCACACGTTTGTGATGGCGCCGACCACTTCGAATACCGTCGCCAAATGCGTGCTGGGCATAGCCGATTCCCTGGCGACTAATCTGTATTCCCAGGCCGGAAAATGCAAGGTTCCCAGCATCGTGTATCCTTGCGACATAGCGCCGGAAATGGAAACCACGGCGCCGGGCGGGAAAGTCATGGTTTATCCGCGCAGAATCGATCTGGACGGCACGGCCAAATTACGCGCCTTCGAATACACGACCGTCGTCGACAGTGTCGATGAGTTGATCGACACGGTTAAAGCACGGTTGCAATCGTTAACATGAGCGAACATATCCTGTTTCTGACCGGCAAACTGGCGGAAAAACAGCTGCGCAATATCCTCGAAAAAATGCAGCCGGACTTCACCTACACCGTGCATCAGCTGGGGCTTAAGGTCGCCGCATTGATGACCGCAGACATGATCGGCCGCCGCTTGACCGACACCTTCGGCGCCGACCGCATCCTGGTGCCCGGACGCTGCCGGGGCGATCTGGACGCCTTGTCCCAAGACTTGGGGTTGCCGATAGCGCGAGGCCCGGACGAGCTTAAAGACTTGCCGATGTTTTTCGGTCAGGCGGCGCACAAACTTGATTTAAGCCGTTACAGCGTCAAGATATTTGCCGAAATCGTCGACGCCCCCCATATCAGCGTCGAACAGGTACTTAAGCGCGCTGCTTATTACCGGCAAAACGGCGCCGATGTGATCGACATAGGCTGTTTGCCAAGCACCGACTTTCCGCATCTGGAAGAGATCATCCGCGCCTTGAAACAGGAAGGCTTTACGGTCAGCATCGATTCGCTGGAAGCGGGCGATTTGCTCCGAGGCAGCAAGGCGGGCGCCGATTACATGCTCAGCCTACACGAATCCACCTTGTGGGTCGCCGACGAAGTGGCTGCAACACCGATTCTGATTCCCGAACGCCATGAAGATCTGGCCTCGCTGGATAGAGCCATCAAGGTGATGCAGGCCAAAAACCGCGCTTTTATCGTCGATCCGATTTTAGATCCGCTACATTTTGGCTTCACGCAATCGCTGGTGCGTTATCATGAAGTCAGAACCCGGCATCCCGATATTGAAATGATGCTCGGTGTCGGCAATATCACCGAACTGACTCATGCCGACACCCTGGGCATGAACGCCTTGCTGCTCGGCATCTGTTCGGAACTGAACATCAACAGTATCTTGACCACCGAAGTCAGCCAACATGCCTGCCGGGCGGTCAAAGAAGCCGATCTGGCCCGGCGCATCATGTTTGCGGCGAAAGAACACGACATGCTGCCCAAACATATCGACCCCGGCTTAATGGCCTTGCATGAGACCTCGCCCTTTCCTTATACCCTGGATGAAATCAAGGAACTAGCCGGGCAAATCAAGGATCCCAGTTTTCGCGTGCAAATCAGCGCCGAAGGGCTGCATATTTTCAACCGCGACGGCATGCACAGCGCCGTCGATCCGTTCGAGCTGTTTCCCAAACTGCAGGTCGAACATGACGGAGGGCACGCATTTTATCTGGGCGTAGAATTGGCCAGAGCCGAAATAGCCTGGCAATTGGGTAAACGCTATACCCAGGATCAGGCGCTGCAATGGGGCTGCGCTACCGACAGCGCAGAAACCATTGTTGATCTGCACAGCTTTAAACCGGCCGGAACCACGTTGAAAAAAACCTAGTCCACGAAAATACAGGAGTGCAAGCTTTGCTTGCGCTTGCAGGCGAAGCCTGCACTCCAGCTTCCACACCTATGAAGAAATTACCATGATTCAAGAAACCATCGTCACCACCCAAAACAGTTTAGGTCTGGCGCATATTGCGCCCATGGGCATTCATGTTATCTCCAGGGATGGAGTATATGCCACAAGCCAGCAGGGAGCTGGCGCGGCAACTGAAGGACAAGACGAATTCATTATCCTGCCGTTTCGGCCGTCAACCACACTCGATAATCTCTTGGAAAGCAACACCGCAGTCATCAATTATTGTGACGATGTGCGGGTGTTTGCCGGATGTTTGACCGGGCGGCGCGACTGGCCGTTAAAACCGGCGGGAAAAATCGCAGGTCAGGTGCTAGCCTGCGCACTGGCCCATAGCGAAGTCGAGCTGCTGCGCATTGAAGACGACGAGACCCGGCCCAAATTATTCTGCAAAGCCGTGCATACCGTCAATCATGCGCCTTTTATGGGCTTTAACCGCGCCCAGTATTCGGTGTTGGAAGCGGCGATTTTAATCAGCCGCTTAGACATGCTGCCGCTGGAAAAAATCCTGGCGGAAATCGACTATCTGCGTATCGGCCTGGACAAAACCGGAGGCGACCGGGAACTGGAAGCCTGGACTTGGTTGATGGCGGTGATCGACAACAGGATCGACTCATGACCGGCATGCTCGCCAGCGTCAACAGCATCGAAGAAGCCTTACTGGCATTAAGCGCAAACGTCGATATTATTGACCTTAAGCAACCGGCTTTGGGCGCTTTGGGCGCTTTGGACACCGGGCTCGTTAAAAAAATTGCCGCGAAGATTGATGGCCGCCGCCCGGTCAGCGCGACCATCGGCGATTTGCCGATGCAGCCGGAGCTTGTTTACCAAGCCGTAACCGCGATGGCCGAAACCGGCGTCGATTATATAAAAATCGGTTTTTTCCCAGGTGGCGACTGGCCGGGGACTATTGAAAAACTGGCCACGCTCACCTTCCCAGACCGGAACATTGCATTAATAGCGGTATTATTCGCCGATGCCCGGCCGGATTTTGCGATTATCGACTCGATCGCCGAACCCGCTCCCGGCGGGTTTACGGCATACACACCATCCCTGGCGATAAAAAATGCCGGATTTAAAGGCGTGATGCTCGATACCCTGAACAAAAACAACGGCGCTTTAACCCAGGTCATGGACAAAACCGAGATAGCGCAATTTGTCAGCCTGGCAAAAGACTGCGGCCTAGTTTGCGGACTGGCCGGTTCGCTGAGGCTCGAAGACATCGCCGAACTGCTGCCTTACCAGCCGGATTACCTGGGTTTTAGGGGCGCATTATGCCTGGAACGCAACAGAACAGCGCAGCTCAATAAATCATCGATTATTCAGCTAAAACAGACTATTGAGAGACTGCAGCAGGCTGAAAAACGCATTTTAATTGCCGATGACAATGAAATAAACCGGTTGATCCTGGCCAACCTGCTGGAAATGAACGGCTACACCGTTGACGCCGCCATTAACGGCGCTGAAGCCCTGCAATTGATCGATGAACATCGCTATCAATTCGCCTTTATAGATCTTAGCATGCCGCTTATGTCGGGACTGGAGATGATAAAAATCCTTAGAAGCCGGCATAACCCCTTAAAAACTGCCGCCATCAGCGCTTATACCGATGACCAAAAAATAACCGCAGCGCTGAGCGCCGGGTTTGATTACTGTTTAAGCAAACCGGTAGATGAAGAGCAATTACTTGCGTTAATAAACCCACAGTAGACGCCTTTGTAAGCGATCATCCCGGCAGGGATTTCCGAGCTGAGTTTCCAGGCCTGAGCGGCGGCGGTTTTTATTCTTGCAACTTCAACCACGCCTGCCATACCGATAACAATACGGCCAAAATCACCGGGCCTAAAAAGAGGCCGATAGCGCCGAAAGCTGAAAGTCCGCCAAGAACACCAAACAGCACCACCAGAAAAGGCACCCGGCCG
>JAYTLW010000124.1:0-5250 GCA_043729025.1 Methylobacter sp.
CATGCAAAACCGGGGGAGGCAGTCGGAGCCAATGTTATCTTTGAATTTGAGCTGACGGAAAACAGATGTTTTTCGACTGATTGCGCCGCCGTATTTCCCTCCGAAAGCCGAGATGTCACTGCTAAAACATTTGTTTCAATTCGTCGTTTAGTGCCTCCCCCGGTTTTGCATGCTCTCCATTATTTTCGTATGTTTATCAGTCTGATAGCTACACATTTTAGTGCAAAAACTCTTGCAAAAATCATAGTGCAATATCACTACATCCTTGACAAGTTATTGCATGACAACAAAAATCTATATTCAACAAATTAAGCTTTAGTTAAAAAATTGTTTTATGGTAAAAAACATAACTAAAACAATGTGTTCATATATAATTCTATTTTTGAAATATCAAACTTTTACCTTTTCGAGGGGATGGGCATAAATAGCCAAGTAGTAATCCGCGTTGCCGCACTCTGGGCAACGGAAGCCTTGCGGTCAACGTGACGCTTCCAGTGCGTCCGCGCATTGCTCTTCAGTGCCAAACTGCGCATGGAATGCAGGTAAGGATAAGCCTTGTTGGAATTGGATACGGTTCATAGCCATGACTGTTTCTCTTTGGTGGGTTTGTTTGGGTCAGTATGCACCTTATAATTGAGAAAATCTGGCTTGGCTGAAGAATCTTTCTAATCAGGATCTACGAAGCAATCCTTACGCTTGGCCTGATATGCCTGTCATACGCGAAACTTCCATTTTCGTAACAGACTTTTTCATTCGCATTAAGGAAGTAATAGCTTCTTTAATTTTTTGCTCACTTTCAGTAACGCGAATGTCATGGGTGCGATACGCAGCAGCTTGGCTGGATCGCCAGGAAGTAACAGTTATTCTTTTCTGGTCAATAACCAAAAAAACATGCTATATTTGGCATATATGAGCGAATATGAACACGAAAAGCCGTTGTTTTGGATTGGAAGCAGTCTTGGCGACCTGAAAGACTGCCCAGACGAGGTTCAAGACTTTGTAGGGTACGCGCTTCATTGGGCGCAAAGAGGTGGTAAATCACCCGCCGCGAAACCATTGCAGGGCTTCGGCAATGCTGGCGTTCTGGAAGTTGTAGATGATTTCGACGGCAACACCTACCGCGCCGTGTATACGGTTCGGTTTGCCCAAGCGGTTTATACCTTGCACGTCTTCCAGAAAAAATCACGCAAGGGGATAGCCACGCCGAAGCAGGACATTGACCTGGTCAAAGCGCGACTGAAACGAGCAGAGGCTCATTACGCGGCATGGATGGCCGAATTACAGGGGAAAAAACCATGAGCAAAACACACAACGAAGACATATCCGTTCTTGCCAGTAGCGGCAACCTGTTCGCTGATCTGGGGCGACCTGATGCGGAAGAAGCCCTCGCCCGTGTCCGTCTCGCTCAACAGATTGCAGAAATCATTGAGCGAAAGGCGTTAAGCCAAGCGGATGCCGCCGCGCTCATGGGACTTGACCAGCCAAAGGTTTCCGCCCTGGTGCGCGGGCGGCTGTCCGGCTTTTCAACGGATCGCCTGCTTCGATGCCTCATGCTGCTGGGTCAGGATGTGGAAATTGTCGTCAGGGACAAACCCAGCGACCACCCCAAAGCCCATATCAGCGTCATTGCCGCCGCCCACCTTGACGCTTGTTCTCCTGCCCTCTGAGAAGCCTCAAGAAGAACGCCCAACCCGAAGGCTGGGGCGCAAGGCCAAAGGCCTAATATTCGCTCGGTAACAGGATGACGTTGTCGGTGACGTAGAACTTGATGACAGGGAGCGGGAAGTCGGTGAACGGGATTTCCTGGGTATGGACGACCTTGCCGTTGCCGTCCTCGCAAACGAGGGTGGCGGCATGATCGGGGCGAACGGTCGGTGTCCAGAATTGGAAAGACTCGGCGGCCACGGCGGGGATCGCTTGGGCGAAAGCGAGGGCATCGAGCAACCAATAGGCTCCGCCCTGTTCGGCAACATACTGCGCACCGTCGGTGTAGAGCATGTTGCGGGCGAGGGGATGACGATACCAGGTTTCCGTGCCGGTGAACTGCCGCAGATTAGCTTCTTGAAGTGTTTTGGTAGGCGTCATGCTCTCCTTTAACAGAGGAAAATCTTGCTCTGGTTTATGAGAGTCGAGGACTGTCAGTTGCATATTTTTAAGACGCAAGGTACACGTTTTCTCACCTTCAGCCTTGCTATGCTAATTCATCAAGAAATTTTTCTGCATCCAGTGCCGCCATGCAGCCAGAACCGGCTGAGGTAACTGCCTGTTTGTAGATTGGGTCCATCACGTCGCCGGCAGCAAAAACACCTTCAATACTGGTTGCAGTGGCGTTTCCGGCAATGCCGCTTTTGACTTTAATGTAGCCGTGATCCATATCCAGCTGGCCTTCAAAAATCCCTGTGTTGGGTGTGTGGCCAATGGCAATAAAGACGCCATGTACATCCAGTTCTTTGGTCGAGTTATCGAGAGTGCTTTTGATTCTGATGCCGGTAACACCCATGTCGTCACCCAGCACTTCATCCAGGGAGGAATTCCATTCAATAACAACATTACCTTTTTGTGATTTTTCAATCAGTTTATTAGTGAGGATTTTTTCAGAACGGAATTTGTCACGGCGATGAACTATAGTGACTTTTGAGGCTATATTCGCTAAATAGAGGGCTTCTTCGACGGCTGTATTGCCACCGCCAATGACCGCTACCGGTTTATTGCGGTAGAAAAAGCCATCACAGGTCGCACAAGACGAAACGCCTTTGCCTTTAAACGTTTCTTCAGACTTCAGGCCTAAATAACGTGCTGAAGCACCGGTCGCAATAATCAGCGCATCACAGGTGTAAGTGCCAGAGTCGCCTGTCAAGGTAAATGGCCGGGCAGATAAATCAGCGGCATGGATATGGTCAAAAACAATTTCGGTTTCAAATCGTTCTGCGTGCAGGCGCATTCTTTCCATGAGATCAGGGCCTTGCAAACCGTCAACATCACCGGGCCAGTTATCGACTTCGGTGGTGGTGGTTAATTGCCCGCCTTGTTGCATGCCGGTGATGATCACTGGCTTCAGGTTAGCCCGCGCTGCATAAATGGCTGCGGTGTATCCTGCAGGGCCGGAACCAAGAATTAAAAGTCGGCAGTGCTTGGATTCATTCATTAAAAAACCTCTACGGGAGCCAGATTAGGTCAAATTGATAGAATTATGTAGGTGAAACTATGTTTCGTAAAGTTAAATCACCTCCGGCAAAGTCGGGGGGCTTATTGTTGCTAGCCCCTCAAAGTGGCATATTCATAAATCGCCTTTAGGCGATTACCGGGGTACAACAACGATTCCTTCATTTTTTGGCCATAAGCATTTGACTCTCATGCCCAGAGGTCGTGGAGCAATTCTGGTGGCTGTTTTCCCATATCCAAATCGTACCGACTAAAACGATTAATATGCCATATCAAAACTTCCGGTTCTATCGAAAATATTCAAAAGCCTTAAGCCGCGCACCTATATTGGGTGCCATTAAAACTGATCATAGGATCTTTCAATTCTTAAAAGTGATAAATTATCGCCCGGTTTGACAAATTTTGCGGCAGGACCTGTTTTCTTGCAGTTTTTTCAGAATTGATTTTGAAAAGCATAGTAATGTATACAAAATAACATGGACAAATTCATCCTTGAGTAAGCCTAAAATGAGTGGTTATACAGTTTACCAAGTACATCTTTCATCACTAAGGGATGACAACCTGTTTTCGTGATCGTTAAATTGACGGATATCAATTTGAGATAAGACTAGGAAAATACTGCTTGAGCTGCCTAAGTGAAACGTTAAATTGGCCAAGTTATTGCCTGCACGTTCCTGAGTGTTATCATTTAAGTCCTTCTTTGAGGACTTTTTCTTGGCAAATATAACTATCTCATCAAAGGAGTTTTTTTATTTTTCAGAAAATTAACTTTCTGAAAGTCTCTATGTAGGAGTACAAAGCCATGGGTAAAAACGTAACGCAGAAGCTGATCGAAAGTCACTTGGTCGAAGGTCGTATGATACCGGGTGAAGAGATTGGTTTGAAAATTGATCAAACACTCACCCAGGACGCAACGGGCACTCTGGTCATGCTGGAATTTGAAGCACTTGGCATTCCGCGCGTACGAACCGAGCTTTCCGCCCAGTATGTGGACCACAATCTCCTGCAGGAAGACTTCAAAAACGCCGATGACCATCTGTTTTTGCGTAGTGCTTGCAAGAAATTTGGCCTTTGGTATAGCCGGCCCGGTAACGGCGTTAGCCATCCCGTACATATGGAGCGCTTCGGCGTGCCGGGAAAAACCTTGTTAGGCTCGGACAGCCACACCTGTGCGGCTGGTTCATTGGGAATGCTGGCAATCGGCGCGGGTGGCCTGGAGGTGGCGATGGCTATGGCGGGGGAACCTTTTCGCGTCAACATGCCGAAAACATTGGGCGTTAAATTGGTAGGGGAGCTTCCCGACTGGGTGAGCGCCAAGGATGTGATTTTGGAAATGCTGCGCCGGCACGATGTGGTTGGTGGGCTTGGCAAGATCGTCGAGTATTACGGTCCCGGATTGAGATCCCTGACCGCCATGGACCGGCACGTGATCCCAACATGGGGGCTGAACTGGGCGCCACCACGTCAGTTTTTCCATCAGACGACGCAGTTATGGCGTTCCTGAAAAGCCAAGGGCGTGAGGGAGCCTTTCGGGAAATCCTCGCAGATGAGGACGCGGAATATGACGAATACGAGGAAATCAACCTGTCAGACCTGGAGCCTTTGATTGCGCTGCCCAGCAGTCCGGGTAACGTGGTGCCGGTGCGCGAAGTGGCGGGCAGGGAAATATACCAGTCCTATATCGGATCATCCGCCAACCCGGGCCTGCTGGACTTTGCCATCGCGGCCATGATCGTCGACGGCAAACAGGTACACGACCGTGTTTCATTCGACGTCAACCCCACGTCCCGGCAGATATTGGAAAACATGATGGCAATGGGCATACTCGGAAAGCTCATCCATGCGGGCGCCCGCCTCCATCAGGCGGGATGCGGCGGTTGTATCGGCATGGGACAGGCTCCGGCTACGGGCCGCATTAGCCTGCGCACCGTACCCCGGAATTTTCCGGGCCGCTCGGGCACCCAGGAAGATCAGGTTTATTTGTGCAGCCCTGAAACCGCCGCCGCCTCGGCCCTGACCGGCGTGATTACCGATCCGCGTACGCTAGACATGGAGTACCCCCGTTTCATGGTACCCGAGACCGTACTC
>JAYTLW010000125.1:0-3119 GCA_043729025.1 Methylobacter sp.
CACAAAGCCAAAACTGAAACTTTTCCAAAGCGTGTCCGTGGTTTTTTGCAGAATCCGCTCCAGCATGCCGCCGGTAAAGGCTTTGAATCCCCGCTCCAGAGACAGCATGCCGAATAGGAACAGCGAGATACCCGCTGCTATATTTTTAAATTCATCGCTGAGCCAAATGCCGTAAGACAATAACGAGATGACAATCAGCAACAGGACTTTAGGCATGGTTCTGGAAGATTTATTTTAAGGTTCGACTCTCGTCCAATCCTGCTAGAGTGGCGGTTGTTTTGGGCCGGACAATTTGATGTTTACCACATCGCCGACAGACAATTGTCCGTATTGATTATGCAGAGCATTTTGTCCGAAATACACTTTATTTTGCCATTTCCGAGTGCGGTTAAGCGTGGTTAACGGTTCCTTGCCGGTTTGCGCGGTTTCAGGGTCGATAGTCGGCACGGAACACCGGGAGCAGGGTTTGGGTAATCTGAAATCGATTGCGCCGATGCCGATTTCACGCCAGCTGTCTTCTGCATAGGCGGGGCAGCCGGAAATAACCAGATTGGGTCTGAATCGGATCATCGGTAAATTCAAGTGCATATCCTGATTTAATGCAGTCAGCGAATTTTCTGAAATAATCAGGAAAGGAAAGCCGTCGGCAAACGCCACCTTGTCGCCAGGCTGGGCATAATGAGGATCAACCGGTCGAATGGCTTCATCGGGCTGATAAACCAGTCGACACTCTTGTTTTAAAAAATCGCTCAACCATAGGTCGGTTTGTGTCGAAACGCTGCGGGCATCGCAGCGGTCATGCCAGATGGTACTGCTAATGATTTCACCATCGACAGGCGCCAGTGCTAGCGATAAACTTTCCATACCGGGTGCCGACAGTATCAGGTTTTTATCGGTGAGTGCGGTTTTAATTAAGGCCATGATCGGCAATGTCCTCTGACTGAGAAATTGCCGGTTAGAATCGATAAGCATCCATTTTCTGTCGTGCTGCAGGCCTTTTTCAGTGACGGGCCAACTGTTCACGCTAATGCCCGCTAATGACTTGACCGGATAGACGATTATTTCGCTTAATATAAAGTTTGTCATTGGGGAGGGTATTCCTAATAATGATTTTACAGTGCCGGGGCATACGGGGCGGTGAACTCCTTGTGCCCGCTAAGCATTGCTTTAAAATTGATGCTGAACTTTTTGTTGCTCGAAGTCAATAAGCGCTGCGCCCATTCAGCTAAATCCAACGCATTCCAAAATCCCGTACACCTATCGTCAGGCTCAGGGCGAACGGAATTTTGGAATGCTCAATTGCGATTTTCAGGTTTAACGGTCAACTGGCCTTGAAATGTAAACTGCCGGTTTAGCCAAACTTCATCGAAAAACAAAATAAAGTTAATGAATCCGTTAAAATTAGCGCCCGAGTGTTTTATTCTGGTCATGAAATGATGCGACCCCTTAAGCTGTATACCCAGATAACTAGTAGACTTTTATTTATTATTCATTTGCTTAGCATGAGTAGTGCTTATGCCGAAACTACACAGACGATCAGTATCGCTTATTTAAGCCAAGGGCAAAAAACGCCTCCGCCCTCGTCAAATCTGGATGTATTTATCAAAGACCAAGGCGTTTTGGGGGCACAGCTGGCGATCGACGACAACAATACCACCGGGCAGTTTACCAAGCAGCAGTTTGTGCTGAAGAAATTTATCGTGCCGTTAGACGGCAATGTTGTTGATGTATTCAACAAAAATATTGGCGATCAATATCAGCTTGTTGTTGTTAACTTGCCTGCCGAGCAGCTCAACAACATTGCTGATTTGCCTTCTGCAAAACAGAAATTGTTATTTGATGTGGCGACTGTCGATGATGCCTTGCGTAATCAGCAATGCCGCAGCAACGTTTTGCATATGCTGCCCAGCAGGGCGATGCGTGCCGATGCCTTGGCGCAATACATGATGAAAAAACGCTGGAATAAGTGGTTTTTGGTCATAGGCGCGACCGAGCAAGATCGTTTATTTGCCGATGCGCTCAGACGGGCCGCTAAACGTTTCGGTATGAAAATAGTTGAGGAAAAAACCTGGGAGCACACCTTTGATGCACGGCGCTCTGCACAATCGGATGTGTCGGTGTTCACTCAGGTGGATGGTTATGATGTGCTGGTCGTTGCCGATGAGCAGGGGCTGTTTGGCGAATATCTGGAATACAGAACCTGGAATCCAAGACCTGTGATCGGCACTCAGGGCTTGACGGCTACAGCATGGCATCGTACCCATGAGCAATGGGGCGCGGTGCAGATTCAAAATCGTTTTAAGGAGCGAGCCGGACGTTGGATGGAAGAGCAGGACTATGCCGCCTATCTGGCGGTTAGAGCCATCGGCGAGGCTGCCACCCGCACCCAATCCAATGACCTAAACCGACTGAAAGAATATATTTTGAGCGATCAATTTGCCTTACAGGGTTATAAGGGCAATCCTTTGTCGTTTAGATCCTGGGACGGACAGTTGCGGCAGCCTGTTTTGTTGACGGCGCCCAGATCACTGGTTGCTGTAGCACCCATTGAAGGCTTTTTGCATCCTAAAACCGAACTCGATACCTTGGGTTACGATCAACTTGAGTCGACTTGCAAATGGAATCAATAACCATGAAGAAAAATATTTTGGGCCTGTTGTTAACGATACTGCTGACCGGAACAGCTCAGGCTGAAACCGTGTTTGTAACCTTGGAAAAAGATAACGCGCTGGCGGTAATCGACCCGATAACCGGCAAGTTAATCAAAACAGTCGATATTGGCCAGCGCCCCAGGGGCATCGCCATCAGCCCCGATAATAAGTTTTTATATGTGGCGGTCAGCGATGACAATACCATCAAGATCATTGATGCCGAGACGCTGAAAGAAATCGGAAAACTACCGTCCGGCGACGACCCGGAAACCTTCGCGTTAAATCCTGCGGGTGACAGGCTCTATGTGTCCAATGAAGACGATAGTCAGGTCACTGTCATCGACATTAAACATCAAAAAGTCGTAAAACAGATCAAGGTAGGCGTGGAACCTGAGGGCATTACGGTGAGCCCTGATAATGACTGGGTGGTCAGCGCGTCAGAAACGACCAATATGGTGCATTGGATTG
>JAYTLW010000126.1:0-15485 GCA_043729025.1 Methylobacter sp.
AAGTCGGCTTTGATGCACGATACCGTCATTGGATTGCTTATCAATAAGGTAGAGTTTGGCGTCGATATTCATGCCAAGTTACAGGTTTAACCCACTACCGATTTATGTTATTGCTCATTCCCCTTTAAGATTCCATGGCGCCACTTTAACTAATAACAACATACCCGGAATGGCGATAGCAAAACAAAACAGAAAAAAAGCCACCCATCCGAACCACTCGACCAAATATCCAGTAGCCGCATTAGCAAAGGTACGAGGTACGGCAGCCAAGCTAGTAAACAAAGCAAATTGAGTGGCTGTGTAAAGCGGATGTGTGGTGTGGGCGATAAAGGCAACAAAAGCCGCAGTCCCCAATCCTACTCCCAAGGCTTCTATGCCGATAACTATAGCCAACCAGAGTAAGCTGTGACCTACTGTCGCAAGCCAAGCAAAGCCCAAAATAGCCATCATCTGTACCGCGCCAAAAATCCACAGAGCCCGGCTGATGCCAAGCTTGACCATCCAAATCCCCCCCAGCAATCCACCAATAACACTTGGCCACAAACCGGCATTTTTTGCGATGAGTCCAATCTCGGTTTTGCTAAAACCCATATCCAGATAAAACGGTGTAGCAAGCGCAGTAGCCATACTATCGCCTAACTTATAAAAAAAGATGAAAGCAAGCACCAATACCGCAGATTTTATTCCATTGCGACCAATAAACTCTTGAAATGGCTCAACTACCGCCGCTCTAAGTGTTTTTGGCGCACCATTATTAAGCGCCGGTTCACTGACAAAAAGCGTCATAGTAATCCCCGGAAACATGAACAATGCGGTAATCAAAAATACACTGCTCCACGGCAAATAGTCGGCCAAGATAAGTGATAAAGAACCGGGAATCAGACCAGCAATTTTGTAGGCGTTAACGTGTATGGCGTTACCGAGCCCCAATTCAGTATCCAGTAATAATTCACGTCGATAGGCATCTAACACAATATCTTGCGAGGCGCTGAAAAATGCCACCACACCTGCCAAGTAGGCAATTGACCATAAATCCAACTCAGGATGTATTGCGCCGAATGTTGGAATGGTTAACAGTAATCCCATTTGTGAGATAAAAAGCCAACCGCGACGTCGACCAAGCGGAGGGGTATAACGATCAAACAACGGCGCCCAAAGAAATTTCCAGGTAAACGGCAATTGAATGAGCGCGAATAAACCTATGGCTTTTAAATCCACGCCTTCGGATCGTAACCACGCGGGTAACAGTCCGATTAAAATGTACAAAGGCAAGCCGGAGCTGAAGCCGGTGAAGATGCAAATCAGCATACGCTTGTTAAAGAGCAGCTGCTTGATGTTAGTGTTATTTGTCACGGAGCAATCGGATAATTTCATGCTCAGTATATTGAGCTAATCATACGTAAAAAAGCCGAGCTTCATCGTGAGCCACTGACCTTATCAGAACAGAAACACCGCACAGTAAGTGCGGTGTTTACTCAAATTTTCAACCATTAATTAGATAGTGAGCAATAATACTCGCCACGTAACCACCGGCAATTGCCGGCGTCCATTTCAAGTGACTGAAAAACGTGTATTTATGATCAGACTGGCCCATTAAGGCCACGCCCGCAGCCGAGCCCACTGATAATAATGATCCGCCAACACCGGCTGTTAATGTCACCAATAACCACTGATACAAGTCCATATCAAGATTCATATTCAGCACCGCAAACATAACAGGGATATTATCAACAATCGCCGAAATCACACCGACTAATATATTCGCAGTCGTTGCGCCTAAACCATCGTACATTGCGCCGGACAGCAGCTCAAGATAACCGATATAGCCTAAGCCGCCGACCGCAAATACCACACCAAAGAAAAACAACAAGGTATCCCATTCGGCATGACGTACTTTATCGAAAATATCAAACGCATCATCACCTTCAACCCTATAAACCGTTTTTAAACGGTAGCCGTAAAGCATCAACGCAGAAAGACCGACCATCATGCCCATAAACGGGGGTAAATGAAGAGCTTGCTTAAAACTGACCGCCGTAACAATAGTCAACAAGAACATCACACAAATTACAATCGCGCCCGGCTTTAACTGCACCGCCGCTTCAGATGAGACTTTAGGTTGTTCATCGGGGACTGCAAAATACATCACCGCTGCCGGCACCCCGTAATTCACCGCCGATGGAATAAATAATTTGAAAAAATCAAAAAACTCGGCGTACTCAGCCTGCCAAACCATCAAGGTTGTAATGTCACCAAAAGGACAGAACGCTCCACCCGCATTAGCTGCAACCACCAAATTAACAAAACCGATACTGACAAATTTAGGATTATCCGCGCCCACCGCCATAACTACCGCGCCGACCAACAAAGCCGCCGTCAGGTTATCGGCTACCGAAGACAAGAAGAAGGTAATAATACCGGTAATTAAAAACAGCTTGCGATAGCCAAACTGTTTTCTTACCAGCCAGGAACGCAAGGCTTCAAACACGTTGCGCTCGGCCATCGAATTAATATAAGTCATGGCAACCAGTAGGAATAACATTAATTCCGCATATTCTTTTAAATTATATTCAAAAGCCTTATGCATATCCTCTGCTGAAACGCCGGCTTGAGCAGCTAAAACAGCGGCATTCGCCCAAATAATACCCGACGCCAGAATTACCGGCTTGGACTTGCGCAGATGAGTAAATTCCTCAGTCATCACAAAGCCATAGGCAATAATAAAGATTAGAACCGTGTAAATACCCCGCTCTGTTCCGGTCAGACCGAGACTTTCAAAACCGCCGGCCATCGCCATTTCAGGCAACAGCAATAAAGATAACAAGACAAAAAAAGACCGCACCAAAATAACCTCCTAACTGTATATCACGCCAAAAACATCAAAAATTAAGCGGTCAATATTAGCACCATACAATAACCTTTGTCATTTTATGACCTACAGTATATTATTATTGGTCGCAATTAATCGCCCGAACAGGCACTAAGCGTTCATTTATGTATCAGTATAACGACAACGACCAAACACTCGTTGAACAACGGGTAGCACAATTTAGAAGGCAAACTGAAAGCTTTTTAAAAGGCCAAATTTCAGACGACCAGTTCCGTGCACTGCGCTTAATGAATGGCGTCTATATTCAAACACACGCTCCGATGTTGCGAGTAGCAGGTCCCTACGGCCTGCTCAATTCCAAACAAATCCGGATGCTGGCTCATATTGCCCGCACATACGATAAAAGCTATTGTCATTTCACCACCCGGCAAAATATTCAATTTAACTGGCCGCAGCTTGAAAAAATACCCGATATTCTTGAAGATTTGGCCAGCGTGCAAATGCATGCCATTCAAACCAGCGGCAATTGCCTGAGAAATACTTCTTCGGATCACTTGGCCGGTGTTTGTATCGATGAAATCGAAGATCCTCGCCCTTACTGCGAGCTTATCAGGCAATGGACTACCTTGCATCCCGAGTTCGCCTACTTGCCGCGCAAATTCAAGATCGCAGTCAGCGGCGCAACCCATGATCGCGCCGCGACCCAGCTTCATGACATCGGCTTGCATCTGGTTAATAATGAAGCGGGCGAAACCGGCTTTAGAGTGCTGGTCGGCGGAGGCTTGGGTCGCACACCGATCATAGGGCAAGTCATTAAACCCTATCTGGACAAGAAACACCTGCTGTCTTACCTGGAAGCCATACTCCGTATTTACAACTTGTATGGTCGCCGCGACAACAAATACAAAGCTCGCATTAAAATTCTGGTCAAAGAATCCGGCTTGGAGAAATTCTCCGAATTAGTCGAACAGGAATGGCTGATGATCCGGGATGATCTGGAGCTAGACGCCGAGCGCATCAAAGCCATCAAAGTCCAATTTACGCCGCCAACCTACGAGGCAGATGCCGCGCAAGATACCAGTTTTGCGCAGCATCAACTCGAAAACAAGACCTTTGCCACCTGGCTTAAATACAACACGGCCGATCACAAAGTACCAGGGTATCGCGCGGTATTCTTATCGTTAAAAGCGCCGGATTCTCCTCCGGGCGATATGACCGATGTGCAACTTGACGCGGTCGCCGATCTGGCCGATCGCTACAGCTTTAGCGAGATTAGAAGTACGCACCGGCAAAACCTGATATTTGCTGATGTCAAACAGGCGGATTTATTCACCTTGTGGCAACAGCTAACTAGGTTAAAACTGTCTACACCGAATAACGGCACCGCAACTGACATGATTTGCTGCCCCGGCCTCGACTTTTGCTCGCTCGCCAATTCAGGAACGATTGGTATCGCCAAAGAAATCAACGAAGCACTCGACGACCTGGACTATCTCCACGACATAGGCGATGTAAAAATCAACATGTCCGGCTGCATGAACGGCTGTGCGCATCAAAGCGTCGGTCATATCGGCATTTTGGGCGTCGATAAAAAAGGCGCGGAATGGTATCAACTGACCTTGGGCGGCTCCTCGGAAAACGAGGCGGCTATCGGCGAACGCTTAGGCCCTGCTGTTGCCAAAGACCAAGTCACCAAAGCAATCACTACCATTCTCGATGTTTATATCAAACAACGACTGGATGATGAATCCTTCCTGGCCATGGTAAAACGCGTTGGAGTCAATCCATTCAAAGAGCAAGTCTATGCAAATAATTAAAGACCAGCAGATTGTTGACGACAACTGGAGCTATGTTGACGATGATGCCGAACTGAAAACCGGCGACATCACCGTTTCATTAGCCCGCTGGCTTAAAGACCGGCAGCAACTGCTTAAGTCTAACGGCAAGATAGGCGTCAGGATCGGCCCCGCCGACTCGGTTGCCGACCTCGCCGCCGATTTAAAAGACATCCCATTAATCGAGCTGGATTTCCCCGCCTTTGCCGATGGCCGCATTTTTTCCCATGCCTGGCTGCTCAGAGGCCGTTACAACTATCAAGGCGAAATCCGAGCAACCGGCCAGTTCATGCCGGATCAGGTATTTTATTTATCTCGCGTCGGAGTTAATGCTTTTAATCTTGAAAAAACCGAAGACCTGCCTGTGGCGCTGTCTACGCTGAATGACTTTAGCGTCACTTATCAAAAATCGATTCGTTAATCGCAAGCTTGATAACCCATCATCTATGTGATGGGTTTCGCTCCGCTCTCCCATCCTACCGAATTACCCATCTACTTCGCTGGCTTTTCGTTGCCATGCATTCGATTGCACATTCTAACGTGGAGATAATTGTCTCATCCCCTCGCGGCGATTGAGCGCGAAGAAAATTTGCCGGTGGTGCGGATTTACTCCCGTATGCCCCGCCGAAAGCGAGGAACACAGGAATCAAGCGGCAACTGGGTCGCCTTTTCTTTGGATACGTTATTTTCGACTGCATGGATGCAGGAGGTAGAGCAACGCAGGAGCAGTTGCCGAGGCGAAGCAAAAGAAAGTATCTCGCCGTCGGGTGCGAATACCCGATTAAATCAATCGTCGCGTTAATTGAAAATGTTGGGCTTCATTGCATTCAGCCCAACCTACAGAACTTATCAAAAATCGATTCGTTAATACGTATTAATTCACCACGAAGGCACGAAGAACACGAAGCTATCACCTAGTTCCCACGCGCCAAGCTTATCATTACACACAAGTTTTTTTAAGCACGTCTTCCCGGCAGGGATTGCCGGGATCCAGAACACAGGGATGTGAATGTTTGATTTTACTCAGCAATCCATATGGTGATATTTGCTGTTTGCTGTTTGCTGTTTGCTTTGGTATTGCCATCCATGGCTTCTGGATTCCGGCAATCCCTGCCGGAATGACGGTGTACCTCAGACACTTGTGTATAACGATAAGCATGGCGCGTGGGAACCGACGTAAACGTAATAATTGTCTAGTTCTCACGGCTAGAGCGAAGAAAATTTGCCGGAGGTACGGATTTAATCCCGTATGCCGCGCCGAGTACCGGAGCTTTCGGCGAGAATAGCCCGTTAGGGGTGCGGCAGGGATGCCGCACGTTGACGAAGGGGCAGGAGCCCCTTTCGTCAACCCTCGTCGAAAGTGAGGAACGGAGGAAATAAGCGGCAACCAGGTCGCCTTTTCTTTGGATACTTTCTTTTGGCGAAGCAAAAGAAAGTATCTCGCTGTCGGGTGCGAGAACCCGATTAAATCAATCGTCGCGGTAGCGACACATTGTTAATGTTGTTGGAATATGGTTCCTATTGTAAATGTTGGGCTTCATTGCATTCTGCCCAACCTACAAAACTAATTAACACGTTTGTTATGTGACTTTTCATTTGTAAAGCGCGACCACTGCGAATTTTCTTTGGATATTAAACCTTCAACACGCTCAACAAACATATTAAATGCACCATCTCCATCGTATGGTCTAAAGTGGCTACCCCACGAAATCGGGAAGAACCCTTATTTAGGTGCATATTAATTTTCAATTTATGGCGAAAATCCACTCCAGAAATCCGTTAATTATGATGCTATAGCGACAATTTAATAGCAACTTTTCAGACAACCCCAAATAGCAATCTTGCCTTAACAAATTCATCGCATAAAAAACCCGGATCCCAGCAAACAAAATGTCTGCCAAAATCCGGGTTTTGCTTACCGCTACCAGCTAACGCTTATTTTTTCATAATACTGACGCCTTTTAGCAGGGTTAGCGCCTGGTACAAAGGATAATCTTTTTCCAAGGCTTCTTTGTCTTTCTCCAGCGCCTCCTCCTGGCTCTCTTTGCTTTTGCCGTTTTGCAGATGATGCGACAAATCGGCTTCCTTGACCGGCTTAAACTCGGTTTTTTCCAATGACTCCAGCTTAACGCGGGCCAAGGCAATATCCGGTTCAATACCTTCGGCCTGAATGGAACGCCCGGAAGGCGTATAGTATCTGGCTGTCGTCAACTTGACCGCTGCGCCGTTACTGGTTGGCAATATGGTCTGCACCGAACCTTTACCGAACGACTTCTCGCCCATGATCACTGCGCGCTTTTGATCCTGCAGGGCGCCGGCTACAATCTCCGAGGCTGAGGCGGAACCGGCGTTGATCAGCACCACTATCGGCGCGCCATCGATGAGGTCATCGGGAGCGGCATTAAAGCGCATTTCAGAATTTTCAATGCGGCCCTCGGTATAAACAATGAGGCCGCTCTTTATAAAGGCGTCACTCACTTCAACTGCCGCATTCAGCACTCCGCCCGGATTGTTTCTTAAGTCCAGCACCAAGCCCTTTAGATTGCCCGCGTTTTCCTTCTTCAGCGTGGCTAGAGCCTCTTTAAGGCTTTCCCCGGTTCCGGATTGAAAACTGCTGATGCGCACATAGCCGTAAGCTTTTTCCAGCATCCGGCTTTTTACACTTTTAACCTTGATAATATCCCGGGTTAGGGTCATTTTTAAAGGCGCCTCTACCCCTTCACGAACCACGGTGAGCAAAATTTTGCTGCCCGGCTCGCCACGCATATGCTTGACCGCATCGGCCAAGGTCATGCCTTTTACCGGCTGATCGTCAAGCCTGACTATCAAATCCCCGGTTTTAATACCGGCTCTCTGGGCAGGGGTATCATCAATAGGCGAAACCACTTTAACAAAGCCGTTTTCCATCGTAACTTCGATGCCTAGACCCCCGAATTGCCCCGTCGTGCCTTCCTTTAATTCCTGATATTCATCGGCAGCCAAATAAGCAGAATGAGGGTCGAGTCCGCTCAGCATGCCGCGAACGGCATCTTCCAATAATTTTTTATCCGAAACGGGCTCTACATAATCCCTTTTAATTCGGCCAAAAATTTCCGTGAAGGTGCGCAGATCCTCATAGGGCAAGGTTTCCGTATCGGCTGGAGGCGCTGCTATATCCCGCTCTGCAAAAACGCTGCCGCAGATGCCCATAAAAACACCCAACATAATCCCTAATGACAAAATGAAAATATTTTTCTTTTTTAACATGTACCTTAAAACTCCAACGCTCGATTTCCTAAAATAGGGCCACATAGCTGACTAACTTGATCCCGATTACTTTCGACACCACTCAAGCGGATCAACCGGCTTACCTTTGCTGCGAATTCCGAAATATAAACCGGAATGACTTCGTCCACCGCTTTGACCGACAGAAGCAATGACTTCGCCTGCATCCACCCAATCACCCACCTGCCGGTATAAACTCTGATTAAAAGCATAAAGACTCATATAACTCTTACCATGATCGATAATAATCAACAAGCCATAACCGCGCAGCCAATCTGAAAACACCACTTTTCCGCTGGTAATCGCACGTATCTCCGTGCCTTCACTGGCGTCAATCAGCACCCCGTCCCAAGTGCTTTCCGCACTCTCAGCCCGCGCACTGCCGAACTTATGGGTTAACCGCCCCTTGACAGGCCAGGGCAGTTGACCCTTAAATGAAGAAAAATCCCCCCCAACTCCTGCATTGGCAACAGTTGGGCCAGGCGGGAATTTTGAAAAATCATCTCTGGAACCTGGCAATTCCCGGTCTGGTTCGGGCGAAACCTCAACAGCTTTATGTGATTTTTTGGTTTGCTCGACCTCAAAACTAGGATCATTAGTCGATCTCTGTAATGAAGATACCAGATTTTTCAGCTTATTTTCACTTTCTTTCAGGTGCGTTATTTCTTGCTCATTTGAAGAAAAATCACTTTTTAATTGCCTCAGCAATCCTGCTCTTCGTTTTCTAACACCTTCTGCGGCTATCTGCTCCGATTTTTTTTGCTCTAAATTTTTCTCTAAAAGCTCGGTTTCCTGCTGTTGTTGTTTACCCAGCTGATCCAGATGCTGCATAGACTTCGAAATACTGTCCAACTTTGTCAGGCGAGCCTTATTAAGGTAATCGTAATATACCAGCATCCGGCTGGATAGTGCTGGATCCTGCTGATTGAGCAGCAGCTTCAACTTCTCTTTTTGGCCCATTGCATAGGCAGCCTTTATTTGGCCTGCTAATTCTTGGTTTTGCTTATTGATTTCATTCTTAGAGTCAAGCATTTCCTGTCTAATCTTGCTCAGATTCTGGCGTTTTTGTTCAACTTGGGTTTGCAATGACCTTAATAAAGCAACCGTACTTCCATAGAGCTTCTCAACTTCACCCAGCTGCGTGTTCAAAGTATTTTTTTGCAGCTGCATACGCTGCATATCTTGATTGGTCGCTATGTTACCCGCCTGAAACTCATTTAGCCGCTCGATTTTTTTCGCGTCTTCCGCTTTGCCCTCATGGACGCACAGGATCAGTAAAAAACAGCAAAACAGCGACTTACTCATCCATCGATCAAGCAAGTTTGATCAGCGACCGACCCGTCATTTCACTAGGTTGCGGAACCCCTAGCATTGCCAGCATTGTTGGGGCCAAGTCTGACAAACTGCCACCTGCGTCTAATGGCCTGTCGCCCCCGACATAAACCAACGGCACAGGGTTTGTGGTATGCGCTGTGTGCGGTTGGCCGGTGTCTTCATCGACCAATTGCTCGATATTGCCGTGATCGGCGGTTATCAACATCTGCCCACCGACCGACTGCAAGGCATCCACCACGCGCTGCAATGAAGCATCAACCGCTTCCACGGCCAAGATTGCGGCAGCTATTATGCCGGTATGCCCTACCATGTCGCAATTGGCATAATTGCAAATAATGACGTCGTATTTACCGCCGGTAATGGCAGCGACCAAATGATCGGTAACTTCTGCCGCATTCATTTCCGGCTGCAAATCATAAGTTCTGACCTTGGGCGACGGCACCAATATCCGGTCTTCGCCGGGAAAAGCGGCATCTATGCCGCCATTAAGAAAAAACGTGACATGGGCAAATTTTTCAGTTTCCGCCAACCGCAATTGGGTCATGCCCAGTTTGGACAAATACTCGCCTAGACAATTTTTTATGTCAGTCGGCGGATACGCCACATCATAATCAAAATCCTGCTGATATTCCGTTAAGGTACAAAAATAGCCTTTATGAGGCGCATGGTTTCTATCAAATGATGCGAATGTTGTTGCCGTTAGCGCGACTGAAATTTCGCGGGCGCGATCCGCCCTAAAGTTCATGAACACCACCGAGTCTTCGGGATCAAGCGCGACTGCCCGGTGCTCCGCATCCAAAATAGCGGTGGGCAAAACAAACTCATCCGTTTCACCTCGGTCATAAGCCGCAGCCAGACCCTGTAGCGCAGACTCCGCGCTAAATCCGGCCTCACCCTTGGCAATCAGATCGTAGGCCTGTTTTACCCGATCCCAGCGATTATCCCTGTCCATCGCATAGAAACGTCCCACAATTGAGGCGATACGCCCAACGCCCAGCGCTGCAAATTTTTCCTGTAACAATTTAAGGGAAGCCATTGCGCTCTTAGGCGGAACATCGCGCCCATCCAGAAAAGCATGTAGATAAATTTTATCGAGACCCCGCTTGGCCGCTAACTCGACCATCGCCGCGATCTGATCTTCATGACTATGTACACCGCCGGGAGACAGCAAGCCCATGATATGTAGGGCTTTGTTTTTTTCTTTGGCCAGATCCACAGCTCGACACAGCACCGGATTAGCATAGAAACTGCCGTCAACGATTGCATCATTGACCTTGGAAAAATCCTGAGGAACATAACGACCTGTGCCGATATGAACATGCCCCACTTCCGAATTACCCATTTGTCCGCCAGGCAGTCCAACGACGGCACCGGAACAATTAAGCAGCGTCATTGGGTAGTCTTTCTGCAACCGATCCCAACAAGGTGTCTTAGCCATGGCAATGGCATTGTATTTTGTGTCCAACGTGTAACCGAATCCGTCAAGGATCAGCAATACCACAGGCTTTGGCCGATTCAACATCTTTATCTTTATCTCCCGATACTAAAAAAAATTCGCATCACAACACTCCTTGCAATAAATCACTTTGTAGCCCATTTTATTCTTCATTACCCAAAATGGTCGTAGTGATGTATTATTTTGCCGGATGCACTGGTTTATGTATTTTTTGGCGACGTCGCCAACTGCGTAATCAAGTAGTTGATATATTAATACACGTTGATGACAGTTGTGTAAAAATAATTCTACACCGGTTCTTTTTATTCAGCTTCAATAAGCCGGAAACATTAAGCGGATCTATAGATCACTAGGCCAACAGACAAGCGCAACAATACTGACATAACCAAATCCAATCACAGCTTGGCGATGCCGGATGTTTTCTACAATTATCACCCACTTATCTTTTCACTTAACTTCACAATCTACCCATGGACCGTTACCTAGAATTCATTTTAAATCACTACATATTGTCTCTCGCACTTGCAGTCGTTACTTTTTTATTAATCCAGGAATTAGTCGATACTGCATTCAAAAAATTCGGCGCTATTTCGCCTTTAATGGCTGTCGCCAAAATGAACGATAGCGACACCCTGGTTATCGATGTCCGCGACCCTGAAGAGTTTCTTAAAAGCCATATCGAAAACGCGATGAGCACGCCATTGGGCGACTTGCCGACTCATTTAGCCAAGCTGGAAGCATACAAAAACAAGCCCGTTCTTATTGCCTGCCAAAACGGAACACGCTCGGCATCGGCCGGTAAGATATTGACCAAAGCAGGGTTCGAACAGGTTTTCGTAATTACCGGCGGCATTCAGGCCTGGGAAAACGACTATAAATTACCTATAAAATCAACCGGCAAGCACAAAAACTAACATATCGCCGATATTTCACTAAACCCCTATCCTAGAAAACCGTCATGGCCGAAGAAAACAGCGTAGTAGAAAAACAATTTTCCATCCAGAAAATTTACACCAAAGACATGTCTTTTGAGACACCCAACTCGCCCAAAGTATTCACCGAAAAATGGGAACCTGCCGTCGACTTTAATCTGGGCACCCATGTTGCGCCTTTAGAGAATGCTATGTACGAAGTCGCCCTCACCGTAACCATCACCGTAAAAAACGGCGACGCCACAGCTTATCTTGTCGAAGTCAATCAGGCCGGGATATTTTCGTTAAGCGGCTTCACCGACGCCGAAATGGGGCCGATGGTTGGCAGCTTCTGCCCCAACATCCTGTTTCCTTACGCAAGAGAAGCCATTTCCGACCTCGTTACCAAAGGCGGCTTTCCACCGATGCTGCTAGCCCCGGTAAATTTCGACGCCTTATATTCGCAACATTTACAACAAGCACAACAAGCGCCTGGTTCTGACTCCATCAATTAACCAGTCTTGGTAGTCCTAGAGTTCGCTAGATGAATAAAAAAATAGCTATCTTGGGCGCAGGCTCATGGGGAACGACGCTGGCAATTCTGGCGGCCAGGAATGGTTGCCGGACGCTGTTATGGGGTCATAATACTGCGCATATGGCATCGCTGGCACAAGATCGCGAAAACAAACGCTATTTACCCGGATCGGCTTTCCCTGTAAACCTCAGCGTTAGTTCCGACTTGGCTGAAGTCGCAGCTTTTAGTAGTCTGATACTGGTTTCCGTACCCAGTCACGCATTCAAAGATACCCTGCTTAAACTCAAAGCGTATTTATCCGAAGACCTACAAATAGCTTGGGCAACCAAAGGCTTCAATCCGGATAACGGCTCCTTGCTGCACGAAGTCGTAGCCGATATATTTTCTCTGCAAACCCCGGCGGCCTTGCTATCAGGCCCCAGTTTCGCGGGCGAAGTGGCGGCCGGACTACCGACAGCCATTACCATCGCCTCATCCCGACCCGATTTTGCAGGACTCCTGACCGACATCCTGCATAGTGAGCGCTTTCGCACTTACACCAACTCGGATCTGATCGGCGTAGAAGTCGGCGGCGCCGTAAAAAACGTGATGGCAATAGCCGCCGGCATAGCTGACGGCCTCGGCTTTGGCGCCAACACCCGAGCAGCACTGATTACCCGTGGCCTAAACGAAATGATTCGGCTGGGTGTCAAACTTGGCGGCAAACAGGAAACCTTTATGGGACTGGCAGGCTTGGGCGACCTTGTTTTGAGCTGCACCGACAACCAATCCAGAAACCGGCGCTTTGGTTTGGCCTTGGGCCAAGGCAAAGACAAAGTAGCGGCTATACAGGAAATCGGTCAGGAAATCGAAGGCATTTCGGCGGCAAAAGAAACCTTTTTACTCGCTAAAAAATATGGCGTGGACATGCCTATTACCGAACAAACTTACAAAGTTTTATATGAAGGCTTGGCCCCGCTGGCGGCCGTACAAAACCTGTTGGCCCGAGAACAAAAAGCCGAATCCTGAATACTTAACCCAGGCAGTTCCAACAGGGAATAAGCGCAAACGGATAATATAATCAACCAGCGCCGTACCCCAAGAAATAACATCAAAAAACATGTTCAATATTGCGCTCTATGAGCCGAAGATACCGCAAAATACCGGAAATATTATTCGGCTGACCGCCAATAACGGTTGTAACCTGCACCTAATCGGCCCGCTGGGCTTTGACCTCGAGGAAAAGAATTTACGCCGCTCCGGACTGGATTATTTTGATCTGGCGAACCTTAGCCAATATCCGAATTACGATGCATTTGTAAAGACTATGCAGGGACATAGAATATTGGCCTTAACGACGAAGGGCAAGACTCTATACAATCAAATTGCATACCGACCCGGCGACATTTTATTATTCGGCTCAGAAACTTCCGGGTTACCTGAAGATATACGCCAAAATATTGCGGCTAGTCATCAGTTGCGAATACCCATGAGACCCAACAATCGCAGCATGAACCTAGCCAATGCTGTGTCCATCGTTAGCTACGAGGCATGGGGGCAACTAGGGTTTGCAGGCGGAAACTAGTAGTACGCCAATGAAGTTTTGACGGGTAGCGTGATGGCGTAGGTGCGGATTTATCCGCACTGTGCGAATAAATTCGCACCTACATCTTGTTCGTCATTTTATCTTTGGCGGACTACTAGCTTTGCCTGCCGCTTAGTCGTTAGCAAAAATCCTGCGCCGGTTAAACTGTGAGCGTCTGTCGGTACTAGCCGCTAGCCCAAAGTCGGCTAATGTGCGAGGATAATTAAAGTCCAACACTTTACCTGGAATGCTTATGAGCCCTAACGACTATCTGACTTCCGTTTACGGCGTATGGATACCCCGGATTATTTACGGCACGGCCTGGAAGCAAGACCGCACGGCGGCGCTGGTGGAAAAAGCGATCGGACTGGGTTTTCGCGGCATCGATACCGCCTGCCAACCCAAGCATTACAACGAAGCCGGTGTCGGTGACGGCGTGGCTGCCTGTCTGCATCGCGGGATAGACCGTGCCGAGCTTTATCTGCAAAGCAAATTTACGCCGTTGAACGGCCAGGATCCGGAACGAGTTCCTTACGATCCCAAAGCCAGCCTCGGCGAGCAAGTAGCGCAATCATTCCAGACCTCGCTGAAAAACCTGCAAACCCATTATTTAGACTCTCTGGTGCCGCATTCTCCATTAGCAAACCCACAGCTCACCCTGGAAGCATGGCAGGCGATGGAGCTTATCTTTGACAGCGGTGGCGCCAAGCAGTTAGGTCTCAGCAATTGCTACGATTCCCAACAATTTGAGCTTTTGTATCGCAATGCCAAGGTCAAACCGGCTGTTATCCAGAACCGTTTTTATGCTGAAACCCAGTACGACCACGCCATCCGCGATTTTTGTCGGCAACACAAGATCATTTATCAAAGCTTCTGGACGCTGACCGCCAATCCCAAGGTTTTGGCACATGCCACGCTGCAAGCTCTGGCGACGAAATACCGGCGTAGCGTTGCCCAAGTATTTTTCCGCTACTTGAGCCAAATCGGCATTATTCCCTTAACCGGCACTACATCGGAAAGCCACATGCGGGAAGATCTGGCGATCTTCGCTTTTGAACTGACCGACTTTGAGTGCGAAGCAGTGGAGACCTTGCTTTGATTGCCGCAGTCATCCTCCGCATAGCGACCTGATAAGCCTGCCTTCTTGATAGGCTCCGATTAGATCACTTACGGTTTGGTTTTGATATTGATATTAATATTGATATTGATAGCCCGTCAAAATCGTAAAACATCCATGATTATAAGTCGAAAACATGAATACATTTAAAGATAGAAAGCATATTATCGTGCTGATTGCGATTTTATCGCTCATTGTTTCAGCGTGTGCATCAAGCACTAAAGTAATTAAAAATGTCTACTCGTCACATCCTGGTGGACAGGGTCATCCCTGGGATAAAGGGCGTTCGTTTTAAATAACAGTCACACGACTGGGTTTATCACCCCGGCATTTGCCAAGAACAGCTGGATTTCATTCTTCAACCCACGAGCTATAAAGGAGGTAAAACTGATAACAATCTAAAAAAACGATGTCACTAAGCTATTGAATTATTCTGGAGAAAACTCATGAAAACTAAATTACTGATTACCCTGTTTTTAGCTGTTGGTTTGTTGTCCGCTTGCGCCGAATTTGACCCGCATTCTATGGATATGAACCTGGCCGTGCACAACGCAAAAACCAAAGCCGATCATGAGGCGCTGGCACAACACTATGAGGAAGTGGCGAAAGAAATGCAGCTTAAGGTTGAGGAACACAAG
>JAYTLW010000127.1:0-3701 GCA_043729025.1 Methylobacter sp.
GCGGAAGAGATGAACAAATCGCGGCGCATGGTGGCGTTGCAAGCACGGGCGTTTGCCGATCAAGGCTATGCGGTTCTGGTGTTGGATTTATTCGGCAGCGGCGACAGTGCCGGTGATTTCGGCGAGGCGACTTGGCAAATCTGGTTGCAAAATATCGATGCCGCGATAGCCTGGCTAACCCAGCAAGGCGCTCAATCGGTAGCCTTATGGGGTTTACGGCTCGGCGCATTGCTGGCGATGGATTTCGCCAATCGCAACCCGCAAAAAATCGACCGCTTGCTGTGTTGGCAGCCGGTAGTCAATGGCGATACTTTCGTCACGCAATTTTTACGTTTGCGTGTTGCGGCGGCTATGATGGATAGCAACGCGCCACAGGAAAGAACCTCGGATCTGAAGCTGCAATTACTGGACGGGCAGGCAATCGAAGTCGCCGGGTATTTGTTGAATCCAGATTTGATCAAGCCCTTAATAGCCTTACGCGCCGATCGATTGGACTGGCAAGCTGTTAAGGAAGTAGCGATTTTTGAAGTGGTGTCCGGCGCGGATACTCCTGTTGCCCTGGGAAGTACGCAATTGCTTGCGAGCCTGCAAGAGAAAAACATTGACGCCTCGCTGACACAAGTCGTCGGCAATGCGTTTTGGGCGAGCCAAGAGATCAGCGAGGCGCTTGATTTGATCAAAATAACCGGTGAAAGAGTTGAACAATGGCTATGAAAAGTACATCAAAACATGAAATTAGCGAACAGGAATACCTGGAAGGCGAGCTGGATTCGGACGTAAAGCATGAGCTGATTGATGGCGAAGTCTATGCGATGGCGGGCGCCGGAAAAAATCACGAGCGAATTGCCGGCAACGTTTTCGCCAAACTACATGCTCATCTACAAAACTCACCCTGCGAACCTTTTTCATCCGATGTTAAGGTCAAGGTCGGCAGAAATTTCTTTTATCCCGATGCGATGGTGGTCTGCAACGACCAAACCGATAATGAATATTATACGGAATCGCCGACCATTTTAGTCGAGGTGTTGTCAAAATCGACCCGCCGCAACGATGAGACCATCAAACGCGTGGCTTATCAATCCATCCCTAGCTTGCAGGAATATATTTTAATAGAACAGGACTTCGTCGACATCGAAGTCTGCCGTAGAAGCGCAGGGTGGTTGCCCAGCCACTACTTTTTAGGCGATCAATTCACCCTCGAATCTATTGACTTAAGCTTATCGGTAGAGGAAATTTATCATCGCGTCAACAACGATGACGTAATGACTTATTTGCAAGAGCAGCAAGACAAGGCTAATGCTGTTTAATGCAAAATAGATTTGAAATCCCGGTTATTTTTGACTGCCAGGGACAGCAGCTAATCGGCTTGATCCATCCAGCCGATGCGAGCGTCGGCGTACTCGTGGTCGTCGGCGGCCCGCAGTACCGAGTCGGCAGCCACCGCCAGTTTGTGTTACTGGCCCGTCATCTGGCTGCGCAAGGCATCCCGGCGATGCGTTTCGATGTGCGCGGCATGGGCGACTCTGAAGGCCAGCCGCGCAGTTTCCAGCAGATTGACGACGATATACGGGCGGCGATCGATTGCTTCCTGGCATCCTGTCCGGCGCTAAACCGGGTGGTGCTCTTGGGCTTGTGCGATGGGGCTTCCGCAGCCTTGTTTTATGCTTACCAAGACAGCCGGGTTAAAGCTCTGGTGCTGTTAAATCCCTGGGTATTCACCGAACAGGGCGCCGCCAAGACTTATCTTAAGCATTACTATCTGCAACGCATGTTGAGCCGGGATTTATGGCGCAAGGTTTTTTTGTTCAAATTCAATTACGCCGATTCGTCGGCTTCATTTTTGAACCTATTGAAACAGGCTGGAGGCCAGCAAAAATCAGCTAAAAGCGCCAGAGTCGATGAGCATCTGTCCTTGCCGGTACGCATGCGCGAATCCTTAAGGCAATTTGCAGGGCCGATATTATTGATTCTGAGCGGACGCGACTTAACCGCAGACGAATTCAAGGAAACGCTTAAAGGCGATCCAAAATGGCAGTTGTTGCTGGCCGAAACCCGCATGACCCGGCACGATTTTGCCGAATCCGACCATACTTTTTCTTCGACAGCCTGGCGCGATCAAGTAGCCGACTGGACGTCCAACTGGGTGAAGAGTTTGAATGAGCCAAATAACGCCTAAACTCGATGTTCAAGTTTTTAGATCAACTAAAACAATTCATTATAAATCAATCTATTATCGTTCTAGTCGCGACGTAGGCGTCGCTCCCACGTGGGAGCGACGCCTACGACTAGAGTTCATCAACAGATTTGGGTAATCGATAATAGTTTTTATGTTTGCATGGCCTGATTTATCAGGATTCATTAAAATCAAGAATTAAAAACTTGAACATCGAGTTAAACCAGCACCTCTAAAGCATCCGGCTGGCTGAGAAACTTTGTGGGACTCGCGCTATAACCGTATGCGCCGGATTGATAGACCACCACCAGGTCGCCGATTTCAGCTTTCGGCAAGGGCATTTTGTCGGCCAGGATGTCCAGCGGCGTGCACAAGGGACCGACGATGCTGACAGTTTCAAGCGCCTTGCCGTGCATGTTGTTGCCTATCGCCACCGGGTAGTTTTTGCGTATGACTTGACCGAAATTACCGGAAGCAGCCAAGTGGTGATGCAAGCCGCCGTTGACGATCAGGTAAGTTTGTCCACGGGATACTTTTTTATCAATGACCTCGCAGACATAAATACCCGCCTCTCCGACCAGAAATCTTCCCAGCTCGATAATCAGTTCCGCTTCCGGGTTAGCCGCTTTAAACTTAAAGATAGGCCCGGTCAGCGCGTCCCCGATGGCTTGCGTATCTAAGGGGCTTTCACCGGGGAAATAAGGGATGCCGTAGCCGCCGCCGATATTGAGTTTTTTGATCGGGCTGGGGCAATGTTCCGACAGCTGCATGGCTAAGGCGATACTTTTTTGCTGGGCTTCGATAATCGCTTCGGCTTTGAGATTTTGCGAACCGCTGTAAATATGAAAACCCTGAAAATCAAGCTCCAGCGTTTTAATCAGCTTTAAGGCTTCCGGCGCCAACTCTTCGTCTATGCCGAAAGGTTTGGGCCCGCCGCCCATTTTCATGCCGGAGGACTTGAGCTCAAAAGCCGGATTGATGCGGATGGCGACACGCGCTTGAATGCCGCATTGCTCCGATAATCGCCCGATGGTTTTCAGTTCATGGAAGGATTCGACATGCAGGGTAATCCCCCCCGCTATCGCCTGCAATAATTCCGCAGGACGCTTGCCGGGCCCCGCCATACTGATATGTTCTGCCGGCATCGTGGTGTCCAGCGCCACTTGCATTTCCCCGGACGACGCCAGATCAAAGCCGTCGACCAGTCCCGCCATGTGTTGCACCACCGCAGGCATGGGATTGGCCTTCATCGCATAGTGTATCTTCAAATCCGGCGGCATGTGCAGGCGCAGTTCGGCGATGCGCTGCGTCATTAGCGACCGGTCATAGGCGTAAAACGGCGTTGTTCCTATCCGCTGCGCCAACCGGGATAAAGGGATGCCGCCAATGATCAGTTGATTATCCTTGACCGGAAACTGCGTCATTGCTGCGTGTCGGGGCGTGGTTTGAGTCATATGGAGACCTAAAATCTGATTAAGCGACATAACAATTGGAGTGCAGGCTTTGCCTGCTTGCAGGCAAAGCCTGC
>JAYTLW010000128.1:0-24432 GCA_043729025.1 Methylobacter sp.
TGGAAGTCGGGCGCGCTTATTTGGTCAAGGTGTTTCTCGACGAACAAAACCGTATTGCCGCGACTACCAAGATTGATAAATTGCTCAGCGATGAATCGATCGACTTTACAGTGGGTCAAAAAGTGTCGCTGATTATCGCCGACGCCTCTGATTTGGGTATTAAAGCCATTATCAACAACAGCCATTGGGGCATGTTATATCAAAACGAGTTGTATCAACCAGTCAGAAAAGGCCAGAAACTGGATGGCTATATCAAGCAGATACGGGAAGATCATAAAATTGATCTCAGCTTACACCAGCCGGGGTACGGCAAAGTCCTACCGCTTGCTGATATAATTATAGCCAAGCTGAAAGCCAATAACGGCGTGTTGATGCTGAGTGACAAAAGCCCGCCGGAAGCTATTTATGCCGCATTCGGGGTCAGTAAAAAAGTATTTAAACAAGCCATCGGCGCGCTGTACAAGCAACAATTAATCGCTGTGGATAAAGACGGAATCAAGCTTGTTGAAAACTGATCAGCATGGCTAAACTCAGAACTCATTACGACAGCTTAAATGTGCAGCGCACTGCGCCTTTAAGCGTTATCAGAGCCGCCTATAAAGCGTTGAGTCAAAAATATCACCCCGATAAATTTGCGGGCGGGTCTGAACAAGCGTTACGGATCATGAAAATCATCAATGGCGCTTATGCGGTGTTATCGGATGCTGACAAAAGAGCCGCGCATGATCTATGGATAGTTCAGCAAGAAAAGGAACAGCCGAGCATTGAAGCGCCGAGGATCATGACGGCCAAAGCCGCTGTCGCGCCACCGGTAATAAGCCAAGAAAGTCCCCCGCCAGGCGCTATTGGGAAATCACAAAAACCTCCCGCCACCGGCAATAAAAAGTCAACCAGCCCAATAAGTTGGATTGCAGGAATCGCAGCTGTAGTCGGGCTGGCATTAACGGCGAGCTTTGTTTATGAGCCGGAGTCAACACCAAGGGCAAATAAAGAGGTTGACATATTACTCAGCAAAGCCCAGGAATTGGTTGAACAAGGTCGAGTCGTCATCGCATTGCCTTTGTATTTGCAGTTGGCGGAGCAGGGCAATGCGGATGCGCAGTTTCGGGCAGGCTTGATCTACGCCAACGGACAGGGTGCACTCAAGGATGATAAACAGGCTGTCGACTGGCTGGGTAAGGCGGCGTTACAGGGGCACAGTAAAGCGCAAACCAAACTGGGTTTTATGTACGCGACTGGCAAAGGTGTGGTGCAAAATTACAACACGGCCGTTTATTGGTGTTATATGGCGGCTATTCAGGGCGATGTAACTGCGCAATATAATCTGGGTCTGATGTACGCAAAAGGGCAGGGTGCGGCGCAGGATCACAGTCTGGCCGTTTCCTGGTACAGCAAGGCGGCCGCCCAGGGCGATGCCCGCGCTCAATACAATCTGGGCGATATGTACGAAAATGGCGTGGGCGTGGCAAAGGACAACCAGCAGGCCGCCGATTTATACCGAAAGGCAGCCCAGCAAGGCTTGGCTGCGGCTGCCGCCGCTTTAAAAAAAGTAGAAAGCGGCAAGTAGGATGCTAAACGAGGTATAGCTCTTCTGACTATAGCTATTGGATGATGAAGGTTTTTCCGGTTTTATCGCCGCTCACCAGCAGTGGTACAGCGAGTATGGCAAGACACAGCAACCATAGGAGCAGTTGACAATTAGTAACGGTGAACAGCAAAGCCATGCCGATTCTGTCGCCGAACTCAGGATAAGCCAGGATAAAGTCGCGGCTGATCATGAAAGCTTTGCTTTCCCAGGCAATAAGCATCAAGCCCCCGACCAGCAAGGCATAGCCCATAATCTTATCCTGATCGGCTTGGGGCTTGAGATGCCCGGTTAATCGGCAAATCCCTATGGCCTTAAACGCGCAGGAGCGTTCGTCAAGATAACGGATGATCATTAAGCCGAGCACACCGACTACCGGGATATAAACGGCTACCGTAGGAAAGCTGATATAACGCCCCTGTAGCGCCAAGCCGTAGGTTTTATAAAAGGCAAATCCGGCAAACAACATGTACAGCAGGTACATCCAGGCGCCAAATTTCGGCAGAATCGCCCGCTTGGCCAGCAAGCCATAGCCCCGCTGCAAAATCAAACCGCCCAACAGAGCATTTAAGCCCACGGTTAACGCTGTCTGCAAGCGCTGCCAGTCGCTGTAACTGGTATACCACAGTTGCTCCGCCATCATCGCCAGAAGCAAACTAAGCAGTTGTGAAAATATTAAAAAAACTGCCAGACGCAGAGTTGGTAATGTGTGTAACGGCTTCCAGCAGCAGACTACGATGCCTAGAAAAATCAGCGTCGAAGCATAAACACCGTTAAGCCAATCGGGATGCTCGAAGACCTTACCGGTTAACGGAAAAACTTCTTTACGATCCACCGTATAAAGCCCCCAGTTTGCCCCGACCACGCCTTCCAGCTCGCTTTTCCAGGATTGGTTAAAGGCCTCGACAATGTTGTAATCGAAGCCGTTTTTATGGGCCACTTCAATTAAAGCGCGAATGAATTTTGCTTCGTTTACCACGCTGGGTACCGCCCAACCGCGTTGACGGCCTGCCCCCGGCCAACCCGATTCGCCGATCAGTATCGGTTTGCCCGGAGCAATCGCATCGGCCTCCTGTTGAACCTGCTTGAATATGCGTTCAATATGGGCTGGGGCCTGATCTACAGTGATAGGTTCATCCTCCCAGTAGGGCAGAATATGAATGGTAATAAAGTCGACTTCCTTGATTAACTCCGGGTATTTCATGTACATAGACCATACATCGGCATAAGAAACCGGCTGCTTAACAGACCGTTTGACGGCCCGTATATATTCAATCAGCTTTTCAGGTTTCAAATCGCCCCGCAACAGCACTTCGTTGCCGACGATAACCCGCTTGACTACCTCGGGGTGCGCGTTGGCTGAGCGGATGACTTCGGCGATTTCTACGGTGTTGTCGGCTTTTATAGTACCCAGCCAGGCGCCTTGAATCATGTTCAAGCCGTATTTTTTCGCCAAGACGGGAATGATTGGCATGCTGCCTTCTGCGCTAGCATAAGTGCGGATAGAGTGGGTTTTTTCACCCATCAAACGCAAATCGGCGTCAATTTGTTCGGGTGTGGGAAATCTTTCATCCATAGGCCCTTGGCCTTCCCGAAACGGGGCGAAAGACAGGCTACCCAGTTTTCCTGACGGAACATCCGAGCCTACATCCTGAGGTAAGTTGGTTAACCAGCCCAACAAGCCGTTAAGCAAGACTATCAATAGTGCGACAGAAACAATTTTCATAAATAAAAACAGTAATAAAAAATTTTTGAACAAGGGTAACTACTTAGCGGGTGATTTGTTGCCTCAGATTCACAGATTATAAAAATGGCTTTTTATGAATACGCCCTTAACTTAAATCTGTGAATCTGTGGCGTTATATTTTTGTTGCTGAGTAGTTTCGAAGAAAGGCGCTATGAAACGCATCGAGTAAATAACAGATCGCATCATCTCATAAATGCTGGTCTTTTGATATGCGCAGGATGACGGAAAACCGGTTTATTCGACTTGAATTACGCAAACCATCAGGGATCAGCTAAAATGCGTTTCTTTTTGTTGAAGTTACATTATGGCTAAAGATATTCGTATTGAAAGATGGAGCGGCCCGGCTCTGGAACAATTTATTCAGGAACTTGCCCGACTTAGGATTGAAGTGTTTCGCGATTTCCCCTATTTGTACGACGGGGATATCGATTATGAAAAGAAATACTTACAAACTTATATCGATTGCCCGGCAAGTGTCATTGTGATTGCTTTTGACGGCGACAAAGTGGTCGGCGCATCGACGGCAATCCCGATGAAGTATGAAACCGATGCGCTGAAAAAACCGTTTCTTGAGCAGGGTTACGATCTCGACGAAGTCTTTTATTGCAGCGAATCGGTGTTGAATAAAGATTATCGCGGCTTAGGTTTAGGCGTTCGGTTTTTTGAGCAAAGAGAGGCTCACGCCGAGGATTTGGGTGGCTTTAAAACCATTTGTTTTTGTTGTGTGGAGCGGCCGGCAGATCATCCCAGACGACCGGCCGATTATGTGCCCCTGGATCAATTTTGGATCAAGCGCGGCTATGTCAAGCATCCTGAACTTAATACCCGCTATATCTGGAAAGATTTGGACGATGTTGATGAAACCCCTAAACCGATGACTTTCTGGCTGAAAACATGAACGTTAAAATTGCAACAGCTCAATACGACATCAGTTTTCTGGAAAACTGGCAGCGCTATCAAGAAAAAATCGAGCGCTGGGTCGATAAAGCCGCTGAGCAGGACGCGAAGATTCTGGTTTTTCCTGAATATGCCAGCATGGAGTTGGCGTCATTATTCGGCAAGACGGTTTATTCATCCTTGAGCCGACAGCTGGAAGCCATGCAGTCATTGCTTGACGATTATCTGGATTTGTTTCAGACCTTGGCTAAAAAGTACCGTTGCCTTATTCAAGCAGGCACTTTTCCGGTAAAAACAGCTACCGGAACCTATCGGAATAGGGCTTACTTGTTTATGCCGGATGGTCGGTTTGATTATCAGGACAAGCTGATGATGACCCGTTTTGAAAACGAGCAATGGCTGATTCAAAGCGGTGAGACATTAAAATGTTTTGATACCAATTACGGAAAAATCGCCATCAACGTTTGCTATGACAGTGAATTTCCGCTGCTGGCAAGAAAGCAGGTTGAAGCCGGAGCACAGCTGATTTTAGTGCCCAGTTGCACCGATACCCTGGCCGGTTACCATCGGGTTAAAATAGGCTGTCAGGCTAGGGCCTTGGAAAATCAGTGTTATGTCGTGCAATCTGCTCTGGTAGGCGATGCCCCGTGGTCCGAAGCTGTGGATATCAATGTCGGTGCGGCGGCTGTTTATACCCCGGTGGATCGGGGCTTTCCCGATAACGGCGTGTTGACCGCAGGCAAGCTCAATGCCGTGCAATGGGTTGTTGCCGAAGTCTCGCTCAGTGCTTGTGATGGGGTTCGGGAGCAAGGACAGGTCTTTAACTATAGGGACTGGCCGTTGCAAAATGCGTTTGTTGTATAGCAGGATAACTGGCGAAAAACCAAACGCCACAGATTCAGCTTATTTAATAATCTGTGAATCTGTGGCGGTTGTTGACAAGCTACGCATCAATTAAATAGGGATTCAAAAGAATAGCCGTTAAGCTCCAAAATTTCTTTCATTCTTTTTAAGGCGTCCATTTGAATCTGTCTGACCCGCTCTCGGGTCACGCCCAACTCTTGGGCAACCTGTTCAAGGGTCGAGCCCTCATAACCGCAAAGTCCATAGCGACGACAAATAACTTCGCGCTGTTTTTCTGAAAGTTGAAAAACCCATTTGGCAATATTGAGCTTAATGCCGTCTTCTTGAATTTTTTCAGCAGGCGACATGCTCTCGTGATCGGAAATCGATTCAACCAAAGGCTTGTCAAAATCCTTTCCGCCCGGAACATCGATAGAGGTAACCCGCTCGTTAAGTTTAAGCATTTTTTCAACTTTATGAACCGGTATTTCCAAATACGCTGCTATATCCTCGGCACTGGGTTCATGATCGAGCACCTGTGCTAAATGGCGTTGGGCTTTCAAATAAGTATTCATTTCTTTAACAATATGAATCGGCAAGCGTATGGTTCGCGTCTGATTCATGATAGCGCGTTCAATAGTTTGCCTGATCCACCAAGTAGCGTAGGTTGAGAACCTGAAACCTCTATCCGGATCAAATTTTTCAACGGCGTGCATTAAGCCCAGATTGCCTTCTTCAATCAAATCCAGTAGCGGCAAGCCTCGGTTCAGATAACGGCGGGAAATTTTAACGACTAGGCGTAAATTACTTTCGATCATGATGTTGCGGGCGGCGGCATCGCCTTGCAGCGCCCTGGAACCGTAGATTTTTTCCTGTTCTGCAGTCAACAATTGCGAACGAGCCAGATCGTTCAAATAAACTCGCGTCGCATCCATGCTCTTATCTTGCCGCGATTCAGTGTCAGTTGTCTCATCAATGTCGTTGCCCAAAGCGCCCGCTTTAGATGTTCTCCGCTTCGGGCGTTGCTCTAGCTCTTCTATCCACGGAATCGTAGCGGCTGCATCTATGCAGTCGAGCGATTCATCGATAGCGAAATTTGTCTGGAGTTCATCGTCAAAAGACAAATTGTCATCAATTAATACACAAACATCATCGTCCAATAGCTCAACTAATTCTGCTTTCATGATAACCTCTACATTGTTCGACCCTAGCCGAAATGGTTTTAGTGTTTATTTGGTAAAAAATTAAGTGGATTCACTGGTTTTCCGTTTTTTCTGATTTCAAAATGCAGCGACGCTTTGTTTGATCCTGTTTGTCCGACCTTGGCAATAACCTCGCCTTTTTCTACCGCATACCCTTCTGCAACGAGCAGCTGACTATTATTTGCATAAGCGCTTAAAAACGTGTCGTTGTGCTTAATAATAAGCAAATTACCGTAGCCAATCAGGCCCTGTCCGCTATATACAACTTTACCGGCTTCAGCTGCACTCACTTCCTGTTCCATTTTGCCGGCTATATCAATGCCTTTGTTATCGACTGAAGAATAAGTTTTTAAAACTTTTCCCTTTATCGGCCATTGAAAGTTTAACTTTAACATATTTCCTTTATCAATTGAAATAATTGATTTTTTTTGTGGATTTCTTTCATATTTTTCTGCGGCATTTATGGGGATTTGAATTTTGAATGGCGGACGGCCAGCCGGATTTTGTCTATTATTTAATGACATAGCTATTTCCTGCGGCCTACTAATTCTATTTATGGCGGTTTTTTGTTGGGTGTTCGCAACAATTGCTATGCCGCCACTAACGCCTGCTTTGGGTGTTTTAGGCGGCTGTTCCAAGCCTTGCGCTACTTCTCCCACCCTTAACATCGTATCTCCTCCATCCTTGGAGTCGTCGGCAACTGCTCCCTGCGTTGCTCTACCTCCTCCATCCTTGGAGTCGCCGTTTTGAGTTGCGGGCTTATTTCCCGGAATCGGGTCGGAGAGTCTTATTTTTTGACCTATTTCTATCGTATAAGGCGGAGCAATCTGGTTCCATTGCGCTAATTGCCGATAATCCACATCAACAAGTAGGCTGATGGCGTACAAGGTATCGCTTTTTTTGACCAGATGATATTTTGTATGATCTATAACGCTATCGGGACTAGCGGCTTTAGCATTGCTGGAATTGTGCGCAGTGACAGGGGCATAATTGGGGCTGACAGTGGCGCAGCCGTACAATAAAGCCGACAGTGCCACAATAAAAATAAACTTTACAGTAGTGGCTATCATAAGGGCTTATTTTTTAACAATAGTTTTTTAGCTAAATTTATTTTCGCCGCCAAATAATTTGATCCGCCACGATCGGGATGTATCTTTTGCATCAATTTGCGATGGGCGGCAATAATTTCCGGCGCAGATGCGCCCGGCTTCAAGCCTAAGACTTCATAAGCCTCTTCCATCGACATATCGCCTTTAGGCTCAGCTTTACGTTGCTCCGAGGTGTTTGTTTTTGCAGATTTAAACTCCGACCACAGGCGGTGTAAATAGGGCGCATAGCGGAGCAAGCCCGGCAACAAGCGGAGTATAAAAGCTACGGCCACGCCTGCCAGGGCAAATAACCAGTTTAAATGTCCGGTTGCCGTTAAATAAAGCACGAGTAGACCAGCAATCGATAGAAAAAAAATTTTGCTATAGTAGGCCAGCACGGAAGGTGAAGTTTTTAAAAACGCGCGTATCCCGAAAAAGGCAATAATGATAAATAACAAGATCAGATAAATTCGAATCAAGACTTACTCCTGAATTTTAACAACGTTCTCAAGGCTCACGGCCTTGTAGGTAAAGCTTCCGCTCCTGCTCGCGCCCCTTGCCTACATCCCTGTAGGCATAGTGTTTGGACAAATAATACCTTAGAATATGACATCTTATGATAACAATCTAATAATTTGGTTGATATGCAATATGCTCAAATTCCCATTATAGGTTTTGTCGCCGCAAGCGGAACCGGAAAAACCACGTTGTTGACCCGATTGATTCCGATTTTAAGGCAAAAGGGTCTGCGCATTGGCCTGATTAAACACAGTCATCATGATTTTGAAATTGACCGTCCGGGAAAAGACAGTTTTCGCCTGCGGCAAGCGGGTGCCTCGCCGGTCATGCTGGTATCGCGGTATCGGCGGGCATTGATTACCGAATTCAGCCCGGAACAAGAACCCCGATTGGATGAGCAGTTAAGACAATTCGATCAATCTATACTGGATCTGATCCTGGTTGAAGGCTTTGGGGCGGAAAATTTTCCTAAAATCGAAGTGCATCGCCCCTCGCTAAAAAAACCGTTGTTTTACATTAATGACCCGGACATCATCGCGATCGCCAGCGATGCAAAACTGGAAACGCCGAGCTATTTGACGCAACTGGAACTCAACCGGCCCGAAACGATTGCCGACTTTATCCAAAACCATATTTTGAAAACCTATGATTGACGCATGCAGCGAGGAACCCAGCCCATTACTGTCTATTGAAGACGCGATGGATAAAATAAAAGTCGCCGTAGAGCCGATAAGCGGCGCGGAAATACTGGCGTTAGAAAATGCCTTGGGGCGGGTGCTGGCGGTATCGGTTTATGCGCCTATCAATATCCCGCATGATCGGAACTCGGCGATGGATGGCTATGCTTTTGCCAGTCGTGACAGGGTTGATGGTCTGGCGTTCACGCTAGTTCTGGTCGGCGCTTCCTGGGCCGGGCGACCTTTTCAGGGGCAGTTGCAAGCCGGTCAGTGTGTCAGAATTTTTACCGGCGCCGTCGTGCCGGAGCGTGCCGATTCGGTGATCATGCAGGAACATGTGCAGGTTCAAAATCAAACCGTACATTTTCCGGCTGATACGCGAGTGCTGCAAAATATCAGAGAAATCGGCGAAGACGTAAGACAGGGCAGTTGTTTATTAGCCCCGCCTAAAAAGTTGACGGCGGTTGATTTAGCGTTGCTGGCCTGCGCCGGCGTCGATCGGGTAAGCGTTAAGCGTCAGCTGAAAATCGCCTATTTTTCCACCGGCGACGAATTGATCCCATTAGGCCAGCCGCTGGAGCCGGGCAAAATATACGACAGCAATCGCACCCTGTTAGGCGGATTATTGGCGGATCCCGCATACAGTATCACCGATCTGGGCGTTATTCCCGACCATAAACAGTTGCTGGAAGACGGTTTTATGGCAGCCTCAAAAAACGCAGACGTGATCATAACCACCGGCGGCGCTTCAGTCGGCGAGGCCGATTATGTCAGAGACATTCTGCACCGCTGCGGGGAAGTCAAGTTTTGGAAAATTGCCATAAAACCCGGAAAACCGCTGGCTTTCGGCAAAATAGGCGGGTGTTATTTTTTTGGCTTGCCGGGCAATCCTGTTTCCGTAGTGGTCACTTTCCAGCAGGTAGTCGCTCCGGCACTCAGAATGCTGTCAGGCGCAGCGTTTGCCCAACCGCTAAGATTGACTGCGACCTGCACCACCGCGTTGAAAAAAGCCCCAGGACGCCAGGAATATCAGCGCGGCATCCTCAGTCAGGATGAAAACGGCGAGTTTCGGGTCGCCTCAGCGGGCTTGCAAGGCTCGCATATCCTTAGTTCCATGAGCCAGAGCAACTGCTATATCGTCTTGTCTAAAGAGTGCGCAGGCGTGCAGGCAGGTGAGCGGGTAAGCGTTGAGCCGTTTGCTTTATTGATTTGAGCAAGGCGTTTTTCGGCTGCAGATTAGACTTTTTTCAAAAAACAGGTTTTGAGCACCAGGCCTTTAACCTTGTCGGCATTGCACTCGATCAGTTCCTCGTCATCGGTGAGGCGGATGTTTTTTATCAGCGTGCCTCTTTTGAGGGTGAGGGACGTGCCTTTTACCTTTAAATCCTTAATAACTTGCACGGAATCACCCTCGTTGAGCGGGGTTCCGTTACTGTCTTTTATAGCCATGATTTCACTTCTTGAGTTTTATGTTGAGTCGTATTGTATATCATTAATAGCCTGTAAGCCGGGCTAATCCGCCCGATCCACTTTAATCAGAATGTGTATCTGGCTTTTGTCGATTTGGTGACTAATAACCTGCGCGCCGTTGATACTGCGGTTAGTGTTATCGCCAGCCCCGCCGAGTTCCGCCCATTCACCCAGATTAATCCTGAGTGTCGATTGCGCATCCTGGGTTTCGATTTGCCCGAGACCGTTGACCTTGTCCGACCAAGGCGACACGCTGAGTATGACTTGTTGGCCGGCTAGTCTGGGCGTTACCGCAAAGCCCGTGGTCGCTTCGATAAATTCGGTGGTCGTGGGATAACCGTAGAATGAAAAATTTTGTCGGGGATAAACTTTTCCCGCTTTAATAAGCGCCGGGACGCCTTCCAGCGTTCGAATAGTCTGGGTGTTTTGATCGTTACCCTTATCTTGAGTCTGATACATATGACCGATGATTCTAGCGCCGGATTTTGCCGGATCATCGCCAGATACATGCAGTTGCACACCGGCTGCCGCGTTAAGCTCATCGGCGCTGGTCTGCCTGCTTTGCAGCACGGTGATGAGCAGATTGCTCTGGCGCACATCCAGCTGACTGATAATGGCCTTGATTTGAGCCAGCTGATCAGGCGCGGTTTTGACCAGCAGGCTGGAACCGTTGTCGATCAGCTGAGCGCTATCGCCCAGCAACGGCGCCAGCAGCGGCAGTATCTCGGATGCCGGTCGATAGGCTAAGGGAATTACCTCGATAACGGTTTCTGCCAAGGCGCCGCTGGCTAATAGACTTAACAAAATCGATGCTAATATTTTTTTCAAGGTGCAGCTCCAATTGGTGTTTATCGCTTCTTTTTGCCATGAAGCAGAGGTAGGCCGGAATAAGGCCATCCAATGATGTAGTTGATTGGCGGTTTCGCGTAGCAAACCGCCAATCAACGCACAATGTCGATGACAGCCCTTCGGCTATGCTCAGGAGAGCCATGTCGCAGTTGCGGTGGATTGCCTCGGCAACAGCTCCATGCGTTGCTCTACCTCCTGCATCCATGCAGTCGTAGCGGCGATACAAATAAACCGCCTCACAGCATTACAAATAATCCGGCTTACAGCGTTATCACCCCAACCGCTTGCATACCATCCCAGCGCGGCGAAACGCGCAAAAGAGCTATGCGGCCATTCCCCGGGCGAGGAAACCGAACCATGTTTGACTGAATTATAATGGATATAGCCCAAATGTTTGTGAAAGTCGAATTCGTCGCGAATGCAATGATTGTAAAAGCGCGGTTGCCAAACGGTTTTCGCGCCGTCTTTTCGGATTTTTGCAGAGAATGCCGTGAAAAGCCAGTCTTCACCATTTGCCAGGGGCTGGAAAAGTTGGTGTCTACCTCAGACAAACACTGGTTAGGGCTCTACAGGCCACAGAAAGCGTCAATTTTGGGAATAAGTAGTTGTATGAATAGACATCCGTTCATGATTAATAAACAATGAAACTGTCGAATTAGTGAGAGCCTGATTTTCACTGGCGGTCAGTCTATGGTTTTGGAACCGATGACGGGAAGTTGCAGTTGTCTGCGTATTCAAAGGCATTCAACATTCAATAAATAGAAGCCTTTAAAGCGCTATCGATGCTTGTATTGGGTAGGCAGCTGCGAGGCAGGGGGATGAAACCATGAAACGACGGCAGTTCATTTATTATGGCTTAACAGGCACCGCGCTGCTGGGTGCCGGCGTCTTGAACTGGGATTTGCTGCGGTGGCTGCCGCAGGCAATAGCCACGCCAGTCAGCTTCGCGCTTTCCATAGAAGAAGTGATGGTTCCGGTATTTAGCACTAGCCCGCCGATTTACATGTGGGCTTTTAAGAATCAGTCGTCGCCCGTCCCGACTTATACGGCATACGATCTCGCAACCGACCCGCCTCCGCCGGTTCCGGGGCCGGTACTCACAGTACAAGAAGGGGATATGGTTAACCTGTCGGTGACCAATAATAACCCTAACCAGGCAGGCGCAGTCCATAGCTTCGCCATCGCGAAGCGCCCGTTGCTCAATGCGGATCCTGAAGCTTTGCCCAAACCGGACATAGTATACCAAAGCCCAGCTATCCCCTACGGGCAGACGGTTGACTTCAGCTTTATAGCACCGGCAGCCGGAACCTACCTCTATTTCGACCCGCTCAATAACCCTATCAACCGCATTATGGGCTTGCATGGCGCGCTGGTGGTGCTGCCCGCAGGCGCGCTGCCCGCAAACGGCAATACCCCTTATTCGAACCCGACCGATGCTATCCGGCGCCTGTTCGCCGACCTAGGCACAGCGGCGGGGTTCTACACGCCGGACGAGGTTCCCGGAGAGTTTTGGGACGGGGGCGACCCGCATCGCAACTTCATCTGGCTGTTCAACCAAATTGACGAAGTTCACGTCAACAACCCGCTGAAAAATGGGGCTACACTCAGTCCGAGTCAGGTCAGGGATACGTTCCTGCCGCGCTATTTCACCATCAATGGCAGAACCGGATTCGAATCTTCACACGCGATAGAGAACGCGCCCCACGGCCATATCGGCGAGCCGGTGCTGATCCGTTTGTTGAACGCCGGGCTGGCGACCCATGCGCCGCATATCCATGGCAATCATGTATTTGCCCTACATAACAATATACATGCCGACGGCAAGCTGGCACTGGCAGAGATTGTTAGAGAAACAGATGCCTTTGATCTTGTGCCGCTCGCTGCCAAGGATGTGTTGCACGCCTACCGGAAACCGCCGGACATCTTTCCCTGGCCGCCGAGTCGCGAGCAGTTCGGCCTGAAGGGGATGGTCTACCCCATGCATTGCCATACAGAGATGTCGGCGTCAGCAGCCGGCGGCAATTATCCGCAGGGGGCGATCACCGATTGGGTGCTGCTTGGTCCACATCAAACCTGAGATGCAACGGCGCAATAAACCCCAACGATTTAGAGGGTAGGATCATGGCAACTGTTAAACCCAACACCAGCAACAGACACGGTCGCGGACATGAGGCTGGCATCAGCGGTACGGCGCTCAGTCAGGTCGAGACCTTCGATACTTTCGGCTGCAGCGTTCCGATCACAAATCCTAAAACACCGGACTTGATCACGCAGCAAACACTGCCGCCCGGAATGAAGCTGGTGGAATTTGAGCGAAAATTTTTTAGCAGCCAATTGGCGATGCCTGATGGCTCGAATGTGGAAATATGGGCATTTGAAGATCCGAGGCAGGCGGATCCCGAAAAGCGCTTCCAGTTTCCGTCTGCGCCTATCGTAGTGCGGCAGGGTGACCTGGTGCATACCATAGTGAAGGCTTCAAAAAACTCGCATACCATCCACCACCACGGCATTGAGCCGACGCCGATGAATGACGGCGTCGGGCACACCTCATTTGAAGTGACCGGCAGCTATACTTACCAATGGAGGGCTACCGAGATCGGCACGTTCTTCTACCATTGCCATAAGAACACCGCCTTGCACGTCGAAATGGGGATGTATGGCGCACTGACCGTTCTGCCAAAGGATCATGAACGGCCCGACGGCAGGTTCAATGTCTTTCCGCAGATGCGGGAAGATGTGCCCATCCATCCCGATATACTGAAATTTACCAGCTTTCAGACGCGGGACGCTTTACGCGCCTATGACGTGGAAGCCAATTGGGTTGCTGACGAGATGGATCCTAGATGGCACAAACTTAACCATAACGCTGGCCTGTGCGGAGAAGACGCAGGACTCAACAACTTCAACCCCAAGCACTTTCTTATCAGCGGTGTGCCATTCCACCAACAAGGGGTGAATAAAGGCAGGCCATTTGCGCCGAACCCCAAAAACCTCGAACTCGTTACTACCATGGCCAAGCTTGGGCAGACCGTGGTGATACGCTTCGTACATGCCGGCTATACGGTGCTTGGAGTAGACATACCCAATGACTTGGAAGTGGTGGTGATTGAGGATAGCGGCAGGCAGTTCGGCAGTGAGCATTCGCCTTACTCGACGCCGCACCTGGCCAATAATCCGGTCAGCGCGAATCCCTTAACACCCATAACTGTCACCTCAGCCCGCCGCGCGACTACCCTGGTAAGGGCGAAAGTACCTGGAACCTATGAGTTTAAATTTAGATATTTGCATTGGATCACCAGAAAAGAGCTGGGGGTAGCTATCACCACCATTACTTTTATTTGAAGGGGTCGTGTTGGGTCGTATTGTTTCGCAACCCAGCACATTTGGCGCGGTAACTGGTGGAATGCTAGAATCGCCCCCGCGTTACATGGAAAGCCCACAAAATATTTATGATAGGCGTAGGCCGAAACGCCCGTTCTCGCTGTCGCTCAAACCGGCTTATTTTCGGCCTACGTGGCTACGCTTAACCCGCAACCCGGCCAATCGCCTCCCCCAACTTAACCGTCTTGCCTGCTTTGAAGCCCTCATTCCACTCGGCCTTATCCTTGCCGAACAACACAATAATGGTAGAGCCCATATTAAACCGGCCCATTTCTTCGCCGATTTTTAGCGTGGGCGCGTCATCGCCATACTGCCAACTTCGCACTTTTGTAATGCTCGGCGGCGTGACTACACCGTGCCAGACGGTTTCCACGCTGGACACGAAGATTGCGCCGACCAGGATCAAGGCCATCGGGCCAAAATCGGTGTCGAATAGGGCGGCGACGCGCTCGTTTCTGGCGAAAAGATTGGGCACGGAATTGACGGTGGCAGGATTGACGCTAAATAATCGGCCGGGTATATGCACCATTTCTCTTAGGACGCCGGTCAACGGCATGTGCAGGCGATGATAGTCTTTGGGCGACAGGTAAATAGTAGTGAATATGCCGTTATTAAACGGTGCGGCGCGAGCTGCATCGCCGCCCAACAGATCGGTCGCGGTAAAACTTTTGCCTTTGGCTTGGAAGATTTGGCCGTCGGTAATGTCTCCAGCTTGGCTGACTGAGCCGTCGGCCGGGCAGGCGATCGCATTTGTTTCGGTGCTGAGCGGTCTGACGCCGGGTTTGAGTTCGCGGGTAAAAAAGTGGTTAAAGCTGCGGTAAGCGTTGATGTCCGGTTGCAGCGCTTCATCCATGTTGACGCCGTAATGCCTAATGATCTGCTGGATAAACAAGTTTTTCCAGGTCTTGTTTTCGCAGTGGGTTAGCAGGCTCATGATGCTGGATAAGGCATGGTGCGGCAACACGTATTGGGGCAGGGTGGTCAGGGCTTCTTTAATGTTCATGAGTTTTTGTCGGGTATTTTGCCGCTTAAGAAATACGCAAAGGCGATGATTTCCGCGACGGCAACATAGAGTTCATTGGGGATTTCATCGCCTAAGGGAATTTGAGCCAGAATTCTTGCCAGTTCCGGTTCGGTTTGCAGCGGTATTCCGTGCAGTTCGGCGATTGCTAAGATTTGTTCGGCGCTAAGACCCGAGCCTTTGGCGGTAACCTTGGGCGCATTGTTGCCGTCATATTTTAACGCGACGGCAATGTCCGAGGTGTAATAGGTCTTGGCCATGACGATTTAAGGCAGGGTAACCAGTTCAGGCGCTAGCCAATCGGGTTTTCTGTGCTCCACGATCACAGCGGTGTAAATGCCGCCGCGCACATTGAATTCGGCGCGTACCCGCATGAAATTGGGCGCTATGGCTTTGACAAGGTCGTCGAGTATTTCATTGGTGACGGCTTCGTGAAATGCGCCTTGTTCCCGGAATGCCCACATGTACAGCTTCAGCGCCTTGAGTTCCACGCACAGTTGGTCGGGAACGTATTCGATCTGGATCGTGGCAAAATCCGGTTGACCGGTTTTCGGGCACAGGCAGGTGAACTCGGGTATATCGATACGGATGGTGTAGTCGCGGCTTAGGCGCGGGTTGTCGAAAGTTTCCAGATCTTTGCTAGGCTGTGTGGTCATAGGGTGCTTATAAAGTAAGTGAGGTGCGTCAAGTTTGGCGTTATAGGCGAAAAAAGTCGAATTCCGGCTGATTATCGTTAATAATACCGGGTCATTTTAATTCAACTGCCGGGATATTCATACCAGTACTATGAAACTTGAAAAAATCAAGCTTTCGGGTTTTAAATCCTTTGTTGATACCACGGTCATACCGATACACGGCAATTTGACCGCCATCGTCGGGCCTAACGGCTGCGGCAAATCCAATATTATCGACGCGGTGCGCTGGGTGATGGGCGAGAGTTCGGCCAAACATCTGCGCGGCGGCAGTATGGCCGACGTGATTTTTAACGGCTCGTCGGGACGCAAACCGGTGAGTACGGCGACCGTCGAACTGGTTTTTAATAACACTGAAGGCAAGCTGGGCGGCGAATATTCCCAATACGACACCATCGCGATCAAACGTCAGGTCAGTCGCGACGGCACCTCGGTATTTATGCTGAACGGCTCGCGTTGCCGGCGCAAAGACATCACCGACATCTTTTTGGGCACCGGCTTAGGTTCGCGCAGCTATGCGATCATCGAGCAGGGCACTATTTCCCGCATGGTCGAAGCTAAGCCGGATGATTTAAGGGTGCATATCGAGGAAGCGGCGGGCGTTTCCAAGTACAAGGAACGCCGTAGCGAAACCGAAACCCGGATGAAACATACCCGGGAAAACCTGGAGCGGCTCGATGATCTGCGCGACGAAGTTGAAAAACACATCAAGCATCTCTCCAAGCAAGCCGAAAAAGCCGAAAAATATACCGAGCTTAAAAAGCAGGAGCGCCAATACAAGCTGGAGTTGCTGGCGATGCGTTGGAACACTTATCATCAGGCCGCGCAGCAATTGAACGAACAACTGCAGGCAGTGGCTCACGAGCATAATCGCTTGTTTATGTCGGTGCGGGACATCGAAAACCATATCGAGGCCAAACGCGCCGACTATAAGATCCAACAACAGCAAACCGACAGCGTTCAGGGTGATTATTACCAGATCGTCGCCGAAGTCAGCGGTCTTGAGCAAACCATCAAGCACAGCGAGAGCAGTCGCGAACTTACCATGGTTGAAATCAAGCGTCTACGCCAGCAGGCCGACCAGTCTTCTATCGAGCTTGCAGCCGATATGCAGCAGCTGGAAGAGATTAAAGAAACTTTGTTTGAAGCGGAACAGGCCTTGATAGTCGCCGAGGAAAGGCAGGAAGAGGTTTTAGACCGCCAGCAGGACATGCAGCAACAAAGAAGTTCCTGGCAGGCGCAATGGGAAGCCTACCGGACGACCAGCTCACAGTATAAAGAACAGGCCGAGGTTCAGCGGGTAAAAACCGTGCAGCTGGACAATCAAAATCGCCAGCTGCACATTCGTCTGGATAAGCTCTATAGCGAACGCGATGAGCTGTCGTCCAGCGATTTGCAAGCCGACATTGAAGCGCTGGATGCGAGCATTGAACTCATTGAGATACAGCGCACCGAGCTGCATAAACAACTGGAAGACCTGCATAGCCAGATTAACCGGCAGCGTCTACAGATCAAGCAGCATCACGATGAACTGCATACGCGGCGCTCGGAAATGCACAGCGTAACAGGCAAAATCACTGCACTGGAATTGTTGCAGCAACATGCGATGGGTAAAGACAACAAACACTTAAGCGCATGGCTTGCATCCGAAAATTTGGTCGAAAATAGGCGTTTAGCCGAGTTTCTTGATGTTCACTCCGGCTGGGAGTCGGCGGTTGAAACGGTGTTGGGCAGTTATCTGGAAGCGATTTGCATAGAAAGCGCCGATCAGATTATTCCCGGCTTGCGGCGCTTGACCGATGAATCGTTGATGCTGGTTGAGACTGGCGTTCACATGTCGGGTTACGCTAACCCGACCTACGTGAATTTACTTGATAAAATCAAGGCTCCCTGGGATTTGAGTAATTTATTGGCTGGAATTTATTGCGCCGAAGACACCGAGACCGCAAGATCTTTATCGAGCCAACTGAAAGCCCATGAATCGGTCATCACCCCGGATGGAACCTGGTTCGGCCCCGGCTGGATAAAAATAATTCGCGCCAAAGACAGTAAAACCGGGGTATTGCAGCGCGAAAAAGACTTGCGTCTGTTAAAACAGCGGCAAGAGCAATTGCATAGCGAAATTGAAGCATTTGAAGAGCAGCTGGAAAGCGTCGAAACCGACTTGAAAAATGCGGAAGTCCAGCGCGAATCGCTACAGCATCAACATAACCTGTTGGGTTCCGATCTGTCGCTAAAAAGCGCGGAATTTAGCGCGCATTCAGCACGCTTGGAGCATCAGCAACGACGCTTGGCTCAGGTATGCGCCGACCTGGACGATATTAGCCGCGAGCTTGCCGATAACAGCGAAACGATCGCCGAATCCCGACTGTTGCAGGAACAAGCCGAGCAGGTCATGGACGAGCAGGAGCAAACCAAGCAAGCTCTTGAGACGTCAAATCTGGAACTTCAATCCCGGCAGCAGCATGCCGATCAATCTGCCAATGAAGCGAGGCAACAGGCGCACAGCATCAAGGCGCAGATAGAATCGCTGCGTTCTTCCGAAACTTTGACCGGCAAACAGCTGGATAGGTTGCAGCTGCAACATCATCAATCTGTTGAGCGCATCGCCGAGCTGGAGCAAAGCCTGCAACTTACGCTGAGCCCAATGGATCAGGAAAAGCAGCAGCTGGAGAAAATACGTGAGGCGAAAGAGCAACTGGAATCTCGGCTGAAACAACAGCGCCAGCTACAGCTTGACATAGAATCGGCTATAACCCGGCAATCCGAACAACTGCTCCGGGAGCAACAAGCTCTGGAAAAGCAAAAAGCAGCGTTGGATACGATCCGTTTTGAATTGCAGGAAAGCAAGGTGCGCCAGCAAACCGTCAACGAGCAGCTGAAAGAAATCGATGCGGATGTCGATTTAGTGTTGCAAAGCTTACCGGAACAGGCCGAAGAGCGCCGCTGGAAATCAACGGTTGACGACTTATCGGCTCAAATCGAAAGACTGGGCACCATTAACCTGACTGCCATTGAAGAATACCGGGCACAGTCCGAGCGGATGGATTTTCTTAACGAACAACATGCTGATTTAATCGAAGCCTTGCAAACCCTGGATCAGGCGATCAGCAAGATCGATAAAGAAAGTCGGCTACGTTTTAAAGAAACCTTCGATAAAATAAACACCGGTTTGCAGGAAAAGTTCCCTAAATTATTCGGCGGCGGTCATGCTTATCTGGAATTGACCGAGCAGGGCGAGCTGGAATCGGGCGTCAACATTATTGCCCGGCCGCCCGGTAAGAAAAACAGTTCCATACATTTATTGTCCGGCGGCGAGAAAGCCTTAACGGCAGTCGCCTTGGTGTTCTCTATTTTTGAACTCAATCCTGCGCCTTTTTGTTTGCTGGACGAAGTCGATGCGCCGTTAGATGATGCCAATGTCGGGCGGTTTTCAAAAATGGTGGAAGAGATGTCGGAATCGGTACAGTTTTTGTATATTTCCCATAACAAAGTGACTATGGAAATTGCAAAACAGCTGGCAGGTGTTACTATGAAAGAGCCGGGCGTGTCCCGGATGGTCGCAGTTGATATTGAAGAAGCAGTGAGTCTGGCGGAAATCTAATGGATAAAGAAATTTTAAGAATTGTAATTATTGCAACCGGCATGGTTGTGGTCATCGGCATGTTGATTTGGGCTTTTATCAAAGATAAAAAAGCGCGGGAAGGCCTGGAATTTTACGATGACGATGACGCATTGGCGACAGAATCCGTCAGGGATACCCGGGACGATTTTGACATTATCCCGCTCTATGCCGGTAAAGGCGCTGCTAACGGTCATGCTGGCGCTCATCAAGCGGATCGCTATTATGAGGATGACGCTGAAGACGAGCCTTACTTTGAACGGGATGACGACCCGGAGCCGCCCGCCAGGGCTGCCGCACCGGCGATTATTCAGTTCAGCATTATTACCAAGGCGGACGAAGACTTTAACGGCGTCGATTTGGTAGAAGCCTTTGAAATGGTCGGGCTTGAATACGGCAATTTGAAAATTTTCGAACGGCTTGATAAAAACCGCTTGGTCGATTTCGGCGTGGCCTGTATTGTCGAGCCGGGCACCTTCCCGGACAAAGATTTAGTCGATTTTTACTGCCCCGGCATCGTATTTTTTATGCAGCCCGAAGCCTTGGATGACGCCCCGGCGGTTTTTGACGACTACATAGAAACCATCAACTTGCTGGCCGATAAATTGGACGGCGTGATACTCGATCATAGAAGACAACTGCTGACCGAAGCGACTGTGCAAGCGATTCGGCAGAGTTTGTGATTTTAATGAACGTATGACTTACGCCGTTCGTGCTGAGCTTGTCGAAGTATGAATGGCGTAAGTTATTGTGTGAAATGCCCTTCGACAAGCTCAGGGCGAACGGATAGGGGCTTAAGTGCATTGATTTAATGCCATCCTACAAATCTTCTTTTTCGTCCAGATTATTCAAATGCCAGCCCTCAGCCATACCCAGTTAGAGCTCCTTAAAGTCGCCAATCTCGAATCAGTGCATTTATCTCACGAGCGTATCGCTCAAATCGCAACACAGGTCGACCTCAAACAACTGACCGATGAACAGTTGCTAGAGTTTTTGCAAGTCTGCAACACCCTGTATCGCAGCGGTGAGCCGCTTATTTCCGATGCGCTTTATGATGCTGTTTTTTTGACCGAACTGCAAAAACGCCACCCGCATCATCCGTATTTACAGGCCGTCGAACCGGAAATCGGCTTTTTCGGCAAGACTGTCGCCTTGCCGGAGCCGATGCTTTCGACCGAAAAAACCTATACGCGAGACGGCATCGAAAAATGGCTGGCCCGGCTGAAAAAAGCCGCCGACGACTGCAACGTGGATGTTTCTACGCTGATAATCAGAGCCACGCCCAAGCTGGACGGCTATGCGGCTTACGATGACGGAAAGCTTTTGTACACGCGCGGCGACGGACGCAAAGGCACCGACATCAGCCGGGTTTTCGAGCGCGGCTTGATTGTCGGCGGCAACGGCAAAAGAGGGCAGGGCGCAGGTGAAATCGTGGTCAGCCAATCCTATTTCAACAGTCATCTGGCCGACTATTTCGAAAACTCCCGGAATTTCCAGGCCAGCATCATCAAAGAAAAAGACCTGGAACAACATGCTTTAGAAGCCATACAAAATCATGCGGCGGTTTTTTTTCCGTTCTCCCAGTTGCCCGCGTGGCAAGGCACGGCCGCCGATGTGTTGGCCGATTTCGACCCTGTTATCGAAACCGTCTACACACTGGTCGATTACGATGTGGACGGCGTCGTTTTCGAGCTGGTTGGCAATGAGCAGTTGAAACAGTACCTGGGCGCAACGCGGCACCACCACCGCTGGCAGATCGCCTATAAAAGCAATGTCGAATCCGCCGAAGTGATCGTGCTGAACGTCACTCCGCAAACCTCCCGTTCCGGCCGGGTTAATCCGGTTGCAGAGCTTACGCCGACCAAACTCAGCGGCGCAGTCATTTCCAGGGCGACCGCTCATCATTACGGCATGGTCAGGGAATTGGGCATCGGCACCGGCACCTTGATAGAGTTAACGCGCTCAGGCTTGGTGATACCCAAAATCGAGCGGGTCATCATTCCGAAACAACCGCAAATACCCGAACATTGCCCCAGTTGCGATTCTGAGCTGGTTTGGGACAGCGATTATCTGTATTGCCTGAACACCACACAATGTCCCGCGCAGATAGAAAACACCATCGAGCATTTTTTCAAGACCCTGGCGAATGTCGACGGTTTCGGGCAAAAGACCGTAGAAAAACTCCACGCTTGCGGCATCGATTCGGTTTATGCCGTTTACCAGCTGGATATGGCGCAACTGCAAGACATGGATTTTGGCGACAAAACCGCGCAAAACCTGCTCGATCAATTGCAACGCAGTCGCAGCGAAGCCATCGAAGACTGGCGCTTCCTGGGCGCTTTCGGCATACATAGAATGGGGCTGGGCAACTGCGAACGCCTGCTGCAACACCATCATCTGCTGGATATTTTCAAGCTGACTGTCGAAGACGTGATCGATATTGAAGGCTTTGCCGAGAAAACCGGCGCCGCCGTGGTTGAATGCCTGGCAAAAATAAAAACCGATTTTATGCAAATCCACCAGCTGGGTTTTAATTTAATCCAAACGCCTTTAATCGCCGAGCAGCAGCAAAGCATCAGCCCGATTTCCGACAAGACCATCGTTTTTACCGGCACAATGATCCACGGCAAGCGCGATGACATGATCAAAGAAGCCAAGCGCCTAGGTGCAAAAATAGGTGCATCTGTCACCGGAAAAACCGATTTTCTGGTGACGGGTTCCGATGTGGGCGCTGCAAAAATCGCTGCTGCGACGGAAAAGGGCGTGCAGGTTATCAGTGAAGAGGACTATTTGGGGTTGTTGGAAGGCTGATGTTTTGGGTATTGATGGTGTGGAGTTTGTTTGTCATGCCTATTGCAGTATGATTCACTTAATAAATATAAGCGCACTATGAGTTTATGAAGAATATGCGCTTGTAGCTTTTTTATACAACAATCGATGTCGTATATATTACTTCCAGCTTGCCTGAATCCTGATCTCGATGAAATAGGAAATACCATGAATACTATTGAAATAACCAGAATGAGCAAGATTGAACGGCTTCAAACTATGGAGGCAATCTGGGATACTCTTATTCATGAGCAACCAGAGATTGAATCACCCGAATGGCATCGGGATATTCTTACAGTCAGAAAAAGGACTATTGAAGAAGGCAACGCAAAATTCCGCACAATTGATGAGTTGAGGTCAAAACAGGGTAGATGAATATTAAGCGCATTCAAATACTATCCGATGCTGAAAATGATCTTGATGAGGGGCGGGAGTTTTACGACAAACAGGGTGAAAATATTGGGGATTATTTTTGGGATAGCCTGTTATCGGATATAGATTCATTGGTAATTTTTGCAGGCATCCACAGACAAGAGTTTGGGTTCTATCGAATGCTATCGAAACGGTTTCCCTATGCAATTTATTATGAAGTCAACGGAGATGTCGCCTCGGTTATTGCCGTGCTGCCGATGCGAAGAGATCCGGTATGGATAAAAGATAAAATGGGCGGTGGAAGTTAACTGAAAAATCTCCGCCGCGACGGAAAAGGGCGTGCGGGTTGTCATAAAGAGGACTATTTGGGGCTGTTGGGTGAATGATTTTTAGGTGGGTTGATGATGTCGTATTTGTTTGTATATCATGTCCTGTTGCTGTTAAATTAGTTTAATATAAACAAATAATTAGATGTATTTATGAAGAATATACGACAAATCATATTTTTTATACGGCAATTGATGTCGTATATATTACGTTAGAAACATGAATACAAATTGGTAAGCCCCTTGAAGAAGCTAATAATTTACGCACTGCTCGCATTTGTGGGCTGGAACTACTACCAAAAGAACATCGCTTCAACGCAGGTAGAAATTCAGACAGAACCCCAAGCGTTTCAGGAGCCTGCAACTGCAAACACGCAGCCAACAGAAAGTTTTTCGTGTGATGGTCGGCAACATTGTAGCCAAATGCGCTCAAGAGCAGAAGCCGAGTATTTTCTTAGGAGTTGCCCTAACACCAAAATGGATGGTGACCATGACGGAATACCTTGTGAAAACGACTCCAGGTTTTAGAGCGCAGAGCTGTGCAACATGCTTCTAACATTACGCTCAACCGGAGCGCGGTTATAATACGGTTTTGTTTGTTTAGCTTTCCAGGCCGCGCCCGGTTAGCTCTACGTTAGGCATCACATGACAGATTCTGCCCTCGTCACAGAGATCGCAAAGGCAATTCCAGTCCTCGTTGGCGGTCTTCTTGCCGTTGCAGGAGGCGTCGGAAGTCAATTCTTGGTGCACAGTCTCACCGATCGAAGAGAGCGATTCAAACTCCGAAGGGAGAGAATTGAGGCGCTTGTGAAGGCTGTCTATGACCACGGGCGGTGGATCGAAGAGAAACAGACCAAGATGGTGTTTCGAAATGAAGATCATGATCCTCCCAATCCGCTAGATGTGGCAAGAATGCTTCAAGCCCTTCATTTCCCAGAACTGCAGCAGGAATTGCTTGCAATTCAACAGACTCATCTTCCATTGCTACAATTCATCAATAAACAGCGAGTAGAGCACATGAAGAGCAAAGAAGCCTTCATAGCTCAATGGGACTCCGCTCCCTTCAACGAAGGGTACAAGCGCTACTTGGCCGCAGTGAATGCCCTCGTTCAACGCGCCCGCACGCTAATAGACGCGCAGTGATGCCTAACGAATAAGGTTAAATTGTGTGAGCGATAGCGAACCACAATCTGAACCGGTTGTTGGACAAGCCCGGTGGTAGTCGGAAGGCTGACTTTATTATTAAGAAAATATCTTTTCGGATTTTATCGGTTGCGGCGATGAATCTATAACCGCAACAGTTAAGAATAGG
>JAYTLW010000129.1:0-10503 GCA_043729025.1 Methylobacter sp.
ATATCCCAGCCAATGCAGCTCCCGGCTTTCATCAAAGATGAATGAATAAAACACCATCAGCAAAAACATGCCGCCAAATGCCGCAATTTGCACATGCGACTCGCTTAAATGTTGGGCGTAAGTCGCTGTGTCGTTCAAGGCCATATCGGTGACGCCCATAAAGCCGATACCGGTGGCCGCCGCAACAATCACGATCGGAAATAACAGACGCATCCCGAATACTGCAACCAAAATCCCCCAGGTTAAAAAATACTGCTGCCAGCGCGCATCCATCCGCTTTAAAATTGATGCATTAACAACCGCATTGTCAAATGATAAACTGACCTCGAGGACTCCCAGAATAGTGGCGATAAACACACCAATTATTCCACCCCAATAAAATGCCGCCGCCAAGCAAACTGCGGTGACGATAAAGGAAAGACGAAAATGTTGCATAATAGGCTCGCTAAAGATTTGTGTGTTTGTTGGGGAACTATAAGTGTATTTGGTTTAAAATCAACCTTAATAACCATTCGACTCACACTTTACTTTAAACTAGCACTCATCAAAATGCTAAAGTTACCCTTACTTACACACTGATGATTATAACCCTGTTCCGGCTGACCGCTTTAGTGTGCCTGGCCTTGTCTTCATCAACTTTATTGGCGGAATTTGCCCCGCCTGCCTGGCGCTTTGCCGACACCTACGCGATAAAAGCAGACGCAGTTAATCTCAGGTTTTCCGACAATCAAAGCCCGGCCCCCATGGCCGCTGCCCAGGCTAAACCTGAACAGGAAACTACCCCAGATCATAGCCTGGGTTTAACAGTAAAACCCAGGCTAAAACCTCAAACGGCTTTGCTCTATATCGTGCCGACACTGTTGCTGATTGTTTTTATTGTCATCTGGAATATGCGTTTACGGCGCGAAATCGGCAAACATAAACAAGCTGAAAAAGAACAGCACATGGCCGCCAGCGTTTTTGCAAACACTCAGGAAGCCATCCTGATTACCGATGCACAGCACAACATTATTGATATCAATCCGGCCTTCAGCAACATAACGGGATATACACAAAACGAAGTGCTGGGTAAAAATCCAAGTCTGCTAAAGTCAGGGCTTCACGATGTCGACTTCTATGAAGCTATGTGGCATGACATAAGCCTACAGGGCTACTGGCGCGGCGAGATTTGGAACCGCAAGAAGGGGGGCGAAATATTTGCCGAATGGCTCACTATTTCTGCGGTTGCCGATAAGCTGGGTAAAGTAACCCATTATATAGGCGCCTCTTCAGATATTACCCTGCTTAAAAAGAATGAGCGGAAGTTGGAGCTCATGGCTCACTACGACCCTCTCACCGGCGTGCCGAATCGGGTGCTGTTGGCGGATCGCATGCATTTGGCTTTTGCCCAAACCAACCGTGATAAATGTTTGATGGCGGTGGGCTACCTTGATCTGGACGGTTTTAAACCGGTAAATGACAGGCTGGGGCACGACGCAGGCGACCAGTTGCTGATCGAGATTGCCCTGCGCATTAAAAATGCTCTACGCGAAGGGGATACCATCGCCCGTTTAGGCGGCGACGAATTTGTATTTTTGTTGTTGGGACTGGCCAAGGTTGAAGACTGCGAAATCACCTTGCATCGCCTGCTGGAAGTCATCAGCGAGCCGGTTACCTTGGGCAACCAAGCCGTATCCGTATCCGCCAGCATTGGCATCAGCATCTTTCCCAACGATAACACCGATCCGGACACGCTGCTACGGCATGCCGATCAGGCCATGTATCAGGCCAAGCAAGAGGGGAAAAACCGCTATCACATTTATAATCTGGAGCTGGATCGTCAACTCCACGCCCATCGCGAGGCTCTCAACCGCATAGAACAGGCGCTTGCAAACGAGGAATTCGAACTTTTTTTTCAACCCAAAGTCTCTATGCAGCAAGGTGTCGTGTTCGGCGCCGAAGCATTGATACGCTGGCGTCACCCTGAACGCGGCCTGATTCTGCCGGGTGATTTTCTGCCGCTGCTGGAACATTATGAAACCGCCGTCCTACTCGATGCCTGGGTTATCGATAAGGCCTTGCAGCACATGGTGCATTGGCAGCGTTTAGGCCTGCACCTCCAAGTCAGTGTCAATATCACCGCCAGATCGCTGCAAGCGGAGGATTTTGTCTTGCAGCTCTACTACCTGTTCGAACGCTATCCCACTATCAAACCGGCTCATTTGGAGCTGGAGATCCTGGAAACTCAAGCACTGCACGATTTAACACTGACCTCCCAGATTATTAAAGACTGTCAGGAATTGGGCGTACGCTTTGCCCTGGATGATTTCGGCACCGGCTATTCCTCGCTGAGCTATCTCAAACATCTGCCTGTGGAAACATTAAAAATCGATCAGTCTTTCGTGCGGAATATGCTGGAAGACGAAGATGATTTAGCTATCGTACAAGGCGTTATCGGTTTGGCCGAATCATTCCGGCGGCAAGTGATAGCCGAGGGCGTGGAGTCCAGCGAACACGGCATGGCACTGTTGCAAATGGGCTGCGACCACGCCCAAGGCAACGGTATTGCCAAACCCATGCCGGCCTCCGATCTTGCCGCGTGGGTGCAAGAGTGGGAGGTCCCAACGGAATGGAAAATATCCCATCAGCCTCAACAGGATTATCCGTCATCAACTATTGCAAGCCATTAACATGTCTTATAACCAAGACTTTTTCATGCTGGCCGATCAACTGATAGCTGCCGGACGTTTTATCGACAGCCGATCTTGCCGCATGGGTGCAAAAGTGGGAAGTCCCGGTGGAATGGAAAATATATCATTACCCTCAACAGGATTATCCGTCATCAACTATTGCAAGCCATTAACATGACTTATAACCAAGACTTTTTCATGCTGGCCGATCAATTAATTGCCGCCGGACGCTTTATCGACAGCAAAGGCTGGGTGCCGGCAACCAGCGGCAACCTTTCCGCGCGGCTACCTGACGGCACTATCGCCATAACCGTTTCCGGCAAACACAAAGGCTCTCTGGAATCGGACGATATTATGCTGGTCGATGCTGACGCCCACTCTCTGGATGGAAAAAAGCCGTCGGCCGAAGCCATCCTGCATACTGCGCTGTATAAACGTTTTCCTAAGGTTCAGTCGGTATTGCACCCGCATTCGATTAACGCCACGCTGAGTTCGCGGATTTTTAAATCCGAAGTCGTGCTGGAAGGATACGAGCTGCAAAAAGCCCTGACCGGTATCGATACCCATGAAAGCCGGATAGTGATACCTATTTTTGCCAATGACCAGCATATGCCTCGCCTAGCCGAACAAGTAGATCGGTACATGGACAAACACGGCGACATCCATGCTTACCTCATCGCCGGGCACGGTCTTTATACCTGGGGCAGCTCGGTGCAAGTGGCATTGCGTCATCTCGAGGCCTTGGAATTTTTATTTGATTGTGAATTGCGACTGCATGGACGCAGGAGGTAGAGTAATGCAGGAGCAATTACCGACGACTGCATGGATGATTCTGTAGGGGCGAATTCATTCGCCCAGGGCGACTAAAGTCGCCCCCACATAAATGGTAAAGGCGACTTTAGCGCCTTTACCCGATTTCCAGCGGCTAAAAGGAGTCAAACGATGAGCGCCTTAACCATTTACCCCGATAACTACCCCCAGCCGCAATCGGCAGCGAATCGATGCGACCGACTTGGCGAAACAGTCACCGAGTTCACCGCCATCCGAACCCGGCTGAATACCATAGGCGTGCAGTTTGAACGCTGGGAGGCCAGCTGCAAATTGGCCGCCGATGCCGATGAGGACACTGTGCTTACCGCCTACCGCGATTCCATAGCCCGCCTGAAACAGCAATACGCTTTTCAATCCGTGGACGTGATCAGTTTAAATCCGGATCACCCTGAAAAAGCCGCTATCCGGCAGAAATTTCTGGCTGAACATACCCATGATGATTTTGAACTGCGTTTTTTTATCGAGGGTCGCGGTCTGTTTTATTTGCACGTCGCCGATAAAGTGTATGCCGTACTGTGCGAACAAGGCGATTTGATCAGCGTACCTGCCCACACCGCGCACTGGTTTGATATGGGCGAGCAGCCTCATTTTAAATCCATACGTTTTTTCACCCAAGCGGATGGCTGGGTCGCACGTTTTACCGGCAGCGATATTGCCCTGTCTTACCCGGCGCTGGATCAATACCTCATCGACCACCAAGCCGACCGCCAGCATGATTAAAGCTATCGTCACCGATATAGAAGGCACAACCTCTTCGATTTCATTTGTTAAGGACGTGCTGTTTCCCTACGCACGCGCCAATCTGGCAGGCTTTATCCGCAGCCGCGCAGGCGACTTGCAAGTAAAGCCGCTACTGGAAGATGTCTGTCGAGAATTAGGCGAATCACTGTCAATCGAGCAAATCATCAGCCAATTTATAGAATGGCTGGACGAAGATAAAAAGGTCACGCCCTTAAAGTCCCTGCAAGGCCTGATCTGGGAAGCCGGTTACCGACAGGGTGATTTCAAAGGCCATGTTTATCCCGATGCCGCCGCCAAACTCAAAGCCTGGAAAACTGGCAGCTTGAGCTTATACATCTATTCTTCGGGCTCGGTCTACGCGCAAAAACTGTTGTTTGCGCATACCGAATACGGCGATTTAACACCGTTGTTTTCCGGCTATTTCGACACCCATATCGGCGGCAAGAAAGACCGGTCGTCGTATCTCGAGATAGCCGGGCAACTAGCCATACCGGCGCATCAGTTATTATTTTTATCGGATATTAAGGAGGAACTGGATGCGGCCAAAACCGCTGGTTTTGAAACTATCTGGTTGATAAGGGACGGCGCACCCGACCCAGAAGCCGAACATCGGCAGGTAAGCAGCTTTGACCAGATCAGCTTTTAACTGTGGTCGGGTTACGACTGCATGGATGCAGGAGATAGAGCAATGCAGGAGCGATTGCCGAGGCGCTGGCCGTAACCCGACACCTGAGCTTCGATAGTCGGGTTACGCTATCGCTAACCCGACCTACGCGCTTGACCAGTCTCGCCGAAAGCGCCTACCTGGACATCCGCCTGCCATAACCGGGAGATTAACGGCCTCGCTTTATCCAGCGCAGCGCTGGTCCAAAAGGATTCAGTACCGACTCTCGCCTCATCCGCTAACAAATTGTCCATTTCAAGCCGCCGGTAAAGCTGCCGTGCAACGGCGGCAGCGGAATCTATCACTGTCACACCGGATCCTGCCAGCTCCTGGATCAGCGGCGCCAGAAACGGATAATGGGTACAGCCCAGCACGATAATATCGGCTTTCCGCTCCAACAACGGTACAACATATTGCTCAAGCAAAGCGCAGGTTTTATGGCCGGACAATTCGCCCGCTTCCACTTGTTCAACCAGTCCGGGGCAGGCCTGTCCCACTATCTCGACATCGGCGCCATAGCGCGCAAACAACTGTACAAAATTATCGCTGGCCAAGGTTCGGCGAGTAGCCAGAACGCCGATAACCCCAGACTGAGTCTGCGAAGCCGCAGGTTTTACCGCAGGCTCCATCGCGATAATCGGCACAGAATGCCGTGAACGCAACGTTGCTATCGCAGCGCCCGTTGCCGTATTGCAGGCAACGACGATAGCTTTGGCATTCCGGTCTACTAAAAAATCGCTGATGACAATCGACCGGTGCTCGATAAATTGCTGGGATTTATCGCCATACGGCGCATGGCCCGAGTCCGCCACATACAGCAGGTTCTCGCCCGGCAACACCCGGCGTATTTGATGCAGGACAGACAAGCCGCCGACGCCTGAATCGAATACACCGATGGGATAGTCATTCATGTTCTGCAACTTTACCAGAGCGTAAGCATCATTTTTACACCGGCGATAACCAGAACCAAGGACAACAATTTTTGAATAATGGGATTTGCCAGACGGCGACTGCCTAACTCGGAGCCTATCAATCCGCCCAGCACCACCACAATTACCCACAGCGGCAATGCTTCCGGCAGGGTCGGCGATTTGCTCAACACGCCCAAAAATCCGGCGCTGGAATTGACCAAAATAAACGCCGCAGCGATGCCCGATATAACCTTGATATTAGCCCAACGGTTAAACAACAACAAAGGGCTTAAAAAAATGCCGCCACCCACGCCGATAAGACCCGATAAAAAACCGAGGCCGCCGCCGATTAACAGCAATACCGCGACATGAGGCTGCTGATGCTTAACTGATAGCGGAGCCGTCGCGGTACGAAACGAGCGCCACGCGGCATAAAGCAGCACCAGCCCGACGAGAGGCTTATACAGATGACTCGGTAAGGTCAGCAACCCGCCCAGATAAGCCAGCGGCGTGGAAGCCAGGGCCAGCGGCCAAAACAACGGCCACGAAAAAGCGCCTACCCGGTAAAACTTGGTAGTGGCAATAACGGCAACCAAAATATTTAAAGCCAGTGCGGCGGGCTTCATGACCTCAGGTGCAACGCCAAAAAGCGCCATCGCCGCGAGGTAGCCGGATGCACCCGCATGCCCTACCGAGGAATACAGCAATGCGGCTGCAAAAATAAGCGCAGTGAGCAGGTAACTATCGATGTCCATTTTTAACCAGTATGGGTAGTATAAGGCGGGGTGGGGTGCGTTGCGAAAACTTACCTTACAAAGCAAACAGCTCCCGCATCTTCTGCCCAGGGCTAGGCGCCCGCATAAACACTTCGCCGACTAAAAAGGCGTAAATGTCATTATCCAGCATCAGCTGCACATCGTCATGGGTATGAATGCCGCTTTCGGTTATGATCAAACGATCTTCCGGAATATCGGCTTTTAAATCCAGTGTAGTCTGCAATGCCGTTTCAAAGCTGCGCAGGTTGCGGTTGTTGACGCCGATCAGTTTGGTGTCCAAGGTTAATGCTCTTTGCAGTTCTTGTGCATCATGAACTTCTACCAACACATCCATGCCCAAAAGGGTTGCGGCATCTGACAGCTCGTGCATTTGGCCGTCTTCCAACGCGGCGACGATCAGCAAGATGCAGTCGGCGCCCAAGGCTCTGGCCTCAAAGATTTGATAAGGGTCGATCATGAAGTCTTTGCGGAGCACCGGCAGTGGACAGCGCTCCCTGACCATTTGCAGATAGACTTCCGAACCCTGGAAAAACTCCTTATCGGTTAATACCGACAAACAGGTCGCGCCATTCATCGCGTAATCCTGGCCGATCGCAATCGGATTAAAATCTTCCCTGATCACACCTTTACTGGGTGAGGCTTTTTTGATTTCCGCAATAATGGCCGGTTTCTTAGCCGCTACCTTGCTGTGCAGCGCGTTATAAAATCCGCGCGGGCTTTCGACGCCGGAGGCAATGTCTTCCAGGTCGGCAATGCTCATGCCTATTCGGCGTCTGGCGACTTCTTCGGCTTTTTTATCGAGAATTTTTTTTAAAATATCAGGAGTATCGGTCATGGTTTCTAGTCGTGTTATGAAGTTTTTGAATAGGCGATCAACGCGTCGAATTTGGCTTTTGCTGCGCCGCTGGCGATAAGTTGGTCGGCCTTTGCTATGCCGGCAGCAAGAGTATCGGTGATATTGGCCGCATAAATCGCCGCTCCTGCATTCAAAACCACTATATCTCTGGCAGCGCCGACTTTATTGTCGAGCACCGATTTTACCATCTCCAGGCTGGAAGCTGCATCCTCAACGGCCAACTCGGCGAGATGAGCGCGTTTAAAGCCGAACTGTTCCGGGGTAATCGTATAGCAGCTGACCTCGCCGTCTTTAAGTTCGGCAATATTTGAAGCAGAGGCAATGCTGATTTCATCCAAGCCATCGTCGGCATTAACGACCAGCACATGATGGCTGCCGAGTTTTTTTAAGGCCTGCGCCAAGGGCTCTACCCATTCTTTGGCGAATACCCCGATCAACTGGTTGGGCGCGGCGGCGGGATTGGATAGCGGGCCTAATAGGTTGAACAAGGTTCTGACGCCCATTTCTTTACGGGCATTGCGGGTATATTTCATCGCGCCGTGATGATTGGGGGCGAATAAAAAGCCGACGCCGATTTCATTGACGCATTGCGCTACCTGTTCGGCGGTCAAATCCAGATTTACTCCGGCGGCTTCCAGCACATCGGCGCTGCCGCAACAGCTCGAAACGGATCGGTTGCCGTGTTTGGCGACCTGCCCGCCCGCTGCGGCCACCACAAAAGCGCAAGTGGTGGAGATATTAAAGGTATTCGCGCCGTCGCCTCCGGTGCCGCAGGTGTCTATAACATGGTCGCCTTTTACATTCACCTTGGCGGCCAATTCGCGCATTACTTCGGCGGCGGCGGCAATTTCGTCGATGGTTTCGCCTTTGCAGCGCAGCGCGATTAAGAACCCGCCGATTTGCGCGTCCGTCGCTTGGCCGCTCATGATAAGCCGCATCACATCGCGCATTTGCTCGGAGCTAAGATTTTGTTTATTCAGCAGGGTTTGCAGGGCTTGTTGTATATGCATTCAGATTAAGGTTAAGGTTTTCAACTTATGTAGGGGCGACTGAAGTCGCCCCTACAACTATTATAAAGTCAGCAATTCATCCTGCAGGCGCTGATAAATGCCGCCGAAACCGCCATTGCTCATCAACACAAAATGTCCGCCATAACGCGCTTCAAATTTGAGCTTGGCGATGATTTCATCCAATGATGAACAGATTTCGATGTTAGCGGCGTAGTTTTTCAGCTCGCTTAAGTCCCAGCCCATGGCCTCCGGTTGATAGATGATAGCTAGGTCGGCATTACTCAGGGATTCAGCCAGCGTTTTGGTATGCACGCCCAGACGCATGGTGTTCGAGCGCGGCTCGACGATGGCGATGATACGCTCCTGTCCCACCTGTTTGCGTAAGCCGTCCAGGGTCGTTTGTATCGCGGTCGGATGGTGGGCGAAATCGTCGTATATGGTCACGCCGTTCCCTTCGACTACGCCTGTCCCGACCGCAGTCGAAGGGCTCAGGACAGGGATGCGGGCTATCACTTCCATACGGCGCTTTACGTTTTTAAACTGCCCCAGCGCTTTTATCGCATCCTTGGGGCTGATGCCGATATGTCTTGCGGCGACTATCGCAGACAGCGCGTTGTAGACATTATGTTCGCCGGTTAACGACCACTCGACACAGCCTTGTAGTTTATCTTCCATCAGGACATTGAACCGGCTGCCATCGATTTTGATCAGTTGTGCAATCGTAGGGGCAGGTCTTGTGCCTGCCCTGTCAGGGCAACCACAAGGGATTGCCCCTACCAAAATCGAGGTCTTTGCAACCGGCGTCCAGCAACCCATCGCCAATACGTCGTTTATATTGGCGTCAAATTCAGGACTGATAATCAGACCCTCGCCGGGGATGGTTCTGACCAGATGATGAAACTGTTTTTTGATCGCATCGAGATCGGGAAATATATCGGCATGATCGTATTCAAGATTATTGAGGATCGCGGTTCTGGGGCGGTAATGGACAAACTTTGAGCGCTTGTCGAAAAACGCCGAATCGTATTCATCGGCTTCGATCACGAAAAAATCGGACTCGCCAAGACGCGCCGAAATACCGAAATTTAATGGAATGCCGCCGATTAAAAAGCCTGGATTAAAACCCTGGTGCTCCAAAATCCAGCTGAGCATGCTGGCGGTAGTGGTTTTACCGTGGGTTCCGGCAACGCCCAGCACCCATTTGTCCTGCAACACATGCTCGGCCAGCCATTGCGGGCCGGAAACGTATTTCAATCCCCTGTTAAGCACCGCTTCGACTTCCGGATTGCCGCGCGACAGGGCATTGCCGATAATCACCAAATCCGGTTTTGCGTCCAGGTTTTCAGCCCGGAAGCCATCCATCAACATGATGCCCTGGTCTTCCAGCTGAGTGCTCATCGGCGGATACACATTGTGATCGGAACCGCTGACCTGATGACCCAGTTGACGCGCAATCACGGCGAGCCCGCCCATAAATGTGCCGCAAATACCTAAGATGTGAATATGCAATGTTTTGTCCTTAGTTTAATTATTTTTTGTAATTATTCAGCCACGGATCAACACGGATTAAACAGATTGCTGTACAAAGTAGCCACAAGTTCCAGTGGAACTTTACAGTTTATCAGTGTGCATCTGTGTTGATCTGTGGCTGGATAGTTATCTTATTTTTTAGCCGGTGGTTTGACGCCGGACTTATCTGCCGGTTTATCGCCGTCTTTGGCAGTCGCTTCTTCTATCGGCACTTGTGCCTCTTCTTTTGCTCCGGCTTTTTCCAGAATTTTAATGATTTTTTCGTGGGCGTTTTTTTTGGCTCGGCCCATCACCGTCACATTTTGTTTGTCCAGCGCATTGACATCGGCGCCAGCTGCAATCAGTAAATTAACGATGTCTTCATTACCGAAAACCAGCGCATCCATTAACGCCGTCGTTCCTGAGTTATCGGCAACACTGACATCGGCGCCGTACGCCAGCAGGGCTTTAACAATCTTTACATTGCCGTTAAAGCTTGCGGCCATCAGCGCAGTGCGAGCGCCTGCTGTTTTGCT
>JAYTLW010000130.1:0-6166 GCA_043729025.1 Methylobacter sp.
GCTGGTGCCCGCAGTCAAGGCGTTTAAACGAAATTATCCTGAACAGCTGTTAAAAGCCATCGACTGGGCGATGGCGTTGCAGCCTGAAAACCGCCCGCAATCAGTCGCCGAGTTGTTACAGGCTCTGAGCGGCGGTTGAATATGGCTAAATTGAACAGTCGGGCAGCGCACGGTTCAGGTATACTGTGCGGTTTTTCAATTTAGCGGAACAACTATGAGACCTAGCGGACGTAACCCGGATCAACTAAGAGAGATAAAATTCACCTGCGGTTTTACCAAACATGCAGAAGGCTCGGTTCTGGTTGAATTCGGTGATACCCGGGTGCTGTGTACGGCCAGTGTCGATAGGAGCGTGCCGCGCTTTCTCAAAGGCAAGGGCGAAGGCTGGATTACCGCCGAATACGGCATGTTGCCGCGATCCACGCACAGCCGGATGGGGCGGGAAGCCAGCAACGGCAAACAAGGCGGGCGCACCCTGGAAATTCAACGCTTGATCGGGCGAGCGCTGCGGGCTGCGGTCGATTTAAAAGCCTTGGGCGAGCATACCATCATGATCGATTGCGATGTCTTGCAGGCCGATGGCGGAACCCGTACGGCGGCTATTACCGGCGGTTTTGTCGCGTTGTCGCTGGCGGTGCAAAAAATGCTCAAACGCAAACAAATCAAGACCAACCCGCTGCACGGGCAGGTGGCCTCGGTTTCTGTGGGCATTTATAACGGGGTGCCGGTGCTGGATCTGGATTACGCGGAAGACAGCAATGCCGAAACCGATATGAATGTGGTGATGAACGATGCCGCTGCGTTTATCGAGGTGCAGGGTACGGCCGAGGGTCATGCGTTCAGAAAAGAAGAGCTGGACGCGATGTTGGAGCTGGCAAGTTCGGGCATCAAAGAGCTGCTGGAAAAACAACGGGTCGCGTTAGAAAATCATAAATGAGTTTTTCAAGCCTACAAAAAATTGTTCTGGCCAGCGGCAATCCCGGCAAAATCCGGGAAATTCAGGCGATGCTGAAAGATCATCCCATTGTTCCGCAGTCTGCGTTTAATATTGCCGATGTGGAAGAAACCGGCGCTAGTTTTGTAGAAAACGCCATTTTGAAAGCCCGACATGCGGCCTTGCATTGCCAGCTGCCTGCGATAGCCGATGATTCGGGGTTGGTGGTTGATGCCCTGAACGGCGCGCCCGGCGTGATTTCCGCCCGATATGCCGGAGTCGGCGCCAGCGATCAGGATAATCTTAACAAGCTGTTGCGGGAACTGGAAGGAGTGCCCGAACAGCGCCGTACCGCGCGGTTTATTTGTGTGCTGGTGTTTATGGAACATGCTTATGATCCTTGTCCCGTGATCGCCCAAGGGATTTGGGAGGGCCGGATTTTGGATCTTGCAGTCGGCGAAAACGGTTTTGGTTACGATCCGGTGTTCTGGGTGCCGGAGCAGGGTTGCGCATCGGCGGAATTGTCGGCAACGGTTAAAAATGAGCTGAGTCACCGAGGACGGGCGCTACGGCATTTAGAAAAAACAATTTGCTGTAGGGGCGACTTTAGTCGCTTGGGCGAATGAATTCGCCCCTACATTTTCGATGAATACACTATTTCCCATCGCCAAGCAGTTTACCAACACCGTTACCGATATAACCCCGCTCGGCAACGGCCTGATCAACGACACGTATCTGGTCGCCACGTCGTCATTCCCGTTTGTTCTGCAACGCATCAATCGCACTGTTTTTCCTGAGCCTGTGCAAATCATGGATAACTTGGCAACGCTCAATCGGCATATCGCGCAAAAACTAAGCGCGCCGGTTAAGCTGCTTTTCCCTGAAATCTTAGAGACCCTGGATCATAATCATTATTACCAGGATAAAATGGGCGATTACTGGCGGGCGTTAAGTTTTATTGCTGACACCGAAAGTATAGAAACCATAAGCACGATCGGCGATGCCGAGCAGGCCGGATTTGCGCTGGGACATTTTCATCGCTTAACCAACGATCTTGATCCCCGGCTGTTGCATGACACCCTGCCAGGTTTTCATATTACGCCGGGCTATTTAAAGCATTATCGGCAAATTCTACAGCATTCAAACCAGCCCAAAAATGCTTACTGCGCCGAATTTATCACTCGGCATCAAGCTATAGCCGATGATCTTGAAGCCGCCACGCAACAAGGTTTGCTGTCCTTGCGGGTGATCCACGGCGACCCCAAATTAAATAATTTTCTGTTTGATCAGCGCACCCGCAAAATCGTCAGCATTATCGATCTGGACACCGTCAAGCCGGGGCTTATTCACTACGATATAGGCGACTGTCTACGCTCCTGCTGTTACAGCAGCGATCCGATTAGGTTCGATCTGGCTATTTGCGCCACCCTGTTAAAAAGTTACCTGTCCGAGGCCGACGCGTTTTTTACCGAACACGATTATCACTATCTGTATCCCGCAATCCGGCTGATCCCCTTTGAGTTAGGTTTGCGCTTTTACAGCGATTATCTGGAAGGCAATCGCTATTTTAAGGTGGCAGAACCCGAGCAAAACTTACAACGCGCCGTCGAACAATTCCGCTTATGTGCAAGCATCATGGCGCAGGAATCGGCACTTAAATGCTTAATCTCGGCGTTACAAAAAACTTAAAACCTTACTTTAAGTTTTAAATAAGAATCATTTGCATCTTAGCGGCTCTTTGCCTATACTTCTTTCACCAATTAATTTGTGAGAGACCGTATCAATGAAAAAAAATAAACAATTCTTAAAGCGTGGAATACTGACAGCGCTTGTCGCTTTGAGTGCGCCTGTCAGCGCACTGGAAAAGCCGCAGACCATGGAAGATATGTGGAAAATCATCCAGGCGCAGCAAAAGCAAATCGATGAAATGAAATCGGGTATGCAGGCCGCTCCGGCCAAAACTGCCAGTGGCGACGTAAAGAATTTAGAGCGAAAAACCGATGTGCTGAGTCAGGAAGTTGAGAAGTTGCGTACCAACCTGACCATTCCGGATGAAGTGAAGTATAAAAGCGCTTATGGCTTGGGGCCTGCGGCATCCAAGGTTTACCAGGTCGGTAAAGGTTTGTCGATTGGCGGTTATGGTGAGGCCAATTATCAGGCCACAGTCGGCGACGAAAAAGCCAAGAAAGACAATGCCGATTTAGAACGACTGGTGTTGTATACCGGCTACAAGTTCACAGATAGTATTTTATTTAACAGTGAGCTTGAATTTGAGCACGGTTCGACCGAAAAAGGCGGCTCGGTATCGGTCGAGTTTGCGGCGCTGGATTTCTTTATCGATCCGATGGCCAATGTCCGCGCCGGTATGGTGTTGATGCCTATGGGTTTTGTCAACCTGATACACGAGCCGCCGTTTTATTTCGGCAATAATCGCCCGGAAGTGGAGCGTCAGATTCTCCCGAGTACTTGGCGTGATATTGGTGTAGGTCTGTTCGGTCAAATAACACCTGAATTAACGTATACGACTTATGTCGTTAATGGCTTGAATGCGGCCAATTTTAATGCTGACGGCATCCGTTCCGGCAGGCAGCAGGGCAGTCAGGCCAAAGCCGAAGATCTGGCGTTTGTCGGACGACTGGATTATGCGCCTGCCGTGGTGCCGGGCTTATCATTGGGCGGTTCGGCTTATCTGGGTAACACCGGGCAAAATCAAACCTTTGAAAATAAAACAACAAAAGCCAAGCAGAATGTCAATGCCTTTACCCAGCTGTATGAAGGACATGTGCAATGGAAATATCGCGGACTGGAATTCCGTACTTTAGGTTCATGGGGGCATATCGACGATGCAGGGGTACTCAGTGCAGCCAAAGGTGATGAAACCATTGGCGAAGAAAACTACGGCTGGTATTCAGAACTCGGTTATGACGTATTGCCTTTGTTAGTTAAAGACACCACGCAATACCTGGCGCCTTTTTTCCGTTATGAACAGCTGGATACTATCGCCAAAGCGCCGAACGGTTTTGACGATGATCTAACCAAAGACAAACAAATTTACCAGTTTGGCCTGCAATACAAGCCTATCCCCAATGTCGTAATTAAGGCCGATTACCGTAATTTCACGGCGAAAAAAGGCAGTCTGCCGGATGATTTTAATCTGGGCTTCGGCTTTATTTTCTAGCTTAGAAATATCTTTCTCCACGAAAGGCACGAAATAACCCACAACATAGTCTTTTCGTGTTTTTCGTATTTTTCGTGGACAGTTATACGTAGGGCGTGCCGTGCGCGCCTTAGCTCGGAGTGCAAGCTCTGCTTGCGGAACAGGCAAAGCCTGTACTCCTGAGTTGTCCCGCCTTAAGTTGGTAGCCTATTTGTTGGTAGTGTTAAACTATCGTTGTTTATTCACTTAGTTTTAGTAAATTCAGCAACGAGACCCACTATGAAAACAATCAGGCAAGGGGGATGTTTTATGCTCTTTTTAGTGCTACTCAGCGCCGTACTCCCCAGTTACGCCAAAATTTTCTACAGTAAGAATGAAGCGCTGGAACTGGCGTTCGGTAAAGGTACGCAAGTCGAGCAGTTATCGCTATTTCCCGATGAACAACAAGTCGCCAAAATTCAGCAGCTGGCCAAGGTTAAACTGGATTCAGGCCTTTTTACTTTCTATGTCGGCAAGAACCAGGGCAAGCTGCTCGGTTATGCTGCCATTGAAACGGAGACGGTCAGAACCAAACCGGAAACCCTGATGATAGTATTGACCCCGGACGGCGAATTACGCAACGTCACGACCCTCGCCTTTCATGAGCCACCGGAATATCAACCGCCGGAGCGCTGGTTTGAGCAGTTATATAAACGTCCGCTAGCCGAAATGGATTTTAACAAAGGTGTCGATGGCATCAGCGGCGCGACATTAAGCACCAGGGCGGCAGTCAGCAGTGTCCGCAAAGTGATGGCGATTTATCAGGTTATGGTAAAAGATCAGGGTAAAAATTAATGCGTTATTTTGTTACCGGCGAACAGCATCGCAAATCCTTGTTAAATACTTTGGTGTTAATGTTTCTGATGTATATCGCCTTGTTATGGGTGAGTAACGCCATGATGTATTTTCATCATATGGACTTAACGCCGGACTCGGTGATTGCCTATTATCTGGGCTCCGAGCAGCAGTTTACCCAGCCGCGCAGCTATCAGGGCATGCTCGAAGTCTCACATTTTCATCTGTTCTCGATGGGCATGCTGGTGCTGACCTTAACCCATTTGATGCTGATGACCGAGTTTTCGGTACGGCTGAAAATCTGGCTGAGCAGCTTGACTTACGCGGCCGCATTGGCTGACGAGGCAGGCGGCTGGCTGGTCAGGTTTGTCGATCCGCTGTTCGCCTACTTTAAAATCGCCGCATTCGTGATGCTGGAGTTTTCCCTCGGAGCTTTGGTGCTGGTGGTGATTACCGCGCTGGTTCGCGCCAGAATTCAGATGGGCAAAATCAGTTCCGAGTAAGGCCCCGTTTTTTTTCATCGTACTGCTCCAGCCGGAGCTCAGTTTACTATTTCGGCTTGGTAACGGTAAATTCGGATATTTTTTGACCAGTACTCGGGAGGAAGCCCGGCTTTTTGTTTTAAATGCCGCAAAAATTGCCGAGGTTCCGGCAATGACTCCCATACCGAAGGCAAAAAAGTGCCACGCCGTTGACCCTCTTCTAAAATCAGGCCGTCAATTCCGGGTTGCAACTGGGTGATCAAATCCTGCTCCGAGTTAAACGATAGCGGCTCGGCGGGCGCGAGTATCGACAAATGAATGTCCAGTCCATCCAGTTCATGGGCTTTTATCGGTGGGAAGCGCGAATCCTTAAAGGCTGCGGCATAGGCATTTGCGGCAATATCTTCGGCCAAGGGTCTTATCGCTTCCAGCATGCCGATGCAGCCGCGCAACTGATGGTTTATCTCCAAAGTAACAAAAGTGGCGCGCGGTTCTGTCAATGCAGCCGGATAATCGTTCAAGTTGATGGTTATCGGCCGACCGGTATCCAGGCCATGCCGTATAGAGTTTTTCGCCACATCCAAAAGTTGCTGCCGATCCGCCTTAGTCAATGACATAAGCGCCGTAGCCGACTACGCTGTCTTTATCGCCTGCGGTGTCGCCGGAGTTGCGAAGGTCGATGGCTGTAACCGACAGCGACTGCTCACGCGCCAGTTTTAACAACCCGCTGACCGGGACTTTACCGCAGGCGGATTCGGA
>JAYTLW010000131.1:0-5664 GCA_043729025.1 Methylobacter sp.
TACAAACATACCGGCCCGGTTACGCCTGAAGATGTGCAGCAAGTATTTCTCCCTTTGATCGCCAAGTTGCAGGCTGAAAATTAATGAAGATTTTAGCAATTATCGGCAACTGCTCCATGCGTTGCCCTCGGCCTCGGCAATCGTTCCATGCATTGCCCTACCTTCTCCATCCGTGGAGTCGTAGCTCCTGCATCCTTGCAGTCGTTTTCCTGTCGGCCTTGTCCGGCATAGTTTGCGCAAGCACCGAATACCGAAGGTTCGCCAATCCCGAGCAACAGGCGGTTTTTGAAAACCTGACCTCGGAATTGCGCTGTTTGGTTTGTCAAAATCAGACCATCGCCGATTCCAATGCGGAACTGGCCGCAGATTTGCGCAGGCAAGTCTATGAAATGCTGCAACAGGGTAAATCCAAGCAGGACATCGTCCAATTCATGACCGATCGTTACGGCGATTTCGTGTTATATAAGCCGCCGTTTAAGGCCAAAACCGGGTTGCTGTGGCTGGGGCCGGGGGTGTTTTTAATAATCGGTTTAATCACGGTGTTTTTATTTGTTCGGCGAAAAAGATCCTCCGCAAGCCTGCCTTCCCAAGCAGAGCATGGGAGCGATAATAATGAAAATACCGAGAAATTGGCAAAAATACGCAACTTGTTAGAAAACGGTGATCCCTCTTGAATATGCTATTTTTGCTGATTGCCGCCGTACTGTCATTGGTCGCAATGCTGATTGTGCTGCCGCCGTTGTGGAAAATCCCCCCCGCCCCCCCTTTTTCAAAGGGGGGAGATAAAAATCCGCCGTCTTCTTCAAAGGGGGGAGAAAAAGATCTGCTCCCCCCTTTAGCAAAGGGGGGCCGGGGGGGATTTACAGATCTGGATCAACACAACATCGCTATAGCCCGGCAGCGATTGCTTGAGCTTAAAGAGCAATTGCAAGCAGGCATGTTAAGTCAGGCGCTTTATGATGAGCAGCGCGCCGAGCTTGAGCAGGCCTTGAGCGATGATCTCGATATAATCAGCCATGTAAAAACAGCGCAGTCTCATGGCCGGTGGATGGCGTGGGTGCTGGCTTTGGTAATGCCGTTGGCGGCGGGCTCGCTGTATTGGACATTGGGCAATTATCAGTCATTAATTCCGGCCGAACCCACAGCGGCAGCGCCTGATCTGGAAAAAATGAACGCTATGGTGGCCGGACTTGCAAAACGCCTGGAAACACAGCCGAACGATGCCTTGGGCTGGACTATGTTAGGTCGATCCTATAAGTATTTGCAGCAATACCCTAAAGCCGTTACAGCTTTCGAACACGCCTACACATTAATCGGCGATCAACCTGAAATCATGCTGCTCTACGCCGATGCGCTGGCCTATGTCAATAATGAGGAACTGGCCGGAAAACCAGCGGAATTGGTATTCAAAGCCTTGGCGCTGGAGCCTGATAACGTGAACGGCCTGTGGCTGGGCGGTATGGCCAAAGCGCAAACAGGCGAGTTTGTTGCGGCCATGGCTTTGTGGAAAAAATTGGCAGCCTTGTTACCGCCGGGTTCCGATTCGTTGCAGGAAATACAAGGCTTGATGGCTAAACTTGCAACTCAGATACCGGAAGGCGCGGAGCAAACAAACCCTACGCAAGCGGCGGCGACAGCTTCGCCAGCCTTGACAGCGGCGAATATCGATGTGCAAGTGAGTTTGGCCCCCGAGTTGCAAAAATCAGCCGATCCTAGCGATACCGTTTTTATTTATGCTCAGGCCTTATCCGGCCCGCAAATGCCCTTGGCTATCGTGCGTAAACAGGTTTCCGGGTTGCCGTTGACGGTTCAGTTGACCGACGCGCTGGCGATGATGCCGACCATGAAGCTGTCGAATTTCGAACAGGTTAAACTGCTGGCGCGTATTTCCAAATCCGGCAATGCGATGAAGCAGCCCGGCGACTTGATCGGTGTTATCGAGCAGGTGGCTTTGTCTGATAAAAGCCTCCATAAAATAGTTATTAACAATCTGGTTAAATGAGCTGGCCAGCCGCAATGCCTTATCTGTCGTTGCGATTTTCTAGCCCGGATGATTATTGCGCGCAGTGATTACCCCAGCCATTTCGGCGCAACAACAGTTTTCTAACGATATTTAAGTCGCCTAATGAATGAAGAACGCATCATCGAGCTAGAAATAAAAACCGCATATCAGGACGATTTGCTGCAAGAGCTCAATAAAATAGTCGCTCAGCAACAGCAACAGATAGGCCGCCTGGAAGCCACTTGCAGAATGCTTAACGAGCGCATCAAAAGCCTGTCTACCGAGGCTGGCGGCGGTGAAAGTGTTGATGAACTGCCGCCGCATTATTAGCCCTTGTGTATCTTAAGTATCGTATTTTTTAGACAATTTCAGTAACACGAAAACTGCCCCGGTGCCGCCGTGTTTAGGTGGTGCGGAGCAAAAGGCCTGAACATCTTGGTGTTGTCTGAGCCATAAATTAAGGTGGTTTTTGAGTACCGGATGGCTATCGACCGAGCGATAGCCTTTGCCGTGGACGATATGTACGCAGCGGTTACCGTCTTCGACACAGTCATGCAAAAAATGCAGCAGTTGTTGTTTTGCTGCATTGCTGCTGAGTCCGTGCAGGTCGATTTCTGCATCTACGCCAAACTGCCCTTTGCGCAGTTTTTTTAGGACATTGAGCTGTAGTCCCTGCGCCGTATAGCTCAGCGAGTCTTCAATGCCCACATTTTCAATATCGGAGTCGGTCGTACCGCTTAAGTGTTCCTCCACGATAACGGCCGGCGATTTAGGGTAGGGCTTGGGTTTGCTGTCTGCCGTTAATAGCACCTTATCGCTTTTTACAGCGTGTACTTTGCCGATAGTGAGACGAAATAAATCGCGGTCTTCTGGAGTAAGGTTTTTTTTTGCCACGAAAGCTGATTTTGTAAGGTTTTGTTGCTAATATAATTGATTTTATAGCTTATTTAGCTACTGGGCGAATTGATAATGCACATTTTGTTAAGTAATGATGATGGCTACTTGGCTGAAGGGCTAGTTGCGCTGGCTGATGCATTACGCGAGCATGCCGACATATCAGTCGTAGCGCCCGATAGAAACCGCAGTGCAGCGAGTAATTCCTTGACCCTGGAAATGCCGTTACGTGCGCATACCATGGATAACGGCTTTATTAAAGTTGACGGTACGCCGACCGATTGCGTGCATTTGGCTATCACGGGCTTGCTGAAGACAGAGCCCGATATGGTTTTTGCAGGCATCAATCATGGCTCGAACCTGGGCGATGATGTGCTGTATTCGGGCACGGTCGCGGCGGCTACCGAGGGTCGTTTTTTAGGTCTACCCGCCGTCGCCATTTCCTTGGCCGGCAGCAATCCCAGTCATTTTGAAACCGCTGCGCATGTCGCGGTGACGCTGTTGCAGCAGTTGGTTAATAAGCCATTGCCGCAAGATACCATCCTTAATGTCAATGTGCCGGATGTGGCTATCAAGGATTTAAAAGGTTATCAGGCAACCCGGCTGGGACAGCGGCATAAATCGGAACCGGTCATACAGAGTATGGATCCGCGCGGGCGCATTATTTATTGGGTAGGCCCTCCAGGCGCAGAACAGGATGCGGGGCCCGGCACTGATTTTTATGCGATTAATAGCGGTTTCGTGTCGGTTACACCCTTACAACTTGATTTAACCTGGTATGAACGGATCGCCGAGTTAAACACCTGGTTACCCAAGGAGCATGATTTATGATTAAAAGCCTGCAAGGAATAGGTATGACCTCTTCACGTACCCGGGAGCGCATGATCGACCGGTTAATGGAGCAGGGCATCAGCAGCCATAAAATTCTGGATGTCATACGCAACACCCCTAGGCATATTTTTATGGATGAGGCCTTGTCCAGCAGGGCTTATGAAGATACCGCCCTGCCGATTGGTTACAACCAGACGATTTCCCAGCCGTATATCGTCGCAAAAATGACCGAACTGCTGTTGGAATCATCGGGCCGATTAGCCAAAGTGTTGGAAATAGGCACCGGCTGCGGCTATCAAACTGCAATACTGGCGCAATTGGTCGGTCATGTGTATTCCGTGGAAAGAATCGCGCCCTTGCAGAAAAAAGCCAAAGATCATTTATGGGATTTAAAGCTCAAGAATGTCAGTTATTTGCACAGTGACGGCGGTTGGGGATGGCCGGATCATGCGCCGTACGATGGTATTTTAGTGGCTGCCGCTCCGCCTGAAATACCGGAAATGCTGTTGCAGCAAATGGCGGTCGGCGGTGTGATGATTATTCCGATTGGCAGGGGCGAAAGCCAACAGTTACAGAGAGTAACGCGTACAGACAGCGGCTATGAAGTTGAAAGACTGGAGCCGGTTATGTTCGTACCTTTTTTATCGGGGCGGAAATAATACCAATCCCAATAAGTTGTTGTTTGAATCTCCTCAACCTAACCTTCTCCCTCTGGAGAAGGGATAGCATGTGAACTTATTGGGATTGGTATAAGGTTTTCATGAAGAACAGTACATCTGTGTTTAACTGGGCATATTCAAGTGCCGTTTCGAATTCTGTATTTTTCCCATCAAACAGTCAAAACGGCAGTTACCAACTTAAAGTGGTACTACGAACGGCTTAACCTTAATTTGCCCCGACTTAAGTTGGTAGCCAAAACTGCTAGTTAATGTGCTTAGTTACGTGCATGAAATAACTTGAGCATCTGTAGGGGCGAATTCATTCGCCTTGGGCGGATAAATCCGCCCCTACACGCCACAAAGTTTTAAGTTGCTTGAGTTATTTTGTGCACGTTCCTTACCGGAGTGGGCAATTTCAATGCTGTTTAATATTCGCTTTAAAATACCCAATATTTATCCAACTCATCCCGGTTCAACAACACAATCTGCTGAACCATAGCCTCCCGCGTTAAATCGTCACGGTTGATACGCATAACCCGTAAAAAATAAGGCACCAAAGCGGCTCTTACCTGGTGTTTCAATACCCCAGCTTCCATTCCGTAATCAAACTCGACCGCCTGTTTTTGTGTGGCGCTCAAACCGGGATGCGCTCCGATCCGAACGCCGACAAATTCATGCCACGCGGTATCCTCAGAAGCATTGATCTCCGCAGAATAACTAAGTTCAGCCGATAACATCCGCGCCAGCACAAAATCCCGAAACTCATGATGCGTATAACTAAAAGCCCGCGCATGCCAGCGTAAACCGTCAAACACCAGGGCATGGGGACATAGCCGATGCAGGGCCGGTTCCGGGCGGGACATCGATTGATAGCGCACCCGCACTTCCTTACCGGCAACAATCGCCTGGTTGACCGCTTGCAAAACAGCAACATTGACTTGCCTGAACACCGGCTCAAGCACATCAACCTCCGGCAAATTTCCCACCAGCGTCACCAGCGCACCGCCCGCCCGGACTTGCCGAACCTTCAAAACCTGCAAAAATTCACCGGCAGTGCCGGTCATAAATCCCGGTTTAAAGGGTTCGTCAATCACATAACGCTTCAAAAATTTATCGTAGCGAATATTGCCGGGGCATAAAGACTGATACAGCGTTAAATCCTTGGACGCCTGCACCCGACTGATGCCAAAACCGTCCATCAGCACATTGGTAAAAAACTCGCCGCTCCAAAACACAGTCGCTTCCAGCAACGTTAAGCGCTGACGTTGTTCCCATTTT
>JAYTLW010000132.1:0-9509 GCA_043729025.1 Methylobacter sp.
AAATCCCCCGTTCTTCGGTCAACCAAAATGTTGATGAGATTGCCAGGGCTGTTGTTAAAGCTATGGCTGGTCAGCATATCCAAAATGGAGTTTAACCATGATTAACTATTTTAAGGCCTTTTTTACTCGTCATGCTCATATTGCCAGTCGCAGCCTGATCTATATAATCACTCCACCAGCGCATAACAGGTTTTCTGCGTTCAAGGTAGTTGGTTCTATTATAAGCGTTTCGTACTTCGTTCTTGCCTGTGTGCGCTAATGCCGCTTCAATAACATCGGCATCAAAACCTTGCTCATTGAGAACGGTACTGGCTAAAGACCTTAATCTATGTTCGATTGGATTAATGTTCGGCAGAGATTGCCGGTGTTTTGAAGTGTGTGAAAATTGGCAAGCGATATAAATTGTTGTACCGGTTGTTGTACCGAAATCGCTATTTTGAGGATTTTCCGAATTGTGTGTTTTATAACTCTTTGATTAAATTGGTCGGGACGATAGGATTTGAACCTACGACCCCTTGTCCCCCAGACAAGTGCGCTACCAAGCTGCGCTACGCCCCGACAGTTTGAAAAAGACTTTAAAGCTGAAAGGATTGTGAACATAATCCCTAAACATTCAATGCGGCTAGTGTACTACATTTGCCGCATTGAATGATAAAAAACTACTTTAGCAACTCCAGAATTTCTTCCAGTTCACTCACCATTTGATAAATTAGCTGTTTGGTGCGGGTTGAATCTTCTTTGGCGTCATCGCTGCTCAAATGAGCTCTGGCGCCGCCAATCGTGTAACCTTGTTCATATAATAGGGAGCGTATTTGCCGTATCATCAGCACGTCATGACGCTGATAATAACGCCGATTGCCGCGTCTTTTTACCGGGCACAGCTCGGTAAACTCTTGTTCCCAATAGCGCAGCACATGAGGCTTCACGCCGCATAATTCGCTGACTTCGCCAATTGTGAAATAGCGTTTTGCCGGTATGACCGGCAACTCATTATTATTACTCGGCTCCAGCATACGCTTCTACTCTAGCTTTCAGTTTTTGACCGGATCTGAATGTCACCACGCGACGGGCTGTGATGGGGATTTCTTCGCCGGTTTTCGGATTTCTACCGGGGCGACTGCTTTTATCTCTAAGTTCGAATTTCCCAAAACCGGAAATTTTAACTTGCTCACCTTGTTCCAGAGAGCCTTTAATATGCTCAAAAAACATCTCAACCATGTCTTTTGCTTCGCGCTTGTTTAAGCCTAGCTCGTCAAACAGCCTTTCGGCAAAATCGGCTTTCGTTAATGCCATCGTTAATCCCTCAGCTTTGCATTTAGTGTAGTAGTCAATGTTTCTAACAGTCGGTTAAATATAGCATCAATTTCATGATCTGTTAGCGTTTGTGAACAATCTTGTATGATTAAACTTAAAGCGACGCTTTTACTGCCTGCTTCGACACCTTTACCGCGATAGACATCAAAAACCTCGATGTCTTGTAAGGTTGGTTCCGCACAGCCTTTAATACAGTTTATTATCTCGCTGACAGCGATATTTTCCTTAACAATCAAGGCTATATCGCGGCGTACTGACGGGTATTTTGACAGCGGCTTAAACTTCGGTATTTGTTTTTCCAACACCCGATCCTGATCCAACTCAAACAGGAAAACTTGGGTGTCAAACCCCAACTGTTTTTCAAGAGTCGGATGCAACATGCCCAGCCAGCCTATTTTGTCGCCTTGCAAGGACAAGATTTCAGCCGTTTGCCCGGGATGCAATGCGGGATGTAGTCCCGGGACAAATTGCAGATCGGCGACGGTCAATGAAAATAAAGCCTGTACATCGGCTTTAACATCGAAAAAATCGACTTTGCGGGTTGCGATGCCCCATTGCTCGGCATAGGCACCACCCAAGGCTAAGCCGGACAGCATTTTTTGCTGCTGTAGGGTGTTATCGTTATCAATAAAACGTAAGCCGGTTTCAAAAAATCGCACTCTGTTTTGCTGGCGATGGGTGTTATGCAAGGCGGCCTTCAATAAACCGCACCAAAGGGTAGTGCGCATCACCGATAAATCGGCAGAAATTGGGTTTTTTAACCGGACAACCTTATCGTCAGGGGCGATGGCTTTTTGTATCTCTTCATCGACAAAACTATAGGTAATCGCTTCCTGATAGCCTCGGTCAACCAATAGGTCTTTAACGCGATCCAGATCCAGTACAGTTTCGGTGGCTTTGCCAAGCTCCGAGCGCATTAACAGGCTGCTGCTGGGCAGCTGGTTATAGCCGACTATACGCGCTATTTCCTCGATCAAATCGGCTTCAATGGCGATGTCGAAACGACATCCCGGCGGCGTCACCGACCAGCCATCCGGCTGTGTTTGTACCGCCATTCCTAAGCGTTCAAAAATATCGAGGACTTGCTCATTCGGCAAAACGATGCCCAGGATTTTTTCCAAACGCTGCTTTCTGAGCAAAACGGCTGAGCGTTGCGGCAAAGTAGAACTTGTCGTCACTTCGGTAATGGCGCCGACGCTGCCTCCTGCAATATCGATAATCAATCGGGTGGCGCGTTCTATGGCGCGTTCCTGCAAAGTCGGGTCTACGCCGCGTTCAAAACGGTGCGATGAATCGGTGTGTAAGCCGAATTTACGCGCTTTACCGGCGATGCTTAGCGGGGTGAAAAAAGCGCATTCCAGAAACACATCCTGCGTTTCGCCTGTAACCGCAGAGCCGCTGCCACCCATTACTCCGGCCAAGGCTAAGGCTTGTTTATCATCGGCGATAATGAGAGTTTCATTGTCCAAAATAATAGTCTGACCGTTCAACAGGGCGACGCTTTCATCAGTTTGAGCATAACGAACATTAATGCTGCCGGTTAATTTGGCTGCATCAAAGGCGTGCAGCGGTTGGCCCAATTCGATCAGCACGTAATTGGTGACATCCACCACGGCACTCAAGCTTCTTACGCCTGAGCGCCGCAGACGTTCCTGCATCCATAGCGGCGTTTTGGCTGTTGCATTGACGCCTTTAATCAATCGCCCCAAATAACGCGGGCAAGCGCCCGTAGCTTGTACGGAGACAGTCAAAATTTCGGCATGAGCGACTGTCGACTTTTCAACTAGCGTGGGCGCCCAGTCCATTTTATTCAGCACCGCTACTTCCCGCGCTATGCCTTCTACGCTCAGGCAATCGGCTCGGTTAGGGGTTAAGTCGACTTCGATGATATTGTCGTTAAGCGACAGATAGTCGCGTATATCAACGCCTACCGGGGCATCGGCAGCCAGTTCCATTAAACCGTTGGCGTCAGGAGCAAGACCTAACTCTTTTTCAGAACACAGCATGCCGAAGGATTCAACGCCCCGGAGTTTGGATTTTTTGATGTTGAAATCGCCGGGCAATATTGCGCCGATCAAGGCCGCCGGTATTTTCAAGCCGACCCGGACATTGCTGGCACCGCAGACGATCTGCAAGGGCTCTGACCCGCCCACGCCGACCTGACAAACCCGCAAGCGGTCGGCATCGGGATGAGGCAGCATAGAGACAACTTGACCGACCACCACGCCGGAAAATACCGCCGCCGCTGGCGTTACCGAATCGACTTCCAAGCCGGCCATGGTCAATTGCTCGACCAATTGGGCTGTTGTTATTGCCGGAATGACATATTCTCTTAACCAGGCTTCACTAATTTGCATAACTCAAACTTTATCTCCAGGGATGGGGTGTATGCCGCAAGCCCGCCGGGAGCAGGCGCGGCGCCTGTTTAATTAAATTGTTCCAGAAATTTAAGATCGTTCTCAAAAAACAATCTCAAATCGTTAATGCCGTAACGCAACATCGCGAGGCGCTCCACGCCCATGCCGAACGCAAAACCGCTGTAGACTTCGCTGTCGATATTGACTGCCTTGAAAACTTCGGGATGGATCATGCCGCAGCCCATTACTTCCAGCCAGCCAGTTTGGCTGCATACGCGGCAGCCCTGTCCATTACACATCACGCATTCAATATCGACTTCCGCCGACGGCTCGGTAAATGGAAAATAGGACGGTCTAAAGCGTACCTGGATGTCTTTTTCAAAGAAGGCGCGCAGAAATTCGTACACCACGCCTTTTAAGTCGGCAAAACTGACATCGGTGTCAACCAGAAAGCCTTCCACCTGGTGGAACATGGGCGTGTGGGTAATATCCGAATCGCAACGATATACCCGGCCCGGCGCTATCACTTTCAGCGGCGGCTTTTCGCTTTCCATGACCCGGATTTGTACCGGTGAGGTATGGGTTCTTAATACGGTATGGGCATCGAAATAAAAGGTGTCGTGCATGGCCCGGGCCGGGTGAGAGATAGGAATATTCAGCGCTTCGAAATTATGGTAGTCATCTTCGATCTCCGGCCCTTCAACGACTTTAAAACCGACGCTGGCAAAAATTTTGGCGATGCGGCGCAAGGTAGTGGTCACCGGATGCAAGCCTGCTACAGCCTGACCTCTACCCGGCAGGGTGACGTCTATGCCCTCACTGGCCAGTCTTGCAGCCAGCTGGTCATTTTGTAGCAGTTCTTTTTGATCTTCCAGTTGGTCTTGAAATTGATCTTTGGCAAGATTGATGACTTGACCGGCAGCGCGTCTTTGCTCGGGTTCGAGTGCGCCGAGTTCTTTCATCTTCTGGGTAAATAAACCCTTTTTGCCGAGATAGTGAACACGAACCAGATCGAGTTGGTTAAGGTCTTTGGCGTCGCGAAGCTGATCTAATGCCTGCGCGAGAATTTCTTCTAGGGTAGCGGACACGGTTTAGCTCGCTGTGTGTTGGTTTTGGGGGTGATAGTTAAGGGAAAAGGCTTAAAGCCGAATCCCGCTCCTCCCCAGAATAGGGAGGAGGGAATACGCAAATTTTAGTTAACTAAAATCCAGATCTTCCTTAAGGTTTACTTTGATGTTCCTTGGCAATTTTGGCGATTTCGGCAAATGCGCTAATATCACGCACCGCAATATCGGCCAGAACTTTACGGTCAATCTTTACATCGGCTTTAGTCAAGCCATTGATGAAACGACTATAGGACATTCCACTTAAACGTGCCGCAGCATTGATGCGGACGATCCACAAGGCGCGGAACTGACGTTTTCTCTGTTTGCGATCGCGGTACGCATATTGACCCGCTTTGATGACCGCTTGTTTGGCAACGCGATAAACCCGGCTGCGTGCGCCGTAGTATCCTTTCGCTTGCTTTAATACTTTTTTGTGTCTTGCTCTGGCTGTTACGCCGCGTTTAACTCTAGGCATAGTCTACTCCCCGATTAACTGTAAGGCATCATACGTGCAGCCATGTGCACATCTGACGGGTGAATAGTTGCGGGCGAGCGTAACTGTCTTTTTCTCTTAGTCGATTTTTTAGTCAGAATGTGACGTCTGTGGGACTGGCCACATTTAAAACCGCCGTTGCCGGTGCGTCTAAAACGCTTGGCGGCTCCACGGTTAGTTTTGATTTTAGGCATTTGTTTGCTCCAATTAATTAATAAAATCCCTGAGTTGCAACCCAGCAAGGCAAAATGCATGGCCCTGAAGAATTACCCGCATCACTTTCATGACGCTTAGCCGCTCATCCTGTGCTGCTATACAGACGCTGCAAGCAACGTTACTGTAATTATTTTTTCTTTTTCGGTGCCATCACCATCACCATCTGGCGACCTTCCATTTTGGGAAACTGCTCGACAATGGCCAGTTCATCCAAATCTTTTTCGATCCGTTTTAGCAGATCCACACCGATTTCACGATGAGCCATTTCGCGTCCGCGATAACGCAAGGTGATTTTGGTTTTATCGCCGTCGTTAAGGAACTTGGTTAAGCTTCGCAATTTAACTTGATAATCCCCTTCGTCGGTTCCGGGTCTGAATTTGATTTCCTTGACCTGAACCTGCTTTTGCTTTTTCTTGGCAATCGACAGCTTTTTGTTTAACTCAAACTGGTATTTGCCGTAGTTCATTATTTTGCAAACCGGAGGATCGGCATTTGGCGATATTTCTACTAAATCCAAGTCAGCAGCGTAAGCCATTTGTTTGGCTTCATCTAATGCGATAATACCTAAGGCCTCACCATCTGCACCTGTTACCCTCACCCGTCTGGCAGTGATTGCGTCATTCAGGCGCGTTTCATCTTTTTTAGCAGCGATATCTTAATCCTCCAAAATCATTATTTTCGGTCTGCAATCTCTTGTTTTAACCGTTCGGTAAATTCAAGGATAGCCAGACTACCTAAATCATCCCCTTTTTGCGTACGCACCGTAATACGTTGTTCTTCCAGTTCTTTGTCACCGATAATGAGCAAGTATGGTACGCGCTGCATAGAATGCTCGCGGATTTTAAACCCGATCTTCTCATTTCTCAAGTCTATTTTTACCCGGACGCCTTGTTTTTCAAGGCCTAGCATAATCTGCGACGCATAGTCGGCATGCCGGTCGGTAATATTCAGCACCACCACTTGCACCGGAGACAGCCACAGCGGGAAGGTTCCGGCGTGCTGTTCGATCAAAATACCGATAAAGCGCTCCAGCGAACCGAGTATCGCTCTGTGCAGCATGACCGGCACTTGTCTCGATCCGTCTTCGGCGATATAGGTCGCGTCCAGACGACCCGGCATCGAAAAATCCACTTGAATCGTGCCGCATTGCCAAACCCGGCCGATACAGTCTTTTAAGGAGAATTCAATTTTAGGGCCATAAAAAGCGCCTTCGCCCGGCTGCAAATCCCACTTCAAGGCTTTGGTATTGAGCGCCAGCTCCAGGGCATTTTCCGCCTTGTCCCAGACCGAATCATCGCCGACTCTGTTTTCCGGGCGAGTCGATAATTTGATAATAACTTCGTCAAAGCCGAAATCTTTGTAAACATCGAACAGCATGTCGATAAAGGTCGATACTTCATCCTGAATTTGGGCTTCGGTGCAGAAAATATGCGCATCGTCCTGAACGAAATTTCTGACCCGCATCAAGCCATGCAAGGTTCCGGAAGGCTCATTCCGATGACAGGAACCGAATTCCGCCAGACGGATAGGCAGATCACGGTAGCTTTTCAGGCCCTGATTATAAATCTGCACATGGCAAGGGCAATTCATCGGCTTGATCGCGTAATCGCGATTTTCGGAATGCGTGGTAAAAATCATCTCGCCGAATTTTTCCCAGTGGCCTGATCTTTCCCATAACGAGCGATCCACCACCTGCGGCGTTTTGACTTCGCCGTAACCGTTCACCCGTAATTTCTCGCGGATGTACTGTTCTACCTGTTGATAGATGACCCAGCCTTTTTCATGCCAGAACACCATGCCGGGCGCTTCTTCCTGGGAATGAAACAAATCCAGGGTTTTTGCCAGCTTGCGGTGATCGCGCTTTTCGGCTTCTTCCAAACGGTGCAGATAAGCCTGTAAGTCTTTTTTGTCGCCCCAGGCCGTGCCGTAGATGCGTTGCAACATTTCATTGTCGGAATTGCCGCGCCAATAGGCCCCGGCAATCTTCATCAGCTTAAAGACCTTTAACTTGCCGGTATTGGGCACATGCGGGCCGCGACACAAATCGGTAAAACCGCCCTGTTCATATAGAGATAAATCTTCATTGGCGGGGATAGCTTCGATGATCTCGGCTTTGTAGGTTTCGCCGATATTTTTGAAGAACTTGATTGCCTCATCCCGCGATAACACCGAGCGATGGACGGGGTAATTTTCGGTCGCCAGTTGCTCCATTTTTTTTTCGATGGCGCTTAAATCTTCTGGGGTAAACGGTCGTTCGTAAGCGAAATCGTAAAAAAAGCCGTTTTCGATAACCGGTCCGATGGTTACTTGCGCCGAGGGGTATAACTGTTTGACTGCCTGAGCCAAAAGATGCGCGGTCGAATGACGAATAACGGTAAGGCCGTCTTCATCCTTTGCGGTAATCAGTTGCAGCGTCGCATCCTGATCGATCAACGCTCCGGCATCGACCAGATTACCGTTAACCTTACCTGCCAAAGTCGCCTTGGCTAATCCCGAGCCGATAGATTGCGCAACGTCCATCACTGTCACAGCTTGGCCGTACTCACGCTTGGAGCCATCGGGAAGGGTAATTACCGGCATTTTTTATCTGTGTTTGGTGTCTACAATAAAAAAAGCACTGCGGTGCAGTGCTTTTGTGTTTGGTAGGCACGAGTGGACTCGAACCACCGACCCCCACCATGTCAAGGTGGTGCTCTAACCAACTGAGCTACGCGCCTGAAGCTTATACAACTTCGAGCCGTGCATTATACCTACAGTTTTTTGTTAAGCAACTCAAAAGTAAATGTTCGGCACGGTTTTTATGGTTTTAAGTCCGGTCTTTAGCCCGGTTCGCCAATAGTCTGGCAACGCCGCCGCTCGCACCGCATTCGCGAAATGCCTCGACAGGATCTTTTTTAACCAGCACTCGAATGCCGGAACCATCGACAACCCATTCCAGCCGGTCAGGCGCCGACAGATGAAAATATTGACGGATTTCAGATGGGATAACGGTTTAGCCTCTGGAGGTAATGGTGCTCCTCATGATTAAGCGCCCTATTTGAATTACAAATTTAGCATGAAAGTAATTCGCTGGGCGGCCTTAGTCTGCTTTTTGCCGTATTGTGAATCAAATAGGCGATATTGCTTATCTGACAGAACTCATGGCTTTTGATGTTGTATCAATTTACTACAGGGTAAGCCATCGTGTTATAGTTAATTATCATCGAATTCATCGCGAGGACATCATGGCAACAATGACTATTTCTTCAAAAGGACAAATCGTCTTGCCTGCCGACATACGTCGGCGTTTTGGCTTGGTGGCGGGCACTCAAATTGAGATTATTGAGGAGCATGACAGCTTGAGGCTGGTTGCAGTTCACCCTGTCAAACCCGCATCGGTTGCGGCTTGTGCCGGTATGATTACCGTACCGTCAAAAGGCAGGGAGCGGCGGTTGACGGATTTCGATGCGGCCACACTGACCGCCAAAACCGAAGCATGAAAGCTGTTGATACCAATGTGCTGGCGCGGTTCTTCATCAACGACCCGGATGATACCGAGGCCGCCATGCAAAAACCTGCCGCCGTATCGGCACTGTCCCAAGCGGTATTTGTGCCGGTTTCGGTGATATTGGAATTTGAATGGGTTATGCGTGGGTTTTACGAATTGCCACGCACCGATATTGAACGAGTATTCTTGGCGCTGTGTGGACTGGAAAACGTAACTCTCGAAGACCGTGAGCGTGTGCTTGCCGCATTGGCCGCCTATAATCAAGGACTGGACTTTGCCGATGCATTGCATCTGGCGCGTTCAACCCATTGCCGCGCCTTCTTGAGTTTTGATCAACGCCTGCAAAAACGCTCAAAAGTGGCGGGATTATCACCTGTAGTGGAAATGCCGGTAAAGTAACGGTGACAAATTGTGGTTTGTTTCTGTCACTCTTTGGAAGGTCTGATGGATTTCATTCCCTTATCATGAACGAGATTTAAGTCTTCGTCAGATTCACTCTGTATTGGCAGAGGCTCCCTGAGATGCCCCTTAAAAAA
>JAYTLW010000133.1:0-6384 GCA_043729025.1 Methylobacter sp.
GAGCTTCAGGCTAACAGAGCGGCCTAAATCGATGCAGATCAAGAAATTACACTCTCTTAGAAGGGTGTTGTTATAACCAGAATAATAATTAGGGACTAATTATGCGTATTTTATTGATATCCTCATCCTATAACGGCTTATGCCAACGGGCCCATGTGGAGCTGGAAGCCTTGGGCCATGATATTTCAATCACTTTGGCGCTCAATCCCGACGACGTCAGAAAAGGCGTGACGTTTTTTCAGCCCGATTTGATTATTTGCCCGTTTTTAAAAGAAAAAATACCGGAAGATGTCTGGAAGAAACATTATTGTTTCATTATTCATCCGGGCATTAAGGGCGACAAAGGCCCATCTTCCCTGGATTGGGCCATCATGAACGGCGAACAGGAATGGGGTGTGACCGTGTTACAGGCTGTGGCGGAAATGGATGCCGGTGATATCTGGGCGACCGAGACCTTTAAAATGCGGCAAGCCGGCAAGGCCGGCATTAACCGGCGGGAATTGACCAAAGCCGCTATCAAAGCGATGCTACGGGCTGTCAAACGTGTCGAATCCAACAGCTTTCAACCCGAGTCTCTGGATTATTCGAAACCGGATGTGCGTGGTGTGCTTCGTCCGTTAATGAAGCAACAAGAGCGCAAAATCGATTGGGAGAATGACCATGTCGCCACCATCATCAAAAAAATTAATGCTGCCGATAGCGCCCCCGGTGTGCTGGATGTCATCGACAATCAGGAATATTATCTATATGGCGCCCATGAAGAGAGTCTTTTGCAAGGCTGGCAGCCGGGGGAGATTATTGCCCAGCGTCACGGGGCCATTTGTCGCGCGGCCATAGACGGGGCTATATGGATATCGCACCTGAAGCGCAAAAATATTGTAAAAATACCCTTTTATAAGCGTTTTCTGTCTCATGACAGACAATTCGACTTCAAGTTGCCGGCGGCAAAAGTGTTGGGCAGCGTTCTCAATGAAACGCCCGATGCCCCCATCGATCCTTTATTCATGGGAACGGAGCGTACCTTTAAGGAAATCTGGTATGAAGAAAAAAACCATGTCGGTTATCTGCATTTCGATTTTCATAACGGCGCGATGTGCACTACACAATGTCGGCGCTTACTGGAATCTTACCGGTTAGCGCTGGCGCGTCCGACCAAAGTCCTCGTATTAATGGGCGGAAGCGACTTTTGGTCTAACGGTATCCATCTCAATATCATCGAGGCGGCGGAAAATCCGGCCAATGAGTCCTGGCGCAATATCAACGCGATTGACGATATTGTGTTGGAAATCCTGACCACGGAAACCAAATTGACGGTCTCTGCTGTTTGGGGCGGAGTTGGTGCTGGCGGCGCCATGGCGATTCTGGCCGCTGACAAGGTTTGGGCAAGGGAAGGGGTGATTTTCAATCCGCATTATAAAACCATGGGACTGTACGGCTCGGAGTATTGGACTTATTCGCTGCCAAAGCGGGTTGGGCCCGTTAAAGCCCTGGAATTGACCGAAACTCCGTTGCCCATCGGCACCAAAAAAGCCAAGGCTATTGGCTATATCGATGAAATTTTGTCTGATGATTATCAAGAGTACCTGGAACAAATCAGGCAAAAAGCTGATGCATTGGCAATGGATCCCCAGTACACACAGCTGCTCGAAGAAAAGCTCAAAATCAGGCAAAAAGACGAGCGCGTAAAACCATTGGCCGCCTACCGCGCTGCCGAACTGCAAAAAATGAAAATTAATTTTTCCGGTAAATTTTACGGCGGCGAAGTGAATTATCATGAAGCGCGTTACAACTTTGTCCATAAAGTCAGGCCTAAAGAAACGGCCGCTTATTTGGCCAAGCATATGCGTCTTGATGCAGCCAAGCTGAGTGAATTAAGACAGCCTTTGGCTTACTAAAAGGAGAATCGTCATGTTTTTTAAATATTGGCCGGTGCTGTTGGTTGATGACGAACCTGATGTATTGACTATTTCCCGTTTGGCGATGAAAAATTTCGAAGTCTATGGCTTGCCGCTAAAAATTTATACCGCTAACAGTAAAGAAGATGCGATTTGGTTGATGAACGATGATGTCGAGGTTGGCTGTTCATTGGCGGTAGCATTTCTCGATGTGGTGATGGAAACCGAACGCGCCGGACTTGAACTTTGCGACTATATTCGCAACAACCTGGGCAACAAACTGACCCAAATCTATATCCGTACCGGTCAGCCGGGGAGTGCTCCTGAACGGGAAGTCATCGATAAATATGATATTAACGGTTATTTCACTAAAGTCGAAGCCACCGAAGATAAGTTGTATTCTTTGATAAAAAGCAGTATCCGGCAGTACCTTTCTTACGGTATGGCGCTAGCCACCGTCGAATTGTCGAATAATCTGATCGAGGCGGCAGGCTCGCAAAGAAAACTTCTCTATACGCTCTCCCCGATCGGGGGATTGAGTCCGGAACAGGCGGAAACGCCGCGCTGGCTTATTATTGACGGTCAAGTCCTGTTCGCCGATGAGATTGATGCAAACCGGGGATTGCAGGTACTGGATCGGCTGCGCGCTATTGAAGGAATGCCGCTTAATCCGGCTGGGGACAAGTATATTCTCGATAGCCAGGGTTATCGGCTCATTGAAGTGGTAGGCAGTCCTTCCCAATCGCAGGTATCATTTTTATTTAAAAGCCGCTTTACCCCACCCGATCTTATCGTTAATTTAATGCATGGCTTTGTCAAACAGCTCGCCGTGATCTGGAAGCAAAGCCGTGATGATACCCTCTCCCCCAGCCCCTCTCCCAGAGGGGGAGGGGAGTGAACGCCAACACTGTTGGCTTTACGCTTGTTTCGTTCACCCTTCGACAAGCTCAGGGCGAACGAAACAAGCGTAAGCTAATGAAGTTTAAGCTGCCCATGCTTCGACAGCAGCACGGACAGCTTAGTCAACAGCACTGGGAGTGAACGCATACCCATGAACCATTATTTCTACGATGGCAGGGATTTGAGCCTGGCTTTGGATTCCAGTTATGATGCCGGCTTGGTTGTGCTGTCGATTGCTATTGCTATCTTGGCTTCCTATGCCGCACTGAGTGTCGCAGGCCGTATTAGGGTTGCCGATTCTGGCAATAAACGCCGCCTTTGGTTGCTGGTCGGCTCATTCACAATGGGCGGCGGCGTTTGGGCGATGCATTTTATCGCGATGCTGGCACTTAAACTTCCGATTGCGGTGAGCTATGACGTGCTTGTCACGATAGTCTCTACGGCGCCTGTAATACTGGCCAGCTATGTCATGCTGGAAATAATCAGCCGACCTAAAATCAGTAAATTAATTTTTTGGGTCTCCATAGTTATGGGTGGCGGCATCGGCGCTATGCATTATATCGGCATGGCTGCCATGCAAGGCATTTCCCGGCAATTGATCATGATGTTCGAATCCAAACTGTTCGTGCTTTCCGTCCTGACGGCGGTGGTGCTTTCGGGTGTTGCCTTGACTATCGACTTTTTAGTCGGCCGCAATAAAAAGGGACGCAGCGCCCTATGGGGAAAAATCGGCGCAGCGCTGATCATGGGCTTTGCCGTTTCGGGCATGCATTATTCGGGCATGTCGGCTACCTACTTTTTTGCCGGCGATGTATCTCCGGTTTGGGCGGAAAGTTCGTTAAATCCAACAACACTGGTTTTCTGGGTTTCATTCACCTCCGTGCTGATTGCTTCGCTGGCTATTTTTATCACCATTGTCGATCGCCGCATTCAGCAGGCAACGCTTGAAGAGGCGGTTAGCCGTTTCCGGATGAGGGAGGCGATAGAAAGCATTGCCGACGGTTTTTGCTTATTCGATATGGACGATCGTTTGGTGGAGTGTAACCAGCGCTACCGGGAAATCATGAATTTCGGCACGCCCATTATCCCGGGCATGCCTTTTGAGTCGATCATGCGGGGCGCGGCTCGTGCGGGTTTGATTCTCGATGCTGACGGCTGTCTTGAAGAATGGTTGGCCGAATGTATGGCCCGGCATCGCACGCCCAGGGAAAACTTTGTTGAACATTTCAGGGGCGATCGCTGGATGCGGGTTAGTGAACGGCGGGTGTGGAATACAGGCACCGTTGCCATCCGCACCGATATTACCGAACTTAAGCAAACTGAAATTGAATTGTCCAAGGCCATCGCGGAAGCCCAAAAGGCGCGTGCTGTTGCCGAAGAGGCCAATAGCGCCAAAAGCGCCTTTTTAGCCAATATGTCCCATGAGTTACGCACACCGATGAATGCGATCATCGGTTACAGCGAGATGTTGCTGGAGGACGCTAAAGAATCGGAACAGAATAACACTGTCGCAGATTTGTTAAAAATTCATTCTTCGGCAATCCATTTGCTGTCGTTAATTAATGAAATACTCGATTTATCTAAAATCGAAGCCGGAAAAATGGAATTATTCCTGGAAGAAATACATTTGTCCACGGTGATTAATGAGATCGCCAATACCGTACGACCGATTGTCGATAAAAACGCGAATAAGCTATTCATACAATGTTCTGAGATCATTCCGATGATAAAAGCGGATTTGATCAAACTGCGGCAAATTTTGCTGAATTTACTGAGCAATGCCGGAAAATTCACGCATGGAGGAGAAATAAATTTTACCGTAAGCGTAGAAAATACGCCGGAAACCGGCTGGATTGTTTTTAAAGTGAGCGATACCGGTATCGGCATGTCCAAAGAGCAAGTCGATAAAGTATTCGATGCCTTTATTCAGGCCGATAATTCAACCACGCGTAAATACGGCGGTTCCGGTCTCGGGCTCACCATCACCAAGAAGTTCTGCGAAATGATGGGTGGTAGCATCTTGGTAGAAAGCGTACCGGCGGTGGGTTCCGTGTTTATAGTCAAGCTACCGGTGGTAACTGGATAATGAACTTAACTATTCAGATCTCCCGTCAGGTCTTTCGTTCTTACGTCGCGTATCACTACCCGGCGTTGGTAGCTAACCGTATGATGTTGTTTTGGAGTCCAAAGCTAGCTTTGGATGATTTACGCACAAGGCTAGCCTTGTACTCCAGTAAGGCGTTTAACGCCGACTTTACCATTCAGACTTCACGAAACAACGTTGTAGGCAATCATTCGCCGGGTATGAGATAGGGCTAAGTAGTCATGAATAAAATATTGCTCGTTGAAGATAATGAATATAACCGCGATATGCTATCGCGCAGGCTCATCAAAAATGGCTTTCAGATAACCGAGGCTGTTGATGGCGTCGAGAGTGTGCGGCTGGCAAAATCGGTAAAGCCGGATTTGATACTGATGGATATGAGTCTTCCGGTTATGGATGGCTGGGAAGCGACTCTTCGGATTAAGGCCGACCCTGTGACCAGGAATATCCCCGTGATTGCGTTGACTGCGCATGCCATGGGTGAGGATAGGCAAAAGGCTTTGGATGCAGGTTGCGATGAGTACGATACCAAACCTATCGAGTTATCGCGGCTATTAGCGAAAATTTACAAGTTTCTGGAATATTGATGAAAAATTGCGAAAATTTAACTGAGACAGCGTTGGCGATCAATTTTCGAACCCGTCACGACCTGTTAAATTGCTTAAATCAAATTATCGGTTATGCCGAGATGCTTGCCGAGGAAGCTGACGGTTGCGGCCGGGAAAAATGGGTCGGCGATCTGGGCAAGATTAACAGCGCTGCGCAGCAAATGCTGGAACGCCTGGAATTTTTGTTTTCCTGTACGCATGGCAATACTGCGCAGGCTTGTGTTAACTGCTTTACGGATACAAAACCAATACCGCGAACGGATTTGCATCTTAACAAAACAGCGTTCCCCGACCGGGTATTAAGCGGAAGAATTTTGGTGGTTGACGACGACCCTGCCAATCAGGAGGTATTGTCCCGGTGCCTGGAGCACCAGGGTTATCAAATCGATTTGGCCGATAGCGGCGCGCAAGCCTTGAAAAAACTGGGTCAGGATGCGTTTGATTTGGTATTGCTGGATGTCATGATGCCTGATATGGACGGCTACGAAGTACTTCAGCGCATGAAAGCCGATACTGCTTTACGCAAGGTTCCGGTGATCATGATTTCAGCGTGCGCGAATATTGACCATGTCATTTTGTGCATTGAAACAGGCGCCGAAGACTATTTGCCCAAACCCTTTAATTCGACGTTGTTGGAAGCCAGAATCAGCGCGACTCTGGAAAAAAAACGACTGCGTGAACAGGAACTTAAGCTTATCAGCCAGGCGATGCAAGCTGAAGCCGCGCTGGAAAGACACCGTGCGCTGACTCAAGCCGTGGCCGGCGTGGCGCATGAAATCAATACGCCATTGGGTATTGTTAAAACAGCGCTCAGCATCATAAAGAACCGCTTGTCGTTACCGAAAATACAGTCTTTATTTCAAGGTAACGCCGACAA
>JAYTLW010000134.1:0-37171 GCA_043729025.1 Methylobacter sp.
CTATGCAGGAGGTGTTGGATTGTTACTCCCATGAGGAGCTTGCCGCTTTGCAAGAAACAGCTCAGGATTTCCTAATGTGACTTGTGTAGATAGCTATGCTCCAGCGGGAGAGGGCGCAGAGTTCGAACAAAGGCTATTCAGTCGCCTGGATATGGCCTTTGCGCGTTTTCTCAGCCAGCGCAGCGATTTTGATTCCGAGCAAAAACAGGCGTTCGAAACTATCGTGATGACTTTGTCTTATGAGCAAAATCAGGGCCACAGCTGTATGCTAATAGACGAAAAGGCACAGGTCTTGCTGCTTGCTTCCGGGCTGGCGGCGATAGGCAGAAATTACGGTGGATTGCCTAATGGCGAATCCACCTTACAGCAAGAAAATCCTTTGCCTCTAATTATCGAACAGTATCGTTTGTATCTGCACCGATATTGGTGTTACGAAAACCGCTTGGCAGTGCTGATTAAGGCGCTGGCCCAAGCCGTACATCGGGTTGAAAATCTCGACGCCATGCTGAATCGATATTTTACTGCGAGCGAGGAGCAGGACGATCAGCGCGAGGCAGCGAAAATGGCCGCCCAGCAGTCGTTTTGCATCATTACCGGCGGGCCGGGCACCGGGAAAACACATACCGTCGTTAAGATTCTGGCGCTATTGCAGGAATTGGCGGCGCAACCGCTGCATATCGCCTTGGCCGCGCCGACCGGTAAGGCCGCAATGCGGCTACAGGAATCGATTGGTTTTAGCAAAGCCAAGCTGCCGTGTGCCGAAATAATAAAAAACCGCATCCCGGATACGGTCACCACCCTGCATCGCCTGCTGGGCGCGATGCCACCCTCACCTTATTTCCGGCACAATGCGGACAAACCGCTGGTTTACGATCTGGTTGTGGTTGATGAAGCGTCCATGGTCGACTTGGCCTTGATGAGCAAGTTGGTGGATGCGTTGAAACCCGGCGCGCGCTTGATCTTGCTGGGCGATAAGGATCAGCTGGCTTCGGTGGAATCCGGCGCGGTGCTGGCCGATATAGCTTTGGCCGAAACCTTGCAAAACAATGTCTACACCTTAAAGAAATCGCACCGTTTCGGCGGCGCTATCAAAGAACTGGCCGAGGCGGTCAATCTTCAGAGGGACGAACTGGCCTGGAAAATTTTAAGCAATGGACAGGATGTAGCGGTGCAATGTCTCCAAGCAGATTTGATCGATTATGTAGCAGCCCAACAGCTGGATTATTTGCAGTTGATTAAAGCCGGTGCCGGATTTGAGCTGATTTATCAGGCCTTCAGCCGCTTTCAGGTGCTGTGTGCTAACCGGCAGGGAAAAAACAGCGTTGCTGATATTAATGATCGGGTTGAACAAAAATTGGCCGAGCAACAGCGCATCGATTTGTCCGGTATATGGTATCCGGGCCGACCGGTCATGGTTACGCAAAACCACCCGGCGCTGCACCTTTACAATGGCGATATGGGCATTTGTATGGTGGATAATGTAGGGTCAGGCCTTGTACCTGAGCCATTCGGGCAATCACAAGGGATTGCCCCTTCCGGGAGACTGATGGTGTTTTTCCAACGCGCCGACGGCAGTGTTAAAAAATACCTGCCCGCCCGGATGCCCAATTGTGTCACCGTATTTGCGATGACTATCCATAAAAGCCAAGGGTCTGAATTCGAAGACGTATTAATCGTGCTGCCCGAAGTCATCAACCCCGTGTTAACCAAAGAATTACTGTACACAGCCATTACCAGAGCCAAGAAAACCATCAAGCTGGTCGCCGGGGAGGCGGTATTTACCGCAACAGTCAGGCAAAAAATCGAGAGGGTTACCGGGTTGGTTGATAAATTCAAAATCTGATAAAGATACCCAATGCTCACAGTTAGACTGGGAATTGGACAGGTAAATGATGACCACAGCGCCTTCCATGCGGTTGCTACTTCAGCTAAGTGGGCAGTGCTAGCGCCCAATAGCCTGCAATTTATAGCTTTCTTTTTTCCAGTTGTTCCTGGGTAGGATGCTGCGCATCATCGTCCTTCTTCATTCTTCTTTCCAGTTGTTCCTGGGTTAAATGCCGCACATCTTCGCCCTTGATCATATAAATCAAATGCTCACAGATATTACAGGCATGATCGCCGATTCTTTCCAGCGAGCGGGCTATCCACAGCACATCCATCATCCGGGTAACATTTCTCGGGTCTTCCATCATTCGGGTAATCAGCTGCCGGATAATGCTGGCGTATTCACGATCGACATTTTCATCCAAACCGGTAATGTTGGTGACGTCATCTACATTCATTCTGGCAAATACATCCAGAGCGCCGTGCAGCATACCCTGAACCAATTCAGCCATGTGTTCCAATTCATAATATTGGTCATGCTTGTTGCTATCCCCACCCGACAATTGTATGGCCATTTCGGCGATGCGTTCGGCCATGTCCCCGACGCGTTCAAGATCATTCACAACCTTGATCACCGTGATTAACAATCTCAAATCGAAAGCCGCAGGTTGCCTCAACGCTAAAATCTGCATGCATTCCTTATCGATAGCCATTTCCAGCGCATCGACCTGATTATCCTGTTTGATGACCAGTTCGGCCATTTCCACGTCGCCGGTTGAGAAAGCCGTTACCGCCAGCTCTATCTGCTGCTCGACCAGTCCGCCCATGGTTAAAACCTTGTTGCGCACATCCTCCAGTTCTTTATTGAATTGACCGGAAATGTGATGCCCTATGTTGCTGTTGTCCATGGTTTGCTCCTGCTTAGCCGTAGCGACCAGTAATATAATCTTCGGTCTGTTTTTTGCGGGGATTGGTGAATAATTCGCTGGTGGTGCCCATCTCAATCAATTCGCCCATATACATAAATGCCGTGTAGTCCGAAACCCGCGCGGCCTGCTGCATGTTGTGAGTCACTATGACTATAGTATATTTTTCTTTAAGCTCGTTGATCAGCTCTTCGATTTTTAAGGTAGAAATAGGATCCAGCGCCGAGGCCGGCTCATCCAGCAGCAGCACTTCCGGCTCTATGGCGATCGCCCGGGCAATCACCAGGCGCTGCTGCTGACCGCCGGACAGGCCTAAGGCGTTATCGTTCAAGCGGTCTTTCACTTCATCCCACAGTGCCGCGCCGCGTAGGGCGTTTTCTACGGTTTCCTCCAAGATTCGTTTGTCATTAACGCCTTGAATTCTAAGACCGTAAGTGACATTTTCAAAGATAGACTTGGGAAAAGGATTGGGTTTTTGAAACACCATGCCGACACGTCTGCGCAACGCGGCGACGTTAACGGCTTTATCGTAGATATTTTCGTTATTCAGCAACACCTTGCCGTCGATGGTAACGTTATCAACCAGATCATTCATTCGGTTAATGCAGCGCAACAGTGTCGATTTGCCGCAGCCGCTGGGGCCGATATAGGCGGTTACCTTTTTCTTGGGCATTTCCATGCTGACGCCGTGCAAAGCCTGTTTTTCCGCATAATGCAGATTTAAATTTTCTATTTTGATGCAGGTCTCGTTAAGCACGGAGGTCTTGTCCTGTTCGCGTAAAATCGAACTTACGTCAAAAGCATGTGTGCGTGGCTGTTGTTTTGTCATTTCTTTAACCTTCCAGTGCCCGGTATTTTTCTCTGAGGTGATTCCTGATTAAAATGGCTGATAAATTCAGTCCAACAATGACCAGCACTAACAGTAATGATGTCGCATAAACCAAGGGGCGCGCCGCCTCGACATTGGGACTTTGAAAACCGACATCATAGATATGAAACCCTAGATGCATAAATTTCCTGTCCAAATGCAAAAACGGGTAATTGCCGTCCAGCGGCAAGGTCGGCGCCATTTTTACCACGCCTACCAGCATTAGCGGCGCCACTTCGCCTGCCGCCCGCGCCACCGCCAGGATCAAGCCGGTCATCATCGCAGGGCTGGCCATCGGCAATACCGTCAGCCACAAGGTTTCCAGTTTGGTCGCGCCCAAGGCCAGACTGCCTTCGCGTATCGACTTAGGGATACGCGCCAAACCTTCTTCGGTTGAAACAATGACCACCGGCAAGGTGAGCAAAGCCAGTGTGATTGAAGCCCACAGCAAGCCCGGCGTACCGTAGACCGGCGCAGGAGCGGATTCGGGGAAAAACAGCTGGTCGATGTTGCCGCCCAGGATATAGACAAAAAAACCCAAGCCAAAAACCCCGTATACGATGGACGGCACGCCCGCCAGATTGTTGACTGCAATCCTGATCAAGCGGGTGGTAAAGCCCTGTTTTGCGTATTCGCGCAAATACACCGCCGCAATGACCCCAAACGGGGTGACAATAATCGACATCATGATCACCATCATCACCGTACCGAAAATAGCCGGGAAAATCCCCCCTTCGGTATTGGCCTCGCGCGGATCATCGGCTAAAAACTCAGCCAGTTTAATACCGTAATGGCCGATTTTTTGGAACAGGCTCAGGGTGTTCGGCTGATAAATCCTGACCACTTTAGCCAAGGGAATTTCAAGCTCAGCGCCGCTTTCGGTCTTGGCGACCAGGCTATCCCGCCTGATTTGCCGATACAGTTCATTGAGCTGGAGTTGATATTTTTTATAATCAGTTTCCAATGCCGCCTTTTCAGCAGCCAGCCTTTGTTCGGCCGCCGCATCCCAGCGTTTTTTCAATTGCAGCTTTTTTTGCTCCAACCTTAACTTTTCCAGATTGAAGTTAATCGCGCCGACTTGTTTTTTTTCCAGATGTGCGATCTCCTTAAAAACCGTTAAAGCCTGATTTATCCTGGTCTGAGCAGCAGGAAAGGCCCCTGCGCCCTCAGCGATAGTCTGGCCGTTTTCCTTGACCGCAACCAAGCGACCGTAAAAATTACCCCATTCGCGCCGTTCCACCACCATCAGTTCGGCAGGCGACTGCTGTTGCTCGACATTGCGCGCCAAGAGCCAGCGAAAATCGGCGCCGGTCATATCCCGGTTACCGGTTTTAATCAGGTATTGCACCAAAGTCTCTTCATTATCAGCCATGATATGACCGGTAGATTTGGCCATCGCCGCCGGGGTGATGCTGGTATCGACACGCTCGCCGATGATAGTCTGGATGTCCCCGCCCGGCTCTTTGTAGCTGAACTGTAGAACCTCGGACGGCCAGAAGTGGCCTACACCGCGAACTATAACCAGGCCCAGTACGCCGATTACCATAATAAGGCAGGCGCTGACCGCCGCCGCATTGAGCCATATCCAGGGGACACCGCTGTTAAACCAGGCTTTTATCATAATGAACTGTATTTTTCACGTAAGCGCTGACGAATGACTTCGGCCAGGGTATTAAACACAAAGGTAAACATAAACAACACCAGTGCCGCTAAAAACAGCACCCGGTAATGGCTGCTGTCGACTTCCGATTCGGGCATTTCCACGGCGATATTGGCAGCCAGAGTCCGCATGCCTTGGAAAACGCTTAAATCCATGACCGGCGTATTGCCTGTTGCCATTAACACGATCATGGTCTCGCCGACGGCTCGGCCAAAACCGATCATCACGGCGGAAAAAATGCCCGGACTCGCTGTTAACAACACAACCCGGATCATGGTTTGCCAGGGTGTAGCGCCCAGCGCCAGAGAACCCACGGTCAAATGTTTCGGCACACTGAAAATGGCATCCTCGGCGATAGAAAAAATGGTCGGAATAACCGCAAAGCCCATCGCTACGCCGACCACCAAAGCATTGCGTTGGTCATAGCCTATGCCTAATTCAGTCTTAAACCAGTCGCGTAAAGTGCCGTGAAACAAAAACGCTTCCAAGGGCAGGCTCACCTTAAAGGCAAACCAGCCGCTCAGTAAAATCACCGGAATCAAGATAGCCGCGTCCCAGCCTTCAGAAAGCTTGTTGCTAATGACCTTGGGTAGAAATTGCCAGGCATAGGCAAACAGCATCACCAAAACCGGCACTATCATCAGCATCGCAAACAGTCCGGCTAGATGCTCTTCCATAAACGGCGCCAGCCACAGACCGGCTAGAAAGCCCAAAATAACCGTCGGCAACGCGCCCATGATTTCAATAGAAGGTTTAACGTATTGGCGCATACGCGGCGCCATAAAATAAGCGGTATAAATCGCACCCATCAGCGCCAGGGGCATGGCTACCAGCATCGCATAAAATGCCGCCTTCATGGTGCCGAAGACCAGCGGCGTTAAGCTGTATTTAGGCTCAAAATCGTTATTTGCCGAAGATGATTGCCAGATGTAATCGGGTTTTGGATAGCTTTCATACCAGACTTCTTGCCACAGCGATTTGAGAGAAACTTCCGGGTGCTCATTGTCGACATGCCAGAAATGCATGTTGCCGTCTGCCGACTGCACCAACAAGGCATTGGCTCTGGGCGATAACACCGACGCCGACGGCAAGGCATCGCTGACCCGCTCTTTAATCATTTCCCGTTCAGCGGTTGAATGATAAATGCCTACGATCCCGTCGGCATCGGTGGTCATAAAGCCTTTACGGCGCTGCTCGGCATTGATCGCAACCACCGCTTTATCGGACACTTTAAAGGATCTTATTTTTTGCATGGCGGGACGATTCAGCTTGTCTCTCACCATACTCCACTGCGACACCAAGCCGCTGGAGTCGCCGATCATCAGCGAAAGATCGCCATTCAAAAAAGTCACGCTGGTAATTTTTTGTCCGGCATCAACCACATTCTGTTGCTGCCTGATAGCCGGACTGCTCTTGTTGCTAATATCAAAAAATCCTAACTGTCCGTCGTTGCTGATCAGGTACAGATTGGACTCATCTTTGTCGATTAAAATATCGGCAATGCCCGCTGCCGTCTGCTCCAAAACTGAATCCGTACGCGTTAAGGCGGCCTCATCGGCAAATAAAGATTGTTCTTTTTGGAAGTTGATCAGACGAATTTTACCGGCGCCTTGCGGGGTATCGGCTGTTTTTGCGACTATCGTCGTAGCGTCATCGCCCACTTTAACCGCGACTTTCTCCAAAGCGGCCCCTGATTCATCCAGCACCAAAGGCTGTTCACCCAAGGGATATTTAAGCGACGGCGTAATAAGCCGCACATTGTTCGGATAAGTTATTTTATATTGATGCTTAGCGATGACGGCCCGGCCGTCGGATAAACCGTAAATAACCGCGCCCTCATTGATAGGGCTGCCTTGGGCGAAGCTGGCGATATGCGCGCCTTCGGGGATTGCCACGGCCTGCGTCAACAAAGTTTTGCCGGTAGCCGCCTCAAAAAACACCACATGTCCGTTGCCTGTAAACCTTACCGCCACCTCGTTTTGCTCCTCCATCTCCAGCAGCAAGGTATTGCCCAGCACCTGCTCAGGCACCGGGTAGTCGCTGACCGATGTTGCGGTAGCCGATATAAACAGCGGAAAAACTACATACAGCAAATAAAAGAAAATCAGCACGATCGCGACGATCACTCCCAGCCCCCCCGCCACTACGCCATAACGCGCCAAGGCATCTTTAATGAGTCTCCAGCGCTGGTGATATTCGCCGGCACTGATTTTTATCGAAGCTTGTTTTATCGGGGAGGTTATTTCTGACATGCTAAAGCTGCTAAAAATTAAATAGGGACAATGATATAACAAAAAACAAAAAAAACGGCCAAGATTCGCAATGCAAATCTTGGCCGTAGTGTTGTCCAATGTGTTTTTTTACTTTCTGAGGGGGGAAGATAACAACACACAGGGTCGGGTTACGCTACCGCTCGGCAATTGCTCCTGCATCCATGCAGTCGTAACCCGACCTACGACTTATTTGAGGGTAGTCAGTACTTTATCAACAATTTTTGCAGGCAGAGGAATATAACCGTCTTTTATCACTACTTGCTGGCCGGTTTTTGACAACACCATTTTGATAAATTCATTATCTAGCGGTGCCAGTGGCTGATTAGGCTTCTTGTTGACATAAACATACAAGTAACGCGTCAAAGGATAAGTGCCGGCAATGGCATTCTCGGGCGTCGCCTCAACAAATGTTGTGCTACCTTTCTTTGCCAAAGGTACCATTTTGACGCCCGACGTCGTATAACCCATGCCTGAGTAGCCGATACCGTTAACCGATGAGGTGACCGATTGAACCACCGAAGCCGAACCCGGTTGCTCGTTTACGTTATTCTTGAAGTCTCCCTTGCATAAAGCATGTTCTTTAAAATAGCCGTAAGTGCCGGATACCGAGTTGCGTCCGTATAACTGGATGCTTTTAGAGCCCCACGCGGCAACGCCTGCGTCGCCCCAGTTTTCAATGCTTTTTTCGCCGCCGCATTTATTGGTGGAAGAGAAAATCGCATCAACCTGTTCCATGGTCAGGCCCTTGACCGGGTTATCCTTGTTGACAAGGACTGCCAAGGCATCAATAGCGACGGGGATGGCAGTAGGTTTGTAGCCGTATTTATCTTCGAAGGCTTCAAGTTCGTCATCCTTCATTTCGCGGCTCATCGGCCCCAGGTTTGAAGTGCCTTCGGTCAGCGCAGGAGGCGCTGTAGAAGAGCCTGCCGCCTGGATTTGAATATTGACATTAGGATAAACGCGGTTAAATTCTTCGGCCCATAAAGTCATCAGATTGGCCAATGTGTCGGAACCGACGCTGGATAAGTTGCCGGAAATACCGCTGGCTTTTTGATACTCTGGAACACCGGCATCAACAGTTTGTACCGCGTTGGCAACGCCACTGGTTAATGCAGCGATACCAAAACCCATCGCGGTGACCAGCGATGTAGTTTTAAAAGATAGTTTCATGATCAACTCTCAAAATAATTTAAAGTGGCGCCATTATGTAAATAGAATGTGACAGGAATATTACAACACAGTTTTTTTTGCCATGCTCATCTTTGATCGGCCAAAACAGTAGTTGGCTTTTGCCGGTCGTTATATTCCGTGTCATAAAATATTAATGCTAAGCTGTTATACTTTAATCTTTTAGCTATAAAACTACCCCTGAACCCGTATTTGTCGATAAACATGTCCTTACAATTTGAATTTCCCGCGAATTTAATGGCTGAAAAATTTATCGACGAATTAAGTCGCGAGATAGGTACGCAACCGGCTAAACGAGAGCGTTCCTGCAAAACCTATTACGACAGCTTTGACTGGCGCTTGTACTCAAACGGCATCACTTGTGAGTTTAACCAGCCTGTTCGGCTACGCTCTCGACAGGCTGCTTCATCAACATTAAGATTAACCAAAGCGGCTTTGGTTATCGCAGAATCAAAGCTCAAGCAAGTTCCTGCATTTGGCAAAGAACTCGATCCGGGAGTTATCCGCGACACCCTGGAGCCGCTGCTGGAGATGCGCGCCTTATTGCCCGTTTGTACGCTGGATGTTGAGCTTTATCATCTCAATATCATCAATAAAGATCAAAAAATCATCCTTCGGCTGCTCATTGAAGAGTATGCACAAATCACTAACCGCGTTGTGTTGCAACCGGTAAAAGGCTATGACAAGGCTGCTGAGCAGTTAGTTGATCTATTTTCAGCGCTGGGCTTATGCTCAACGGATAAACCGGTGTTATCGGCAGCTTTGCAGCTAGAGGGCCGCAAGCCTAACGATTATTCATCAAAACTGAATCTCAACCTTGATCCCGACATGCGCGCCGATATTGCCGGCCGCTACATTTACAGCCATCTGCTAAAAGCCATCAAAGTCAACGAGCCGGGCACTATTGCCGATACCGACAGTGAATTTTTGCACGACTTTAGAGTTGCCGTCAGAAGAACTCGAGCGGGACTCAGTCAGATCAAACACATACTACCCGCAAGCCGTAGTGCCTATTTTGCCGATTTTTTCTCCTGGCTGGGGCAGATCACAGGGCCGACACGGGACTTGGATGTTTATCTGCTGAATTTCGAGCATTACAAAAGCAGTCTGCCCGAATCCATCAGGGAGGATCTCGATCCTTTATATGATTTTTTGTGGGTCAAACAACAACAAGCTCAGAAAGCGCTGGCAAAAAAACTGCGATCTCCCAAGTATCTGTCCAGCCTGTCCGAATGGGAACAGTTTCTTAATGAATCTTCATTCAAAGAACCGCCGGAGCAAAATGCCAAGATGACAATTAAGGAGCTGGCAGATCTTAGAATTTGGAAGATTTTTACCCGTGTGTTGCAGGAAGGCGAGTCAATCACCCATTTATCACCGGCCGAATCCTTGCATGACTTAAGAAAGTCCTGTAAAAAATTGCGCTATTTGATGGAATTCTTCCAAAGCCTTTATCCGGAGGAACAAATAAAACAGCTGATTAAAATTCTGAAAGGATTACAGGAGGTCTTGGGCGACTTTCAGGATTATGCCGTTCAAGAACTCAATCTAAAGCTGTTCAGCGAAGAAATGATGGCGCATAACACCCCCGTCAACACTTTTTTAGCCATGGGCGTATTGATTCAGGATCTCGATGCCCACAGATGCCGCGCCCGCAAAGACTTTGCATCAAAATTTGAAGATTTTAAGCAGGAACATAACCGATCGGCCTTTAAGTTGCTGTTCGCCCCGGCTAAGGCTCACGGTGACCGGCATTGAAGGCCTGAAATACACAACTATCCGATATTATTGTATTATTAAGCCTCGGCACGAGGTGTCGGTCTACGCCTTGCGACTTATACCAATCCCAATAAGTTCACATGCTATCCCTTCTCCAGAGGGAGAAGGTTAGGTTGAGGAGATTCAAACAACAACTTATTGGGATTGGTATTAGTTGCAAGTGCCGGAATTTAACGCCAGAAACAACCGTTTTTTAACTTACGCCAGATTGAACTATAAGGTTAAACATTATGAGTAAATTCAAGTTGATATTTGCATTATTATTGGCAATGGTGATTGCCGGTTGCGCTGGAGGCCCAACACATGAAAGCACCGGTGAATATCTGGATGATTCTGCCCTGACTACCAAGGTTAAGACCTCAATCCTGGGTGATTCCAGACTTAAACTGCTGCAAATCAGTGTTGAAACTTTTAAGGGCGTCGTGCAGTTAAGCGGTTTTGTGGACTCCGCTAATGCCGCCAACAGAGCGGTGGAGCTGGCAAGAACGGTTAAAGGCGTCAAGTCGGTTAATAACAGCTTGATTGTGAAGTGATCGGGGTTGTATAGGTATTGTTATTAAGTTAAGGGTTTTTCTGTTCGTGCATTAAGTTTTCGTGCATTAAGTTAAGAATTTTTCCGTTCGTCCTCGACTGCATGGATGCAGGAGGTAGAGCAACGCATGGAGCAGTTGCCGAGAGCTTGTCGAAGGATGAATGGAGAAATCCAAACCGGTCATACTGTTTAATCCGCCCGTCGTCAGGCTAATGCCCGTTCATGTTCATCTAGCTCAACTCGCGTGTAAGGGCCTGCGTTGGCGGCTTGAACCAGTTGTACCGCCTGATTTTGCGCATACAACACGTCCAACATTTCAGCGCTCAAGGCAAAGTCGAAATTGACGCTAAGCTCGTCGGGTTCGGCGTTTTGTTCCGGTAAAAACTGCTGCGCTAGGGCTGTAAGCCTATTGATAATCATCAGAGTGCCTTTTCATTTTTGTTAAACTCTGGGCGATTGTGCGCCCTCACGATGACATTTACGTGACAATTATACCAATCCCAATAAGTTGTTGTTTTAATCCCCTCAACCTAACCTTCTCCCGCTGGAGAAGGGATAGCATGTGAACTTATTGGGATTGGTATTACAAGGCAATAAGATGACAAAAAATAGTTCACGGCTCTGCCCCTGGAATACCGCCCGCAAAAAGCAAACGGCTCAGATGCGGCTATTTTAAGACAAGCTAAAAGCTGTGATCAGGCCGACTTGACAGTTATCGCACCAACAGCTCGGGCCCAAACCAGTCGACAATAACGTGCCGGTAATGTTCGGCTTTCGCGGTTTGAAGATGCTCCAGTGGATTTAGATTGTCCGTGAAAATGACGCCTTTGCTCCGGTCTACCGGAAATAACCGGGTTTTCAGCCAGTTGGCCTGATCTGCCAGCAAGGCCTTTGAATTAAGGTCTATCGGTTGGCGGGCGGCAAGAAAAATGAAGTCGTTGAAATCCCTGCCGGGGTCGGAGACAAAAACCGATTGCTGCGGAAACACTTCGGCTAGGGTTCGCGATACCGATGCCAAGGCGATGCTGTGTTCGCCCTGCGAGAACGCAACAAAATTAAGCGCCAGTATGCCCTGATCCGACAATAATCCGCGCAACTGCGCCAAGGTCTCAACCGTTAATAGATGCGCGGGTTCCGACCCTCCGGTGAAACAATCATGAATGATCAAATCATAAGATCCTTGCAGATGACGTATTTCATAACGCGCATCACCGACTATCGCCCGACCTGTCGGCTTGAAGCCAAAATAGTCGGATGCCGCTTGCGCAACGGCCGGATCTATTTCCAAGGTATCGGTCTCTATGCCGTAACGATCATGCAGAACCTTTGCCATGTGGCCTGCGCCCAGTCCAATAATCAGTGCGCGGGTCATTTTTTTTGGGGTCAGGGCGGGAATCAGGCCGACAATATCCTGATAGCTCAAGCGGCTTTGTCCATCACTGATGCTGGCTGCGCCAATCGTTGACGCATCGGACGTTAACAGGCGCAGATCTTGGGCAGGTTGATCGATGACCCGCACCCAGCCGTAAAGGCTTTCACGTTCAGACTGAATTTGAAACCGATTGCCCCCGGTATAGCTATGCCCTGCCACGACGATTTTCGGCAACAGACATAAGCCGACTATCGCCAGCGTCACACTGAGCATAATCGCAGCAGACAGGCCCAGTTTTTTTTGTTCGTAAATGGCGACTGCGATCGCCAAGCCCAGCAGCAACAGCCCAAGGCCGACCAGAATTTGGCGGGAACCGACCAGAGGGAACAGGAAAAAGCCTAATACCAAGGTACCCATGACACTGCCCAGGGTGCTGACCGCATAAATCGAACCGGCGCTGTTACCGACGCCATCCAGTCTCGATGTCGACAATTTTATCGCGAAAGGGCCGACCATGCCCAGCAGGCACAGGCTGGGCGTAAACAAAACCAGCGAGCTGACAAAAGCCCCGGCGCGTAAACCCAGTGGATCTGTCGCCAGCAATACCGCTCGTGTTGCCCACGGAATCAATAAGGTGAACAAGGCCGCAAGGGCGATAATCAGCGACAAGCCGGTGCGTTTTGCCCGGTCAGCCCAGCGTCCGCCGACAAAATAACCGATCGCAAGCGCGATCATGGTTACCGAAATCAGCGATGACCAGACATACAGGCTCGCACCGTAAAACGGCGCAATCATCCGCGTACCTAAGAGTTCTATCACCATGACCGACGCCCCGGTTAAGAACACCGTCAGATAAAGTCCGGTACGGTCAAAAACAGTTAAGGTATTATTCATCATCATTTGTATGCATTAGTGTGTAGAGGGTGGCGACAGTTTCGCCCCATAGCTATTAACTCGGGCTTTGCCGTTCTCAATTGGATTTGCAACAACCCTCGCTGTTGCGTGAGTTTAAAGAATGGTCATTTTAACTGGGGTGGTAAGACGGCTTTTAGATTGAATGTGCCGGACGCTTTAAGCGTCCGGCATTTAAGCCTTCGTTTTTTTAACGATTAAATGACTACAAAATCCGCATTGGTCAACGCCAAATTCACGCCTAACAGGGCAATTTGCGTAGCTGCACCCGCACCATTACCATCGGCATCATAAAGCAATGCTCCGGTGCCGCTGTTGTAGATAACATAATCGTTCGCATCGGCAGCGGCGCCTATCTTGAAGTTAGCGGCGCTTAAAACGCCAGCGGCGGTCAATTTGGCAAACGTGCTGTTTTCAAGCTGAATCGTATCATCGACGACTGAAAAGTCCGTGATCCTATCTTTAGACAGGTTTATTAATTGGAAAATATCTTTCCCCAGTCCGCCCGTCAAAACATCATTGCCCAAGCCGCCTTGCAGTATGTCAGCCCCTGCGCCGCCGTTCAGCGTATTAAGGCCTGCATTGCCGATTAAGATGTTATTCAGCCCATTACCTGTGCCGTTAATTGCCGCTGTTCCGCTGAGGCTAAGGTTTTCCAGGGTAGTTCCCAAGCTGTAAGTGATTAAGCTATTCACCGTGTCGGTTCCGGCGCCGGAGGCTTCGGTCACCACATCGCCTGCATTATCAATAAAATAACTATCGTTACCTAAACCGCCGACAAGACTGTCAGCCCCAGCGCCACCGTTCAGCGTATTGGCGGCGGTATTGCCGGTTAGGACATTATTGAGCGCATTACCTGTGCCGTTTATCGCCGCCGTTCCGGTGAGATTAAGGTTTTCCAGGTTAGCGCCCAAGATGTAACTGATCGCGCTATTCACCGTGTCAATCCCGGCGCCGGAGGCCTCAGTCACCACATCGCCTGTGTTATCGACAAAATAGCTGTCATTGCCTAAACCGCCTTTCATGATATCGGCGCCCAGCTTGCCATTGATAATGTCATTACCGGCCAAGCTATCGAATTTGTCATTACCTGAACTGCCCAACAAGGTATCGTCACCGTTGGATTCAGTAGCGCCGTTTTGTGCAAGGTTAATCGTCAGCCTTTTGCTGTCCTGAAGTACACCATCCGATGCTGTAACAATAAAGCCCGTGCCGGTCGCAGCCGTCAAGGCTTCAATGGCGGCATCGTTGGCCGTAAAGCTATAAGCCCCGGTCGCCTTAGTCACCGTCAACACGCCATAGGCGTTAGTCTTGCTGACTGTACTGCCGTTGTCTGTGCCGTTGTTAATGCCGTAAGTCAAGGTATTGCCATCGATATCACCGGCAACTAATGAGCCTGTAAGGGTTGCAAAATTGTCATCGAAAACAGCGTCGGTATAGGTGATGACTGTTGGCGTCTTCAGAACCGGCGCATCGTTTACGCCCTGGATGTTAATCGTGACGTTGGTTTTTGTGCCGTCGGCGCTTGTTACCGTCAATAGGTCGGTAAGAATTTCGCCGTTTTTGAGTTCCTGGTAGGCCGAATAGGCGTCATAGCTCCAGGCGCCGGCGCTGTCGATGTTAAAAAAGCCGTAGTTCCCTTCCGTGTCGGTCTGAGCCTCAAAGGCTTCGGTGCTGTCGACGTCGCTGACGGACAGTGTGCCGTCGGCGCTCAGCGCCATGTCGGTCTCGATCAGATCGGCGACGTCGGCAGAGAGCACCGCTGCATCGTTGGCGCCCAGGATATTGACCGTGACGAGGGTTGCCGTGCCGTCGGCGCTCACTACCGTGAAGATGTCGGAGAGACTGTCGCCTGCATTAAGTTCGTCGTACGCAGAACTTGCGACATAGCTCCAGATGCCCTCGCTGTTGATATTGAACAGGCCGTAGTCGCCTTCCGTGTCGGTCTGGGCTTCGAAGTCTTCGGTGCTGTCGACGTCGCTGACCGTCAGCGCGCCGCCGGTGCTTAGCGGCGCATCGGTTTGGGTAAGACTCACGATGTCGGCAGACAATATTGCCGCATCGTTAGCGCCCAGGATATTGATCGTGACGCTGGTTTCTATGCCGTCGGCGCTCGTTACCGTGAAGGTGTCGGTGAGGATGTCACCCTCGTTGAGTTCGTCGTTTGCCGCATAAGCGGCATAGCTCCAGACGCCGTCGCTGTCGATATTGAATAGGCCGTAGTCGCCCTCTGTGTCGGCCTGAGCTTCGAAGACTACGACGGCATCGGGGTTGTCGGCATCGCTGATGGTCAGCGCGCCGCTGGTGCTTAGCGGCTCATCGGTCTCGGTCAGATCCGCGACGTCGGCAGAGAGCGTTGGCGCATCGTCGGTACCCAGAATGTTGACCGTGACTTGGGTTGTTGTGCCGTCGGCGCTCTCTACCGTGAAGGTGTCGGTATAACTGTCATCTACAGCGAGCTCATCATAGGCCGCATAGGCGACATAGGTCCAGACCCCGGCGCTGTCGATGTTGAAGATACCGTAGTCGCCTTCCGTGTCGGTCTGGGCCTGGAAAGAGGCCTCTGAGCTGTCGACGTCGCTGACGGTCAGCGTGCCGCCGGTGCTTAGCGGCTCATCGGTTTCGGTCAGATCCATGGAGTCAGCAGAGAGCGCTGCCGCATCGTTGATGGCATTGACGGTGATGGCGACGGTATCGATAGTACTGGTTTCGGCTGAGGTGTCGGAGGAGATCATCTCCAGGGTATCGCTGCCATTGAAATTGAGAGCGCCCAGGTAGCTTAAGGTCGCCAGCGCGGCGTTGATCTGGGTTTGGCTGCCGAACAGGGTCAGTGTGGCGCTGCCGTTGGCGCCGGCGCTTAGCGTCGCTCCGCCGCTCAGGTCGACAGACAGAGCACCGTGAGCCACCGTGAGCTGGGTACTCGTAAGGTTATCGTCCGCATCGGTGACCGACAGCCCGCTGAATATCAATGCGGTGTCTTCGTTGACGATTTTCGCGCTCGGCACGGTGTTAACAGGTACGGTCATGTTATTGCTCCTAAGTTAAAAAATTTAAAGGCTTGGCAAGCCTAAGGCTTGCCGGTGTTGTTGTGCTGCAAAAAGAGTGATGCCGGGTGCTGCTTTACAGTGAGGAAATCTGTCGACCCCGTTTAAAATTATTATTTTTTCGTAACTACTCACCCTATCTAATGTTCACTTCTGTAATGTTCAAAGCCAGCTTTGAACTCCTATAGCATACTTTCTGGAGTCCAAAGCTGGCTTTGGACTGTAAGAATCGGCTTTGCGGTTAAAAAAGGGGCGAGTAGTTACATTTTTTCAATAACAGGCTTAATACATAAGCGGCTGGCGCGGCAACATGCCGGGACTCGCTCAAAACGCGATGCTCCAGGTTGCTGACAACGCGCCCACGCGATCTTGCTGGTAACCGTTAACATCGGTCTTTACAGGCTGCAACCATTCAATGCCGAAGCGGTTACCTGCCAGCGCCCCGCCGGGCACGACCGCATTAAGACCAAAACCGATATCCCAGTAGCGCCCGCCATAACTGGACGGGTAGTCCATAGGGCCCGACTTGGGATTGACATTGTTAGTTACTACTTGGTTGACGACCCCTGGAGTGGGATTGAATTGGCCATTGATAGCGCCCTGCACCGTGTAAACCCCGCGTATTGATGCCGAGAGCCAGCGGCTCAGGTTATAGCCGCCCCAGGCTGTGGATTGAAATATATCGCCCAAGGCATAACCCGATGAATTCTTAGCTTCGAGGCGCTTAGTACCGTTGAGTTGAGCGCCCCACGTCCAGTCATCGAGCTTGCCTGTATAGGTCAGGCTGGGTTTAAAATCCCAGGTACCGCTGCCCAGCTGCATGCCGTAATGAATAAAGCCTTCGTCTTGCCGGTGCGTACGCCTGAGTTGAATGTCCACAGCACCGGTCGGCGCGCTGACACCCAGTGCCAGATGGGCATGGTGCATGGGGTTATCGAACAACTTGACCAAGGCGTAAATCCCGGTATCTCCGACACCTCCGGTCGCATGCCCTGTGCCGGTATGGACGTGGCCGCCCGGTCCGACCGGAGGCGCGCCGTCCAGCGTTCTCAAATTCATCTCCATATCCATGAATTGTGGCATCAGCATCAGGTTTAACCAATCGGTAGGCGCAACCATAATGTCCAGCATGTGCATGCTCATATCCATGTAAGTCGGGGTTAACCGGCAGCGCTCGCTGCCGCAGCCCTGATTGACGATGTCCTGATCGGAGGCCGTGTTTGCCCCGTGCAGCATAGCGCCGGACTGGCGGCTGTACATATAGCGGTAACCCACCATCAGCGCATCGGTTTTGCCCAGCATGTGCTCAAACATGACCCCGGCCGGCCCATGTCCGCTATGATTGCTGTGGCCTGTATGGCCCGCATGATCGCCGCCGCTATCCAGCGCCGACAAATTGACTTTCAAGGCGGCGCTGGCGAGATAATAATTAAAATCGCTGTAATTGCCCTCGCCCCCCCCGCCCAATTTCAATGAACCGGCATGCGTGTAATAGTCGAAGCCCGCTTCCAGGCTCACGGCCTTGGTGAACTGCTTATTGACCGTGACGCCTCCGCTTAAGGCGCCGTAACCTGACAAGCGCTGGTCGCTGGAAAAATGGGCCGGTAATTTCTTGGGGTCATAAAACGTAGGATTCCCGGTGGTATCGTCAAATGTGGAGAGGAATGCCTGTTTGGAAACAAGGTAAGGGGAATAAAAGTCGGCGGCATCCTGCGAGTAATAGCGGACCCTGGGCGTCACCGTCCAGCTATTGCCGACAGGCTGCACCCAATCGGCCTCGAAGGTATGGGCATTAATGCCCCAGTCATCATGAAAAAAACGGTAGTCCAGATGCAAGGCCGCATCCGTCATGCCGATATGCTGGATGTATCGGCCGCCTATATTCAGCTGGTTGCGCTGGTCGGGCCGCTGCTCGAGTAAGGCCTTCACATCGCCGGTCAAGCTTTTGGTATCCTGATTAGGATCGACAAACACCACCGTCATCGCCTTGTAGGGATTTGCCATATACCCGGTACTGCGGGTATAGCCAATGCTGGTTTCGACCAGCGCATCCTTATTCAGAATCTGGGTCAGGCCCAATGTGGTCATCCAGTCTTCGCGCTTGCCGTGCAGGATTTGTAAAGCGCCGTTCCGATCAATCCGGTCTGAAAAAGCGGTCTTGATAATGTAAGGTGACGCATCATGGTCGAGTATCGCCGCCGTGGAGCTGTTGGTGTAACTTACACCCAGATTCAGGCTGGTCAGTTTCCGGTTAAAATCCCAACGCCCATTGATATTGCCGAACCGGGATTCGTAGTCGTTTTCGACAGAAATGCCGCCGCCCAGATCCAACGCCGCTTCATCCCATTCGTAACCCAGCCTGAAATCGCCTTGTTTGCGTGTTTCAGGCGATGCAGTAGACATTGTATGCACTATGCGCGGATCCGCACCGGTCACTACGCCGTTGGCATCTTGCCCGAGAGGGACAAAGTTTTTATTTAATAATATCTGGCCATTGAGAAAAGGCGATGCGCCGACAGTAATGGTGTTACCGGCAGCGGTGTCTGCCAAGATGGGGCGGTTGCCGCCTAAAACCAGCGGCGCCGTGGAAATCGGCGTAGCGCCCGACCAGGTATCCTGGGTGTAATTGAACGCGAACTTGATGCGATCCGATAGGCTGATCTTGGCTTTGCCGAGCAGGCTTTCAGCCTCAATCGGATTTTTGTTATTCTGGACATTGACAAGATTGCGCTTGCCTTCCTGGTAATGGCTGTATTGAAAATTGACTTGTTCTTCTTCGGCGGCACAGGCCGCAGGCAGCACTAATCCAGGTAAAGCCAAGGCGGCGAGGGTCAAGGCCTGTATCGATGAGCTGGAAGATGCCGAAGGTTTGGCGCCTGTTAACAGCTGCTTGGCTAGGCGTCTGGCGCTTACGGCTGGTTTTGATTTAGTAACAGCCACAACCGCCCCCACCGGCAGCGCCGCCGCCGGAAGCCGCTTCGCGGCTGCCATGGGTATGTTCCTGCAATGCGCTTTGCAGCGGATTCGGTTCCAAAGCCATCGACGCCCGGGCCAGTGTGCCGCGTTGCCACGGAGCGACCGGTGTACAAGCCGATGCACAGATACTCAAGGCAATAAGCAGCAGCGCTATGGACAGGTTTTTGGATGTCTTGATCACGACTAACGCTCGGCCAGCAACTGCGCAACCAGCGCTTTGAGCTCTTCGGCGTCCTCTGTCCTAAATCCCAGATGGATATGGTGTATACGGCCTTTGCGGTCGATCAGATAAGACGAAGGCATCGCTTTAACGCCGAAACTCGTCGCACATTGGCCCTGGGTATCGGCCGCCACGATGAAATCGGCTGGAAATTTGGCAAGGAAGTCCTGAGCATCAGCCGGATTCTCGTCGACATTGACGCCTATGATCTGCAGTCCCTGATCTTTGAATTCACGATCGAGATTGTTCATGAATGGAAAGGACTTGGCGCAGTGGTCGCACCAGGAAGCCCAGAAATCGACATAAAGCACTTTGCCTTGAAACTGCTTTAACCGATAGCCGGCAGCGTCGCCGGTTAAGGCGCAGTCCGGTATCGGATCGCCCAGTTCCGCGGCTAGTAATGTTTGAATAGGGCCCAGCGTCAGCGCTGCGCACAGTAGAAATTTTATGCGTTGATTCATTTTTTATTATTATTATTTTTAGAACAACGGGTTAAAAATGAACCGCGCTCTGAAGCAATGCATTTCTTCAGAGCGCGTTCATTGCTGGAACGGAATTACTGGTTTTGGAGCGGCGCAATCAGGGAGCCTGTGTGAGCGCCGGCACTGGTTAGACAATGGTATTGCAGTGAGTAAGTCTCTGCGCCTATAGCCGTTTTGTCGACTATTACAGAATAAGCGCCGTTGCCGCCCGCGAGGCTGAGCGCCGGACTGTATGCCGCGTTGCCGTCAACGGCGTCGGTGGTATTTTTCACCAGGATGCCTTTAAGAACTTGGACGCTGACCAGCGGCGCCGCCACAGGGGCCAGATCAATTACTTGTAAAGAAAGGCTGGCGGTAGGCCCTGCGCCGTCATCATAGCAAGTCACTTTATAGTAATCGGTTGCCGCTGCCGCAGCTCCCAGAGCGCCGGCTTGATCATGCGCCGACGCGCTGCCCACATAGCCCAGCAGGCTTAATACCGATGCCGTTAAAAGTGCTTTTTTAATTATTATAGCTTTCATCAAATCCTCTTATGCCGGTAAACCGGCGGTAAAAATACTAAATGCTGATAAGGATTATCAGCATGAACTGGCGAAATTAGACTTATTGTCTTATCCATTAACTAACGCTTTCCCAACTTACCGGGCTTTACCTGCCCCGGAAAGCGCTTCCAATTTTATTGCAGCGTAAGCGCGCACAGTCTCATCGCCATCACTTAGCGCCTGTTGCAATAATGATGCGTTGTCGCCTGCTTGATCTACCGCCATCAAGCGCACCGAGGCATCGCTATCGTGCAGGGCATTTTGTAATGCGACCGGCGCATCGAAGCTTTCACGGCTGGCTAAACCGGAAACCGCTTGCGCCCTTACCTCGGGGTTTTTATCCGACAGCGCCGATACTAAGGCGCTGTTAACTGACTGATCATTGGTTTGTCCTTCTGCCGCTAAATCGGCAACAGCATCGGCGCGTCGTAGCGCATTTTTGGTTTGAACCTGTTTCAGCAACTTATCGACCGCGTTGCTGTCGTTTGTTTTAGCTTGACGGGTTGTAACGGGTTGTTGAGTCTTAATGCTAGCCGTTGTGCATGCGCTTTCTGCGCCGAAATTGCTGCCCATCACCCAGACTTCTTCAACATTTTTTGATCCATGCTGGGCGAAGCGAAAAACAAGATCCACTTTTTTATCAAACAGACATTCCAGTACCTGTTTTACCGTAGGCCCTACACAAGTCGCTGTAATCAACGACTTGGGTAACTCCGAATAATGAATCGGCACTCCGGTTGCCTCGGTCATTTTTTTCAGGATTTGCGCCAAAGGTTGTTGGCGCGCCTCCAGTTGCAATTGGGCTCCATCATCCCGGCTCAGGATGACCTGTAACGCTTGCTCGCCCGCCGAAGCTAGCGTCGGCATCAGCGCTAACAAACAGACTGCCCGGAACTTATAGTTGCGCATGCCTACGGCTCAAAAGTCCGCCTAGTTGTAGTAGCGGTTAGCGCCTGCGCCCAAAGGATATTTGGCGGTAGGAATAGGCAGATTAGCATCGATGTCGGCATCAGCCGGTTCGATGGCAAGGTCGAAACCGCCCGCACAGGCGACGCCATTAGCATCGGCTGCAGGAAGCGGGTTAGTAGCAAGGTTACGGTTCACCGTCATCGTAGGCCAAAAAGGTACTTCGGTCGCTGCGTTATAAGGCGTTGCCCTGGGCATGGTTTTTTGATCATGAAATACCGCCGTGGTGTGGCCCATCCATACATCAACCCGGTCATCGGCATGTTGGGTGCCGGAGCCTTTTTTACACCAGTTGGCAATCGCAACACGGACTTTCAGGCTTTTGGCGCAAGAAGTCGTCTCAAACTTTATTGCGCCATATCTGAAAGGAGACAGACCTGTCGCAGATACTATGGATTCTTGTAAGGGCGCACTGAGATAAGGCGTGGGACCCGACCAGGTGCGATAGCCGCGAATGACGCCAGTACTGTCAACCGTAGGGATAATGTTGGCGAATAAAGTGCCGCCGCCGGTAACAAGACCCAGGCCCAGAGTGGTAAAACCTTCACCTGGGCCTATGTCTACGATGTGACCGGATAAATCATCTAAGGCGGGTTCAATTTGTATGCCGGCAGGAGTCAATTTATAAACCTTGGCCAGGGCAGGATCGGCGGCATTAGGAAACACCGCGCTCAACGCGATCACATTTTGCTTTGCACCTAAGCTGACATTGCCGTTACAGCCGTGTGTTACGGTTAAGGCATTGTAACCGGACACGCCTTCAGTCACTTTGTCTCTGATGCCGGTATGCGCAAATGCGCTAGAACCCGCAACACACATGACAGTCGCTGCTGAATAAAGCGCCAACTTTTTTACTGGGGTAAAGTCTTTCATCTAATTCTCCTTATAGTTATTTTCTTGCAATTGTTTTTACGCAGCATTGACGGTCTTAGCAGTTCCATCGGATGTTGACTGACAAGATAAAGCACTATGTATGCCATTATTGTATTGATTGTCATTGTCGGTGCTTAATTAATAATAATTAATTGATTTAATTATAATAATAATTATTGGTAACTATTGGTCATCAGAAATTTTTGGCAAATAGGCGCTGTTGAGATAATGGTTGGAGTCTTATTTTGTAGTCGAAGATAGCGTTAGTGTGCGATATGACTTACTTTTTGATTGGGCTGCAAGGCATGTGTTGCGAGGCTTTGAAAAAAAAATGTGTCATATGACACAGTTGAGTGTGTCATATGACACATTTTTAACAGGTGTCTTTAGAGGCTGAGAATGGCGGATGAAAAGTAAGACAATACAAGTTGAGCGCCTGTAGGGGCGAATTCATTCGCCCAGGGCGGATAAATCCGCCCCTACACGCTGGCTGTTAATGTTTCACTGGTGATTTTTATTTCATGCGCGTCCCTAGCGTTTATATAGCCTTTAAATTTGCGGTTTTTAACCCAAAAAAAAGCACGAAGACCGCGATCTTCGTGCTTTCGGCTTTTAAAGTACAAGCGAAGGCTAGACCATCAGTTAAGCTCCGTTGTTCTGGAAAAACTCGGCCCTTTAGGTGGGGCGTTTTGTTGCAAACAATGATAAGCCGCACTCTCGTATTTGATGATTAAAGACTGGGCGTTTTTATGCTCGCCGAGAAATTTTTCAGCTTCACCGGTGGTCAAATTTTTCATCAAAAATTGGGCTATACACATGCAAGACTGGGTGTAGCGTTTTTCATCGGTTTCTTTATTGACCGAAGCTTTCAGCTCCCTTTGTACGCATTGTTGGGCAAAATCATGCTCGAACTTGTGTTTTTGCACATCGGTGATCGGGGCGTCGTGGGTATGATCGAAGGGGTTATGCACCACGTTAGTAGGCGCTGTTTTCTGTTTGTCATCCGAGCAAGCGGAAAGCGATAAGGCAATAACCAAAGCGGTTATCGCGGCAAAACAGAAATTTTTGGTAAAGGTAATATTTTTCATAAGCTTAAATCGCATAAAGTTAAAAATTAAGATCGGGGCTATTCGAACTTTAGCATTTTATTTAGACGCGTTCTACTCATCTTCGTTTTTGACGGCTAGTTGTTTACAAATAGCGCTATTCGTTGCGCCTCTGTTTTCGTTATCATGAGATATTTTATTTGCTGGCTCGCCGATGTCTTTTATCAACAATCTCAAATCCCAATTAGCAACGCTGCCTGATCAGTTAGCAGCGCCCGTCACCACCTCGCTGACCCGCTGGAATGAGCGGGTCATGGAACTTAAAGACACTATCGCAACAAGCCCGGAGTTTAACGCTGCCATCGTCAAGGTCTGGTGTTCCAGTCTGTTTGTCGCCGAAAGCTGCACCCGTAAGCCTGAGCTGCTGGTTGATTTGGTAAACTCCGGCGATTTATCGGTTATTTATAGCAAAAACAACTATGTCGAAAAATTAGCGCACTTATCAATTGACACACAAGCCGAGTTATCGCCAGGGATGGTGTGTATGCCGCAAGCCTGCCGGGAGCAGGCGCGGTTAATGACCCAACTGCGCGACTTCAGGCGCAGGGAAATGGTCAGGATAGCCTGGCGGGATGTGGCCGGATGGGCCGATTTATCGGAAACCCTGTGTGATTTATCGCATTTGGCCGATGCCTGCATTCAATATGCGCTCGATTTTCTTTATAAAGAGGCCTGCGAGCAGCGCGGTACGCCGTTGCTAAGTGATGGCAGTGCGCAGCAGATCGTGGTGCTGGGCATGGGTAAACTGGGCGCTTACGAATTGAATTATTCGTCCGACATCGACCTGATTTTTGCTTACGCAGAAGACGGCGTGTTGCCGGACAGGAAAGAAACCAGTTATGGCGAGTTTTTTACCAAGCTGTGCCGCAGTCTGATCAAGGTGCTGGATGAGATCACCGTCGACGGTTTTGTGTTTCGCACCGATATACGCTTACGTCCTTACGGCGATAGCGGCCCGATCATCATGAGCTTTGAGGGCATGGAAAACTATTATCAGACCCAGGCCAGGGAATGGGAACGTTATGCGATGATCAAGGTGCGCCAGGTCGCTGGCGACTTTAAAACCGGCGCGCAACTCATGGCTATGTTCAGGCCATTTGTGTACCGGCGCTATCTCGATTACGGCGCATTTGAGGAATTACGCTCGTTAAAGGCGCAGATTACCCAGGAACTGCGCCGCAAAGACCGCATGGAAAATATCAAGCTGGGGCCGGGCGGCATACGCGAGATTGAATTTATCGGCCAGGCGTTTCAACTGATACGCGGGGGCAATGACAAAGCCCTGCAAATCCGGGGCATACTCGACGTACTGCAACTGTTGGGCGAGCGGGGGTTGCTGACGCAAAAGGACGCCGAGCAATTAAAACAGTCCTATCGCTTTCTGCGTCGGGTAGAAAACCATATCCAGCAATATCAAGATTTGCAGTGCCACGATTTGCCGACCGACCTGTTAGCGCAGCAGAGTTTGGCGTATTCCTTGGACTATCGGGACTGGCTTAGTTTTAAACAGGATCTGGATCAAGTAAGAGCCCAGGTGCAGGAAGTCTTCGATCAGGTTTTTTCGCTATCGAAACAGGAGGTTTCGACAGACTCACCACGAGCGGAAAAAATGTGGGCCTGCGTGGCGGATGACGCCGAATTGATGGCCGGGTTAACGGAATGCGGTATTCAAGACGCGAGCGCCCTGCTCGCCGCGCTAAAAGCCTTTAAACATTTCGCAGCCGTCAGGCGCTTGACCGCCAAAGGCGTGGGCGTGCTCAATCGGTTGATGCCGCAATTGATAGCGACCGTGCAGCATGTGCATAATCCGGATGCAACCTTGCTGCGGATCCTCGATTTGTTTGAGGCGGTAGCGGGCCGGAATGTGTATTTGTCGTTATTGTCCGAAAACCCCGATGCCTTGTCCCAATTGATCAAATTGTCATCAGCCAGTCCCTGGATTTGCGATTATTTATCGCAGTACCCGGTGTTATTCGATGAATTGCTGGATACCCGCTCCCTGTACGAGCCGCTTAATAAAGCCGATCTTGATCGGCAACTTGAGGCCTTGCTGGCCCAGATCGACGCGCAGGATCTTGAACAGCTGATGGTGGTGTTGCGTCAGTTCAAGCACACTAATGTGTTAAGGGTTGCCGCCGCCGATATTATGGGCGTAATTCCGGTAATGGTGGTCAGCGATTATCTGACCCTCATCGCCGAAAGCATCGTTAGTCATGTGGTTGACCGCGCCTGGCGGATGCTGGTCGAAAAACACGGTTATCCGCCGGGGTGCAAAATGGAGGTCAAGGGCTTTGCGGTGATAGCTTTCGGCAAACTGGGCGGCATTGAGCTGGGTTACGGTTCCGATCTGGATCTGGTGTTTTTGTACGATTGCCGGGATAACAATGCGCTGACCGAGGGCGACTCTTCCGACCTAGGCATAAAGCCGACTTCCTGTGCCCAGTTTTACGGCCGTTTGGGGCAAAAAGTCCGGCATATCCTCGATACCAAAATGTTGTCCGGCGTAGTCTACGAAGTGGATATGCGCTTGCGCCCCAATGGCGACTCAGGCTTGCTGGTTAGCCATATTAACGCTTATGAGGATTACCTGAAAAATCAGGCCTGGACGTGGGAGCTACAGGCGCTGGTCAGGGGCCGGTTTATCGCCGGTGATCCGGAGCTTAAACTACGTTTTTCAGCCATACGCAACCGGATTTTGAGCCTGCCTCGGGAGTCTGAAAGCTTAAAAACAGCCGTTCGCGACATGCGCGAAAAAATGCGCGAGGCCCAGGTAATCAAGGATAAAGACCGGTTCGACCTAAAACAAAGCAAAGGCGGTATTGCCGATATTGAGTTTATAGTACAATTTGGCGTTTTGGATCAGGCCTCTTTTAATCCAAGCCTAACGACCTACACCGATAATGTAAGGCTGCTTGAAGGCCTGCAACAGCAGGGTTTTATATCCAAGGCCAATGCGGACATACTGAAAACCGCCTACTGCGTTTATCGTGATGCCGGTCATAAACTGGTTTTGCAAGGGGATAGCGTGGTTATAGAGGAGGCCGAAGTTGCCAAAATAAGCGCTCAAGTCGAACAGATTTGGCATGAGTATATGGATTAGGGACTGTCCACGCTTAGCACGAAAATGAAATGCCACAGATTCACAGAGTAAACTGATGAAATATTCAGAAGCATGGCTACGAACTAAGACTGCGTAAATCCGGAGTACAGGCTTCGCCTGTTTGCAAGTAGAGCTTGCACTCCGCCTGCCATAGTCTACGGATACTGTTCCGTCTTAAGTTGATAGCCAGAAGCTTCAAAGAGTCATTATATAATCAGCGAATCTGTGGCAACTTTAACGCCCGCTAAGCAGTCACGATTTTTCGTGTTAAGCGTGGACAAAGATCTAATAGTTACTAAACAATAATAGTGGAGAATAAATGATGACGATGGACGATAGAGACGGCGTTATTTGGCTGGATGGCGAGTGGGTTGAATGGCGCGAGGCTAAAGTCCATGTGTTGACGCATACCTTGCATTATGGATTGGGCGTATTCGAAGGCATCAGAGCTTATCACGCGGAACAAGGCACGGCGATTTTCAGGATGCAGGAACATACCAATCGCTTGTTCCGTTCGGCGCACATCATGAATATGCCTATGCCGTTTACCAAGGATGAAATGAATCAGGCGCACCGCGATGCCGTCGCCAAGAACAATCTGGACAGCGCTTATATACGCAGCATGTGTTTTTACGGTTCTGAAGGCATGGGACTTCGCGCCGATAACCTGAAAGTTCATGTGATGGTCGCGGCCTGGTCTTGGGGCGCTTATCTGGGCGTAGACAGCATAGAGCACGGTATCCGCATCCGCACTTCGTCGTATACCCGCAACCATCACAACAGCACCATGTGCAAAGCCAAAGCCAACGGCAATTACATCAATTCCATTTTGGCGCTGCAAGAGGCCTTGTCTAATGGTTACGACGAAGCATTGATGCTGGATCATGAAGGTTTCGCGGCGGAAGGCAGCGCCGAAAACCTGTTTATCGTGCGCAACGGCAAGATTTATACGCCTGAAACCACCTCGGCGCTGGAAGGAATAACCCGCGATACGGTCATCATCATCGCCAGAGAGCAAGGTTATGAAGTCATCGAAAAACGCATTACTCGGGATGAGATTTACGTTGCCGATGAAGCTTTTTTTACCGGTTCAGCGGCTGAAGTGACGCCGATCAGGGAGCTGGATAATCGCGCCATAGGTTCCGGCAGCCGAGGGCCGATTACCGAGCAATTGCAGTCCTTGTATTTCGACTATGTGCACGGGCGTAGGTACGACCATGCCGACTGGCTGACTTACGTCGCTTAAGGTTTTGAAGATTTTTTCACCGCGAACGACTGCATGGAGCAATTGCCGAAATCACGAAGGACACGAACAAAGAAACATCAGAATTCGTGTCCTTCGTATTCAAAGCAAGCTTTGAACTCCGCTGTTCATGAATGATATTTGGAGTCCAAAGCTTGCTTTGGACGTTCGAAGTTGAAGAGTTGGATAGTGTGGAGCTATTAATTAAGACCGAAATGCTTGAAGACTTCAATAGATTTCAAAACATGAGTGACGGGTTTACAAACCCCCGTGACGCTTTAATATTTGCGTACTTTTCGTGGACGATTCTTTTTGGTATTCATGTAGGGTACGCAACGCGCACCATTTTTCTTATAGATAATCAGGTAAGGTTTTGAATAAACCCAAAAAAATTCTGGTCGTCGGCCCGTCCTGGGTCGGCGATATGGTGATGGCGCAAAGCCTGTTTATTGCGCTGAAAAACACCCATCCGGATTGTCTTATCGATGTGTTATCGCCGTCATCGACATTATCCTTGCTGGAACGCATGCCCGAAGTGAGCAAAGCCATCGTGATGCCGCTGCCGCGCGGCAAGTTCGGCTTGATGGTGCGCATCAAGCTGGGTCTGAGTCTGCGATCGAAAGGCTACGATCAAGCCATACTCTTGCCGAATTCATGGAAATCCGCATTAACGCCGTTTTTTGCTAATATTCCGATCCGTACCGGTTATATTGGCGAATGCCGCTGGGGCTTGCTCAACGATGCCAGAAAACTGGATAAAAAATTACTGACCATGACCGTGCAGGGGTTTGTCGCTTTGGGCCTGCCCAAAGATGCACCCATGCCGCCGGACTGCCCAAAGCCTGCGCTAACGATCAGCAAAGAGCGGCAACAAAGGGTTATCGATAAATTCAAGCTAATGCCCACAACCACCGCGCCTGCTCCAGGCAGTCCTACGGCATACACACCATCCATGGCGATTGCCGAGTCTGTTCCCGACAGTCCTACGGCATACACACCATCCATGGCGATCGCCGAGTCTGTTCCCGACAGACTTACGGCATACACACCATCCATGGCGATAAAAATACTGGCCTTATGCCCCGGCGCCGAATACGGCCCGGCAAAGCGCTGGCCGACCCGGTATTACGCCGAAGTCGCCCGACATAAAATAGATCAGGGCTGGCAGGTTTGGCTGTTCGGTTCCGATAAAGATAAAGCGGACGCCGAACAGATCAACAGGGCTGCATCCGGATTTTGTACCGATTTCACCGGCCGAACCTCGTTGGCCGAAGCCGTGGATTTGCTGTCGCTGGCTCATACCGTGGTCAGCAATGACTCCGGCCTGATGCATGTTGCCGCCGCTTTGGACAAGAAACTGATCGCCATTTACGGCTCATCGGATCCGGGCTTTACCCCGCCGCTGAATGACAAAGCCCGGATACTCTCCTTGAGTCTTGACTGCGCGCCCTGTTTTAAGCGCGATTGTCCGCTAGGCCATACCCGGTGTCTAAATGATATTAAGCCGGAACGGGTGCTGGAATTTATCACGCTGACCCAGTCAGGGGATAAGGTAACGCGCCAAAAACACCCACTGTCAAAGTTGCCACAGATTCGCTGATTATGAATAAATTTAGTCTGTGAATCTGTGGCGGTTTATTTTTTTCGAGTTACCTAAATGAAAATTGCCATCGTAAAACTCTCGGCTCTGGGCGACATCGTCCATGCGATGGTGGCGCTTCAGTTTATCAAGGCGCATGCGCCTGAAATTCGGATCGACTGGATAGTGGAGCAGCGCTTTGCCGAAATTTTAAACAACAATCCCGACATTGATAACATTTTAACGGTTAACCTGAAAGCCTTGAAAACCGACAAGCGCGGTTTTTTCGGGCAGCTCAAAAAAATCCTTGCCTTTGCCGATAATAACTACGACCTGGTTATTGACGCCCAGGGCCTGATTAAATCGGCGGTCATCGCCAAATTGTTATCGCCAGGGAGGGTGTGTATGCTGCTAGCCAGTAGGGAACTGGCGCGGCGATCGCCAGGGAGGGTGTGTATGCCGCAATCTGGTACGGAACCGGCGCGGCGCAAAAAGCGCATCGCCGGCTTCGATGCCGATTCGGCCAGGGAAAAAGCCGCAGCGTGGTTTTACGATGTCAAAGTGGCCTGCGCTTACGAGACCAATACCATCGACAGAAACGCTTTGATCCTGTCCAGCCCTTTGGGATTTGACATCACTCCTCAGCAAATCCTGAACAAAAAGCCGTTTTTGTTTTTCAACAACGAAGATCCGCAAATTTATGATTTCCTGTTAACAGACCGGCGCACTATCGTGCTGGTGATAGGCTCAAGCTGGGACAGCCGCAACTATCCGGCGGAAAAGTTTGTCAACATAGCGCGAGCATTGCAACAAAACTGCCTGGCGATCTGGGGCAGCGAGCAGGAAAAAGCCACGGCGGAATGGATGGCTGCGCAATCAGAGCTGATCAAAGTCAGCCCCAAGCTGGATTTGAACAGCTTAAAAGCACTGATTTCCAAGGCCGATTTGGTGATCGGCAATGACACCGGGCCGACCCACATGGCCTGGGGATTAAACCGGCCGTCCATCACCATTTTCGGCCCGACGCCGGTGAGCCGGGTTTATCAGACCGACATCAACAAAGTGGTTAAATCCGCGTCCAGCGTCAATCCGCACAAACTCAACAAACAGGATTATTCGATTAAGGACATCGATGAACAGGCGATTATCGGGCAGGCAAAGCGTTTATTGGCGTTGTGAATAAAACAGGGTTTAGGGCTTTACTGAGTTGTTGCCCTCTATTATTGTGCATACGATAATAGTCTATGAATATCATGTTTGATCCCGTTAAAGATGCCGTCAACTTGGCTAAGCATGGCGTGTCGCTTGCCGATGCCGCGAACATCCCCAATTTGGTTAAGAATTCGCGCGTCTGTTCCACTTGGTATTTCTTCGCTTCCTTGCCGGGATGCGGGCGATGCGCATGCCACTCTATGCCGCGAAGGGTGGGCTTCACGCGCGAATCCTCGCGCTCGGTCTTTTCCGCGCCTAGCGCACCCAGTAAAGACTCGATCTCGTTGAAGGCGATGGAAGCCCGTGTCGGCATAGCGAATATAGCGGCGGGGTTTTGGTGTGCTTGGCTTTCATGGGTTAAATGCTATCAAAATATGATAGCGCTATAAGGTGGTTTTTGGGGCGTGATTAAACATGCGCTTTAAACTCAAGTCAAACGCACACTCAATTATTCACAACAACCCAAGTCAACTTGAAAGTAAAAAAATCGCCAATCATAAACGTGTCATTAAAATAATTGCCAAAACTTTGCTAGTATAAGACCATCAGCTTGAGCGGGTTCGCCCGGTAAGTGATAATACTTATTGATTACACACATTGAACTCCCTAACCTACAGACACCCCTATCAACCGGTTTTTAAAGATAATGGCCTATGAATCGCTGCTAACCGTTTTGCAAGATAAACAGAAACTTTCTGTCGCGGAATTGAAAAAAGTTGAGCGCGTACAAAAAACCTCGGTATCGGAAACTGTGCCGCAGTTGCTGGTTAAGTTAGGCCTGTGTTCGGAACTGGATGTGGCCGATGCTTTCGTGGCGTCCGGCCGGTTTGAAAAGGTTGCCCCTGATCAGTATCCCTTGGCCATGCAGCTGCCGGAAACCGTGCCGCTACGGTTTTTAAAACACTATCATGTGATCGGTTTGAAACAAGATGAAGACATTACCGTAGCGCTGATGGATCCGGAAGACCGGTTTGTGATCGATGCCTTAAAACTGGCGACCGGAAAAAACATCATCGCCAAGGTCGGCCTGCTGTCGGAAATTGATGCGGCGCTGGAAGTGCAGTATGGCGAAGGGCGCTCGCCGATGGATAAACTCGTTGACGATCTGAGCGTCGATGATCTGGGCGAGGAAGATCTGGAGCATTTAAAAGACCTGGCCAGTGAAGCGCCGGTGATTAAAATGGTCAATTTGATCATGCAGCGAGCCATTGAAACCCGAGCCTCGGATATTCATATCGAACCTTTTGAGCAATCGCTAAAAGTAAGGCTGCGTGTGGATGGCGTGTTAAAGGAAATCGACGCGCCATCGGTCAAATCCACGGCGGCGGTGATTTCACGCATCAAGATCATGGCCAAGCTGAACATCGCCGAGCGCCGCCTGCCGCAGGACGGTCGCATCAAGGTGCAAATGTTGGGTAAAGAGCTGGATTTGCGGGTGTCGACGATTCCGACGATGTACGGCGAAAGCGTGGTGATCCGCTTGCTGGACAAGGAAAATACAGTACTGGATTTTGCAGCACTGGGCTTTTCCGGCAAGCATTTACAGCAATTTATTGAGGTGCTGGCCCAGCCCCACGGCATTATTTTGATTACGGGGCCAACCGGCAGCGGAAAATCCACGACCATGTATGCCGCGTTAAAACAGCTCAACACTTCAGAGCGAAAAATTATCACCGTTGAAGATCCGGTGGAATACCAGATGGAAGGCGTCAATCAGATTCAGGCCAAGCCGCAGATAGGCTTGACTTTCGCTTCGGCCTTGCGCTCTATCGTGCGCCAAGATCCCGATGTGATTATGATCGGTGAAATGCGTGATCTGGAGACCGCGCGTATCGCCGTGCAATCGGCATTAACCGGGCATTTGGTGTTATCGACGCTGCATACCAACGACGCGGCCGGCGGCGTCACCCGCTTGCTGGATATGGGCCTGGAAGAATATCTGCTGACCTCCACCGTCAACGGCATATTGGCGCAACGCCTGGTCAGAAAACTGTGTCCGGAGTGCAAGCAACGCACTACGCCTACTCAAGAAATTATCGACGGCATGCGCTTAAGGCGGTTTGCGCCTACAGGCGACATCGTGTTATTTAAACCGATAGGCTGCGCGTCTTGCGGAGGCTTGGGTTATCGCGGACGGCTGGCTATCATCGAGTTTATGCCGATGACCGATCCGCTGCGTAAATTGATTATGGCGCATGAAGAAGCCGGCGCCATACAAAGGCTGGCCATTGAAGAAGGTATGACCACGATGTATGAAAATGGTCTGATAAAAGCGCTGCAAGGGATCACCACCCTGGAAGAAGTGCTGCGGGTCACCTCGGAAACCTGATGTTGTTTGCCTATAAAGCGGTTAATAGCCTGGGTGAAACCGAAGAGGGCACCCGAGACGCAGTTGATGAACAGCAGTTGATTGCGGCCTTGCAGGGGGAAGGCTATATCCCTATTCGTGTGGTTCCGGCCAGCGCCAAGTCGTTTCTGGGCTTGAGACTGGGCATAAAACAGTCCAAATTATCGCAAAAGGACATCGGTTTGTTCACCGGCGAATTGGCGACCTTGCTGGAATCCGGCTTGCCTTTGGATAAATCCTTGCTGGTGTTGATGGACTTGACTGAAGATAACGAGCGGGTAAGCAAGTTGATCGGCAGGGTTCTGGAGAAAGTTAAAGGCGGCTCGACCTTGGCCGATGCGCTGGAAAAGCAATCGGGCATCTTCAGCAAGTTTTATCTGAACATGATTCGCGCCGGTGAGGCGGGCGGCAGTCTGGGAGAAGTCTTGACGCGCTTGTCCGAATACCTGGAGCGTTCTCGGGATCTCAAAGAGACGGTCAGCACCGCCTTGATCTATCCGGCTATCTTGCTGGTCATGTCCTTGGCCTCGCTGTTTGTGATGCTGACTTTCGTGGTGCCGCAATTTTCCGAGATGTTCGAAAGCGCGGGCAAAGCGCTGCCTGTCTCTACCCAAATTGTGGTGGGATTGGCTGATTGGCTGCAAAGCTATTGGTGGATACTGGTGTTGGTCGTGGTCATAAGCACCGGCTATATGAATCTTCAGATGGCCGATCCGGTAAAAAAGAAAGTCTGGGACGGTCGTTTTTTGAAGCTGCCGCTGGCCGGGACGATAATCCTGAACAAGGAAACCGCCAATATCAGCCGCACCCTGGGCACCTTGTTGGGTAACGGTGTTTCGATACTGGCGGCTCTGGTTATTGTTCGCGAAACAGTAGACAATCTGGTGCTGGCGGCGGCGATACAAGATACCGAAGAGCAGCTGAAGCAGGGTAAGAACATGTCGGATGCCTTGCTGGAGAAAGGCATATTTCCCAAAATGGCCATGCAAATGATAAAAATGGGCGAAGAAACAGGACGCCTGGAAGAAATGCTGCTGCGTGTGGCGACTATTTACGATAAACAGCTCAGAGTCGCAATCCAGCGAATGCTGGCCTTGCTGGAACCGGCTTTGATAATTTCCTTAGGCTTGATGATCGCAGGCATTATCGTGTCGATATTGCTGGCTATTCTGAGCGTCAATGATTTAGCTTTTTAATGTGTAGCCCGAGTTAGGGCTGCATGGATACAGGAGCAATTGCCGAGCGCAGCGTAACCCGACAAACCCATACCATCCCAAGTACAAATTTGAATTTTAGAGGAAAACATGATGAAACAAATAACAACTTTCAAGATGCAAGGCTTCACCTTGCTGGAGTTATTGGTGGTGCTGGGCATTATTGCGATGCTGGCCGGGATAGTCGGGCCGCAGGTCATGAAACATATGGGCGAGTCCAAAATCAAGGCGGCAAAAGTGCAAATTGAAGATCTGGCGGCCGCCATGGATATGTACAAGCTGGATTTGGGCAGTTATCCGAGCACCGAGCAAGGCTTGAAAGCCTTAATCGAATCGCCCGATAGCGCCAAGCGCTGGAACGGCCCGTATTTGCGCAAAGCCAAAATGCCGCTGGATCCTTGGCTACAGGAATATCATTATGCCGCTCCCGGTGAGCATGGAAAATTTGATTTGTTCACCTTAGGGGCGGACGGCAAGGAAGGCGGCGAAGGTGAAGATCAGGATATTGTCAGTTGGGAATGATATGGGTTCCAGGTGAAAGGCTGTAGGGGCGAATTCATTCGCCACGGACAGCTAAAGTCATGTAAAGGTTTTACTCTGCTGGAGTTGACCGTGGTGCTTATCGTCGTGGTGCTGGGTTTTTCGGTGATCGGTATTAATTTGTCGTCAGGAAGTGACTCTATGGAAATCAAGGCGGCGGCCAGAGACATCGTGTCAGCACTGCGTTATGCCAGAGGGCAGGCTTTAATGACGCATCAGGAAGCCACGGTTGCCGTTGATTTGAGTGACAACAATTACACGGTCAGCGGTAGGGACAAAGTTTATCAAATTCCAAAGGCCATTGATCTTACCGTGGTGACCGCACAAACCGAGTTAACCGGGGAAGGCACGGCGAGTATTCGTTTTTTTGCCGACGGCTCCTCTACCGGAGGACGAGTCACGCTGGAACGAGGCGATGCCGCGTGGAAAATCGATGTAAACTGGTTAACCGGTCAGATTGAGCTTGAAAGTGAATAAACAGCGAGGCTTCTCTTTATTGGAAATCCTGATTGCGTTTTCAATTCTGGCGCTTTCTTTGGGGATTTTGCTGAAGATTTTTTCCGCCGGTATCAATACCGCAGGTGTTGCCGAGGAATATACCGCAGCCGTTGAAATTGCCGAATCTTTAATGGCCCAAGCCGGGGTGGAAACGACTTTGCAGCCTAGCGAAGCGACCGGGCTTGCAAATGAAAAGTACCATTGGCGGGTGTCGGTCAGCCTGTTTCCATTCACGGCTGAGAATTTGGATGTCACAACCCTGGCTGTTGATCTGTTTAAGGTAAAGGTTAACGTAAGCTGGGGGGGCGATACCGACACCGATGGCAGGCAGCTTGAGTTGACAACCTTAAAATTGGTCAATAAAGCATTATGAGAGTAATTCAGGTTCATGACGGTAGGGTGATTGCGTACCCTTTTTCAAGCATCAGCCCAAAATCAAAGTGTGCGGTGCGTACTCTACGCGGATTTACGCTGATTGAAGTGCTGATAGCGATGACCCTGTTAAGCATTATGGTGGTGCTGTTGTTCAGCAGCTTGAAAATTTGCGCCCAAAGCTGGGAGCAGGGAGAAAGCAAAATAACCGAAGTGAACGAGGTAGCGGTCGTCTATAATTTTTTTCAACGGCACTTATCCTCAGCCACGCCTTTATGGAATGATGTTAACGTCAAGGAGGGTGCGGCGACCGGAACAGAAGAAAGAACATTGTCTTTTCAAGGCAACAAACAGTCCTTGCAGTTTGTCTCGGTTTTTCCGGCGAGCGCAGGAAGGTCAGGCATGCAGCTGTTTTCCATAGAGCCCCAGCAGCAAGATAAAGAACGGCTTATCAAAGTGACCATAAGCCCGTTTTTCCCGCTGACCGAGGGTGAAGCATGGCGTTCGGAAGAAGTGGTCTTGCTAAAGCACGTCAGCGATTTTACCTTGGCTTATTTTGGCGCTACGGATGATGGGGGCGAAAGCAGCTGGCAGGATGAATGGTTGGGAAAAGACACGCAACCCCGATTGGTTAAAATCAACATCAGCACTACCAATGATGTTTCCTGGACGGAAATGATTGTAGAACTTAAAGTAACAAACGCAATCAGCAGCGATGAGCTAGGAATAGACACCCCAAATGGGACTGAACCGGGAGAGGTTCTCGAGTGATCAGGTCTGAGGGCTTCGCCCTGGTGTTGGTGTTGTGGGTATTGAGCCTGCTGACCATTATGGCCGGTAGTTTTGCGCTGAGTATGCGGCGGGAATCGGCCATCGTAAGCGGCATCAGCAGTAATGCCAAGGCCTTGGCAGTCGCCCAATCAGGACTTGCCATTGCAGAGCTGATGTTAATGAATCCCGATCAACGGCAACGCTGGCTAACCGATGGCAGTGTTTATCAAATAGACTATGATGATTCTAAAGTGAGAGTTCGACTGCTTTCTGAAACCGGTAAGATTGATTTAAATAAGGCGGATCAGGTATTGTTGCAAGGGCTTATGGCTAACGCACCTGTGGACAGCGAGTTGCAAACCAAGCTGGTCAGCGCCATTCTTGATTGGCGTGATGCCGATGATCTGGTGCACATAGACGGTGCGGAGAAAGCTGACTATAAAAAGGCAGGATTAAGTTACCAGCCCCGCAACAAGCCGTTTCAATCTATTGAGGAGTTACAATTGGTGTTGGGCATGAACGAACAGGTCTACAAATGGCTGGAAAACTTGATCACGGTTCACTCGGGATTAGCCAATGTGGATTTGACTCAGGCGACTAAAGAAGTATTGCAGGTGCTGCCCGGCATGGATGCCGGAGTAATAGACGAATTTCGTGCAGCCAGACGTGAAAGTGCGATAAACGGCCTGCCCGCGCCGACATTTATCGCCAGGGATGGTGTGTATACCCTAAGCCAGTCGGGAACTGGCGCG